>JBKQRH010000130.1:0-19920 GCA_052326045.1 Occallatibacter sp. | reverse complement strand
CTCTTGAGGCGAGCGGCTACTCAGCCAATTCCGCCGTCCGTTCCAAAAGCAACGTGAACATCGGCTGACCGCTGTTTCTACGATTATACCTAAACGAAAATTCATCGAGGTACGTCTGCAAATACTGCTTGCCGACAGAGTGATAAACCCCGCCGATTCCTCTCTTTACCAGACTCCAAAACCCTTCGATGGTCTGAGTGTGCGTTGTGCCGATCACGTAGACTCCAGCCGAATGATTGACCCGGCGGTGCTGGTATCCGTTCACCTTCTCTAGTCCGGCATATCCGCTCCACTCATCGGTGTAGAGGATGGAATCAGGCAAAATGTATTCCTTGGCAATGCCGTGTAGTGTCTTGCGGCTGGCATCCGAGGCGGTGATAGCAACCACTTTGCCGCCGCGTTCTACAACACCAACGACGCAAGTCTTGGTCTTATCGCCGCGACCGCGTGTAACCTTCTTTCCTAGGCGGGGCCTGCCGCCGACATAGGTTTCATCCATCTCCACTGATTCGCCCTCCAAGCTAATGTCCTCCGACATCAGGGTGCGAATCTGCTTGAACATGCGCCATGCCGTCTTGTACGTTACGCCGGTCTCACGCTGAATCTGCTTGGCAGAGATGCCGCAACGGGTAGCGGACATCAGGTACATGGCATAGAACCATGTGCGGAGCGACGTGCTGGACTTCTCGAAGATCGTCCCCGCCATCGGGGAGATCATGCTCCCGCAATAATCGCAAGCGTAGGCAGGGCGACCAGTGACCCGATGATGCTTACGGTCCTTGCCACACTTCTCGCAAGGCACCAAACCAGACGGCCAGCGTTCGGCTTTGAGCCAGTCTAGGCAGGCGTCGTTATCAGGGAATTGAGCGTTGAAACTCTCAACCGTGTACCGTAAATGCTTGGGAATACTCTGTGTTGGCTTCATAACAAGAACAGTATGCCATATTTTCTACTTGATGTCAAGGGATATTTACCCCGGGGAGTTACCCCAGCCGATGACCGCCAAGAGCAACGAACAACCCCGCGCGGTCTCGCCGCGGCCCGCCAAGAACGGCTTCTCGCTCATCTCCAGCGAAAAGCTGCTCCAGCTCTACTCCACCATGCTCAAGTACCGCATGATAGAGGATCGCACCCGTATTCTATTCAATAATAACGACTTCGCCGCCAACTGCGACTCTGCCGCCGGTCGGGAAGCCGTCACCGTCGGAGTGACCATCGACCTGTTCCCCGAAGACACCATCGTCCCCTCGCCCGGCGACCTCATCCCGTTCTTCATCAATGGCTTGCCGCTCGAAACGCTGTTAGGTGGCCTCTTCCACCCCATCGCCCCTGCGTCCGGTACCGCCGCCCGGCTCAACCTCGCCACCGATGCAGCCATGGCCAACAAACTAAATAAGAACAACAGAATAGCCGTAGTCATCTCCGCCAGCGAACCCGCATCCCTCGGCCCCTGGCAGGAAGCATTGAGCATTGCCGGCCTCTATGGCCTGCCCATGATCTTTGTTTCCTTGATTAAGAGCATCCCCTTGAAAACAGATGCCTACGCCTTCCCCGCCATCACCGTGGACGGCAACGACGTAGTGGCCGTCTATCGCGTAGCCTCCGAAGCTATCGCCCACGCCCGAAAGGGCAACGGACCCACTCTGATCGAGTGTCAGGCCGACCGCTCGGACGGCCACTCCGAGATCGGCTCCGGCAAGTTTCGCGACCCTGCCGAAGTCGAGTGCTGGAAGGCCGGCGACCCCATCCTGAACATGGAGAAGTACCTCATCCGCAAGGGTTTATTCAGCGAGGAGTTCAAAAAGCAGATCGCCGGCGAGTTTAGTAAAGAGCTGAACGCCGCCATTGAATCGGCGGACAAGTTGCCCCTTCAGCCGAAACAGCTTAAGAATTTGCGGGCACTCTGCTGATAAAGTGAGGGAATGAACGTGAGCAGACGTTTAGTCGTGTCTCCTGTTATCCCATGCGCAACGGTGTTGGCGGGACTTCTCGTGGTGAGCGCCAATCCACTCCCCGCCCAGCAGCCCGCTGCGCCTCCGGTCGCCGGGCAGGCGGGCCGCGACGCCGGCCGTCCCGTGCCCGTCTGCGAACCTTCCGTGCTCGGTTCGCCCTATATCCCAGTCGATAGCTGGGTCTATCCGGCGGTGCTGCGGCTCTACTCGCTGGGCTATGTGGACGACGTCTTCCTCGGCATGCGCCCGTGGACCCGCTTGAGCGTGAGCCACATGCTGGAGCAGGCCGGCGCCCGCATTGAGGATGCGGATGCGGGGCCGGCCACCGGCGAGGCGCAGGCGATCTACGACGCGCTGATGCACGAACTGCGCGACGACATCCAGGGCCCCTGCCTGACGCACCGGGGCAACTCCCGCATCGAGTCGACTTACACCGTGGCCCGCGGCATCAGCGGCACGCCCCTGCGCGACAGCTACCATCTCGGCTCGACCATCATCAACGACTATGGCCGTCCCTACGAAAATGGCTTCAACAACTACACCGGCGCCAGCGGTTATGCCGCCGCCGGCCGGTTCGTGCTCTATGTGCGCGGCGAGTTTCAGGCGGCGCCCTCGGCTGCCGGCTACTCCCAGGCTCTGGCTCAGGCGCTCAGCACGGTGGACGACACGACCTTCCTCAACCCCGCCGGCATCCCATATCACCAGGACACCCTTCCCATGGGACCGATCGCCACCACCACCGACGGGCGGGTGCTCGAGGCCTTCGTCTCCGCCCACTATCTCAACCACGAGATATCCCTGGGCAAGCAGGATGAATGGCTCGGCCCCGCCCAGGGCGGCGCCTTTGCCTACTCCAACAACGCTGAAAACATCTATTCCTTCCGCATCAACCGCATCGAGCCGCTGAACGTTCCGCTGCTCTCCCGGCTCACCGGACCCTTCCGCTACGATTTTCTGGTCGGAGGGCTCAGAGGCCACACCTATATGCCCAATCCGGCGAATCCCGGCGGCTCCAATCCAAATCTGGCCAACGTGATCAACCCCGGCGATCCCTGGGTGCACGTCGAGAAGATCAGCTTCCGGCCCACGGAAAACCTCGAATTCGGCTTCGAGCGCACCGTGATCTGGGGCGGCGAGGGCCACGAGCCTATCACCATTAATAGCTTCCTGAGGAGCTTCTTCAGCGTCACCGCCGGCGTCGGCAATGTCAACAAGTTCGGCCGCAACGACCCGGGCGCGCGCTTTGGCGCCTTCGACTTCTCCTACCGGCTGCCCTTCGTCCGCAAATGGCTCACGCTCTACGCGGACTCCGAGGTCCACGACGATATTTCCCCCACCGACGCTCCCCATCGCGCCGCCTACCGGCCCGGCCTCTATCTCTCCCATGTGCCCGGCATGGCCAAGCTGGACATCCGCGCCGAAGCCGCCTCCACCGACCCCTCCCACTCAGACAACTCATTCAGGGGCAGCTACCCAAGCCACTACGGCCATTTCATGTACTGGGAAACCATCCAACGGCAGGGCTATACCAACAAGGGCCAGATCTTCGGCGATTGGATCGGACGCGAAGACAAGGGCGGCCAGGCATGGATTACTTACCATCTGAGCGGCAACGACTGGATCCAGGTGGGCGTGCGCAATCAAAAAGCAACCAAGTACTTCATCCCCGGCTCAACCACCCAGACCATCCCCGCCGGGAGCCCTGGATGCCCCCTCTCGACCCCTTGCCTGGCCCCCGGCGGCACCACGCTGAACGACATCAACTTCCAGGTGGTCAAGCGCATCGGCAAAGACTTTGAGGTCAACGGCTCCTTTGCCTACGAGCGCTGGAAGGCTCCCATCTACCTTCCCGGCCAGCAGACCGTAACCACAACCACCGTCCAGCTCACCTGGTTCCCGAATCGAAAGATCAGCTTTTAGAGCGGTTAAGAGATGAGATTTG
This sequence comes from Occallatibacter sp., assembly GCA_052326045.1. Lineage (GTDB taxonomy): Bacteria > Acidobacteriota > Terriglobia > Terriglobales > Acidobacteriaceae > Telmatobacter. The sequence goes on along the minus strand of JBKQRH010000130.1, from coordinate 16,026 downwards.
ACGAATTGATGCAGGCGCGCCGGAGCGTCAGGAAATATCGGCAGAAGGTGGTGGAACCGGAAAAGCTGCTGGCGCTCATTGAAGCCGTGCGGATGGCGCCATCGGCTAGCAATGCGCAGCCCTGGAAACTCATTCTCGTCGATGATCCGGTGATAAAAAATCAAGTCGCCATGGCGACATTCAGCAGTACCGTTCCTTTCAACAAATTCGCGGCAGAAGCGCCGGTGATCGCCGTCCTGGCCGTCGAAAAACATTCGATGCTCACACAAGTCGCCGGTTGGCTGAAGGACCGTCCGTTTTATTTGATTGATATCGGCATTGCCGCCGCGCATTTTTGCCTACAAGCAACGGAACTTGGCTTGGGAACGTGCATGTTGGGCTGGTTTGACGAATCGCAAATCAAGAAAATCCTGAACATTCCGCGCGCGACCCGCATCGGTCTCGTCATAACGCTAGGGTACGCTGCAGAGGATCGCCCACCGCACTCCAAGATGCGGAAGGCTGCAGAAGTTATGAGCAGCAGGAACAAATATTAGGGGAAAAACCGCTGGCTCTTGCTCCGGCGTCCCTACCGCGCCCGCGGATGCGTCCGGTCGTAGACCTGCGTCAACTGCGCCGTGGTGAGCTGGGTATACCGCTGCGTGGTTGAGAGCCGTTCGTGGCCCAGCAGTTCCTGGATCGCCCGCAGGTCGGCGCCCTCCTCCAGCAAATGCGTGCCGAAGGCGTGGCGCAGCGTGTGCGGATGCACGTCAGCGGAGAGGCCGCGCAGAATGGCGATGCGCTTGACGATGCGGCCTACGCTGCGCGTCGTCAGCCGCGCCTGGCCGCCTGGCTTGCTCAGGCCGCGCAACTGAAGATTGACAAACAACGCCGGCGTCGCGGCTCCCTTCCCGTTGCCCGCCGCGGCCAACCGAGCCGACCGCTCCGCCAGATAGGCCCTTAGCGCCTGTGCTGTCGCGTCGCCCAACGGCACGTAACGTTGCTTCTGTCCCTTGCCGCGCACCAGGATCGCCTCATTGGCCCAGTGAATGTCGTCCAGGTTCAGCCCCGTCAACTCGGCGTTGCGGATCCCGCATCCATACAGCATCTCTAGGATGGCCTTGTCCCGCGCCGGCCAACTCGCGGCATCTTCGCCCACCGAGTCCACAACCCGGTTCATCTGCTCGATGGAGGGCACGCGTGGCAAGTGTTTCGGCAGCCGCGGCGTGGCCACCAGCGAGGCCGCATTCTGCTCCATGTGGCCGGTGCGCGCCAGCCATTTGAACCAGCTGCGAATAGCCGCCAGCGCCCGCGCCGCCGAGGCCTTGGAGAGCCCGCGGTCGTACAGCGTGCCCAGATAGGCGCGGATGTCGGTGTGCTCGATGCGCTCTACGCTCTGGCCCAGGCTCTGCTCGGGGCCCCAGCGCTCGGCAACAAAGGCAGCAAAGCCGTGTAATTCGCGATGGTAAGCGCGCAAGGTGTGCGCCGAGGCGCCGCGCTCATTGGCCAGCACGCGCAGATAGTCGGCCACGAGCAAATCCAGCGGCCGGGCAATCGCGGCAGCGGCCGATGTGCTCATGCCGTCTCCTCTTTCGGATGAACGCTCGGAACAAGGCATAGCCCCCGATGGGAATCTGGATGCGCATCTCCAAGCGGCTCTGAAAACGCCTCAACCTCCGCGCCACGCCTCGCCGCCCGCGGGTGGTGCAGGCGATGCACGGCCTTGAGCCGGCCCAGCGCCAGGTGCGTGTAGACCTGAGTGGTGGAAATGTCGGCGTGGCCCAGGATCAACTGCACACTGCGCAGGTCCGCGCCGTGCTCCACCATGTGTGTGGCGCAACTGTGGCGCAGCCGGTGCGGGCTGGCGGCGCCGTTCGCCATCTTGACCACGTGCCAGACCCATTGGCGCGTTAGCGGCATGCCGCGCAAGGAAAGAAACAGACGGGTAGCATCCTGGCGCGCCGCATTGGCCTTGCGCGCTGAGCTGATGCGCGCCAGATGCGGCCTGCCTTCCCGTAGATACTCCTCCAAAGCAAGAACTGCGGAGCAGCCCAGCGGCACGATGCGTTCCTTGTCGCCCTTGCCGCGCACTTGCACGCGGCCCGCGTCCAGCGACAGGTCGCCGGTCGAGAGCGCCGTAACCTCAGAGACGCGCAGCCCGCCCGCGTAGAGAAGCTCCAGAATCGCGCGGTCGCGCAGTTCCGTGCCCCGCGCCTGCGGATGCGATGCGGCTATGCCGGCTCGCTCCAGCATCTCCACCACCTCCGGCTCGGCCAGCGACTTGGGCAGCACCTTCCACGCCTTGGGCGATTCGATATTCACGGTAGGATCGTGGTGAATGCGGCGGTCCAGCAGCAGCCATTTGTAGAAGCCCCGCAGGCAGCTCAGCTTGCGCGCCGCCGAGCGCGAGTCGATGCCGTGGCCGCGCAGATGCTCAAGAAAGGCCGCCACATCCTGCTGCGCCGCCGTCAACAGTATGCCGTGGCGGCCCTCGATAAACTCGGCAAAGGTCTTCAAGTCGCTGTCATAGGCCTCGCAGGTGAGCGGGCGCAGCCCCTTCTCCACGCGCAGATACGCCTGGTAGTCCTTCAGGAGCGGAAGATTGCGCCCTATATCCACACTCCCGATTATCGGCGCTTGAACCCATCTCCACCGGCCGCGAACAGGCAACCGTACCTCGTTCATCAAGGTATCTACTTCATTACCCCGCGCGGGAACCTATCCGCTGGATTGCTCCATTGGGTCTTCTTCAAACCTTCACGTGCAAAGCAGCCCCGTTTGAGAGAGAATAGAGTTGGAAGAATTCTCGATCAGGATTGAGGTGCGCTTGACACCTGCGCAGATAGAAATCCCCAAGTGGACCGCCCGGGAGTTCGAACGGCTGGTTCTCGATAGCAGTCCGAAAGTTGCGGTCTTCGATTGTGATGGAACGCTGTGGGGCGGCGACGCCGGCTATGGCTTCATGGCCTGGTCCCTCGAACAGGGCCTGGTCTCGCGCTCCACCAGCGACTGGATCGATACGCGTTACCGGGCCTACCAAGCCGGCCAGGTGAGCGAACTGGAAATCTGCGGTGAGATGGTGCAGATTTACGCCGGCCTCCGCGAGCAGGAGTTGCGCGCCGCCGCCGCCCAGTATGTTGGGGAGTTTGTGCGCCCCCGTGTATTTCCTGAAATGGCCTCGCTGTTGGCCACTCTGCGCCAGGCAGGCGTCGAGCTTTGGGCCGTCAGCTCCACCAACAAGTGGGTGGTCGTCGAAGGCGTGCGCGATTTTGGAATTCCAGAGGAGCGCGTGCTGGCCGCGGAGGTCCGCGTTGCCGACGGCCTCATCTCCAGCGAAATTGTGGACGTGCCCACCGACGAGGGCAAAGCCGCCACGCTCGCCCGGGTGGGGCTCGCGCCTCCCGATGCGGCCTTCGGCAACTCCATCCACGATCTGGCTTTGCTTGAGATTGCGCGCCACCCCTTCCCGGTCAATCCGTCTCCGGCCCTGCTTGCGGCGGCGGCAAAGAACGGCTGGGGCTACTTCCGGCCCCAGGCCGCCGAGGGCGTCGAAGCGGCGGTCGCCGGAGAATCGATCAGGATTTGAAAACCTGTTCCATCACGCGGTTTTGCATTGAAAGGGCGCGGCCGGGTACCGGGGAACCTCTGGATCTGGTGCTGCGCCACCAGACAGAGAGAAAGAATGCGGGCTTTACAGGCCGCGAAAAAACTCGCTTCGGTGAAGGTGATGCGCTCAATGCAGAGTGGCAACAATGCGGATGGTAATGACCTCATGAAAATCAATCATCATCCGAGATTCGATCCGAATGATCTCACAACACGAGACATTCTGATCATTGTGCCTGTAGTCATTGGCTTATTGATATTGTGCGCCTCTTTTGCATCGTCCGTAAGCCACGAGGTGTACATCAGGTGGGGTGGTTTAGCACTCGATACGGCGATTCTGTATGGGCTTTTCATCAATTACAGCCGCCAGTTTTTCAGAAGATGGCAGTTCTGGGCACTGACCGCTCTTCTTCTGTCCGTGCATCTGGCAGGTTTTGCAATCGTTCTTACCCATGTCGATGAATGGAAACTGACCTGGTTTACAGTGATGGCTCTCGAGTACCCGGTTCTAATTTTCTTCCGGAATCGGCTTCGATATTCCGTGTAAGCTCGAAAGTCTATTTACAGCCGAAGGTACGGGCTTTAGCCCGTACATAAACCCCGCAAAATCAAAGCGGGCTTTGTGTCAGGGCACGACCGGGGACCCTCTGGGTGCCGTGCCGTAAATGCCGCATAATCCATGCGGGCTTTAGCCCATGAGGCAGGTTTTTCGGGGGAACTCGTTCGCCATCCCCCCATTTCCGCAGTCTGTTCCGAACGGCTTTGATGGCGCTTCAGCAAGCTGTGCCCGCTCGACTCTGCATCCCTTTTGGTGCGTTTACACTAAAGGAGTGGAAGAAGCCCAGCCGAATTCCAATGCTCGCCCTGCCGGTCCCGCCCTCCGCTTCGTGGCGGCTGCGCTCATCGTGCGCGGCGGCGAAGTCCTCATCTGTCAACGCCGTCCGGGGCAGCCGATGGCCTTGCTATGGGAGTTTCCCGGAGGCAAGATCGAGGCCGGCGAGAGCCCCGAGCAGGCGCTGGCCCGCGAACTGGAGGAGGAACTCGGCATTCGCGCCGTCATCGGCCCGCTCGTCACCCGCATCCGCCACAACTACCGTCATGGCGGCGCCGTCGATCTGCAGTTCTTTGCCGTCCACGAGTTCGCCGGGGAACTCGATAACCGCATCTTCCAGCAGTTGCGCTGGGTCAAGCTCGAAGACCTGCCTAGCTACGACTTCCTGGCCGCCGACCGGGAACTGATACGCGATCTGGCCGCCGGCAAGCTGCTGTAGGGTGTCATTCCCAGGTCCGAGAATCCGGACCTGGGCACCCGGCAGCCAACGCAACCCACGGCTGATCACAAGGGGCTTGACAAGCGGAGATTCGTTCGATACGATTGCATCATGGTGCAAGTAAGCAAACATAAAGAGAAACCGGCGCGCGTGGCGCCTTGTTGCAGTGGCCTGGCCCGATTGCTCTCCCCCCGGCTCTTCAAGGCTCTCTCCGATCCCAAGCGCCTTTCCCTGTTTATGCGCCTTATGGAGGATCGAGGCCCGTGCACTGTCAGTCAAGTGGCTCATGGAAGTGGCGTAGATTTTTCGGTGGTTTCACGTCACCTCGCGATCTTGCGAGAGGCGGGTATTATTACGTGCGTAAAGCGCGGCAAAGAGGTGTGGTGCACCGTAGAGGTGAACGCCGTTGCGCAAATCCTGCGCGGCCTTGCCGATGCGCTTGAATCCTGTTGCCCGGAAGGCCGCGGCCAGGAAGGGCCTGCTTCTGCGCCCTCTGATAAACGGTTGCCGGCGCGGAAGAACCGCGCTCCGCGCATAAAACAATCTCAACCGGCATAGGAGGGGGCGTTTGGCGGAGATTAATTCTCCATTTTGCGCTCACTCATATGCATGTATGCACACTCAACCAAGTACAAGGAGAAGACAAATGAGTACGAAAGCAGAAGAAGTTCGAAGCGAAGTATCGAATCGCTACTCGGAAGCAGTCGCCAGCCCGCCAAAAACCAGCAGCGGATGCTGCGGAAGTGAAGCGGCGGCGCCACCGGCGCGAAAGGGATCTTTCGTCGATCTTGCCGGCTACTCCGGCGAGGAAGTTGCTTCCTTGCCGGAGTCGGCGGTAGTCGATTCGTTTGGCTGCGGCAATCCGGTCGCGTTCAGCGCTCTCAAGCCGGGCGACGTGGTGCTCGATTTAGGATCGGGCGCCGGCATCGACCTGCTCCTGGCGGCCAAAAAGGTGGGACCGAGCGGCCGGGTGATCGGGGTCGATATGACGGACGAGATGATCTCCAGGGCCAATGAGAACATTCGCACCGAGAATCTCACCAACGTTGAGGTGCGCAAGGGCATCATCGAAGATCTCCCCGTGGAGAGCGCCTCGGTCGATTGGGTCATCTCGAATTGCGTCATCAATCTTTCTCCAGAGAAGCCCAAGGTCTTCCGCGAGATCGTTCGCGTGCTCAAACCGGGCGGGCAAATGCTGGTCTCGGACATCGTGGCCAATGACCTGCCCGAGGAAATTGTCGCCAACGCGGCCCTCTATGCATCTTGTGTTGCGGGCGCAATCAGCGAGGAACTTTATCTGTATGGGCTGCGGTCTGTGGGCTTGACGGACGTGGCGGTGCGCGGCCGTCTTGTCTATGACGCCAACCAGTTGGAGAGTGCGTTCAAAGATTCAAAGGCTCTTTCTCTGCTTCCTCCGCAAGACATAACGAAGCTGCGTGAGCTCACTCGATCCGTGGCGGGAAAGGTATGGAGCGCGAAGATCTACGCCCGCAAACCTGCTTGAGCGCATCAAATGGCCTGTACTCGCCAACGGGTATAACTCACCGCTATGCCCGTTGGCGAGAAATCGCCGGGTGTCCTGGTCTCGATTTTGAGACCTAGGCGTACCGTTGGACGCACTCCCTTCAATGCCCCGGAACCATCCCCCACAGCATCACCAGCGTCATGCCGATCACGATGATGCTGGTTACCCACGCGATCACATTCCACATCCGGGAGTTCATGTGCTCGCCCATCAGGTCCTGGCGGTTGATGAGCATGAGCATCAGAATGATCACTACCGGCAGCAGGACGCCGTTCAGTACCTGGGAAAGGATGGCGAAGTTGATCAGTTGCGCGTCGGGCAGCAGCAGCACGGTCAGCGCGCCGCCCGCGATGAGCAGCGTGTAGAGCCAGTAGAAGAACGGCGCTTCCTTGAAGTGCTTGTCGACGCCTGATTCGACGCCCAGACCCTCACAGACGGTGTAGGCGGTGGATATGGGCAGGATCGAAGCAGAGAAGATCGAGGCGTTGAAGAGGCCGAAGGCGAAGAGGATGAAGGCGTAGTCGCCGGCCAGGGGGCGCATGGCCTCGGCCGCGTCCGCGGCTGTTTGGATGGACCCCATGCCATGAACGAAGAGAGTGGCGGCGCAGGCCACGATGATGAACCAGGCCACGATGTCGGTGAAAAAGCTGCCGACGATCACGTCCAGCCGCGAGGCCGCGTAATCCTTCACGCGAATGCCCTTTTCCACGACGGAGGACTGAAGATAGAACTGCATCCAGGGGGCGATGGTGGTGCCGACCACGCCGATGGCCATGTACATATAGGACTTGTCGCTCCAGACCGAGCGGGCGGGCAACTTGACGGTGGCCAGAATCGCATCGTGCCAACTGGGCTGCGACAGCACCCCGGCGAAGATGTAGCAGATATAGACCAACGAAGCGACGATGAAGATCTTTTCCGTGCTCTTGTAGCTGCCGCGCACCACCATGTACCAGACCACCGCCGCGCACAGGGGCACGGAGATGAACTTGGTGACGTGGAAGAGGTGCATCGAGCCGGCGATGCCGATAAACTCGGTGACCACGTTGGTGTAGTTGACCACCACTAGCAGCACCATCAGCACAAAGGTGAGCCGCAGGCCAAACTCCTCGCGGATCAGGTCGCTCAAGCCCTTGCCGGTGACCACGCCCATGCGGGCGCACATCTCCTGCACGACGATCAGCGCAATGGTGATGGGAATGATGGTCCACAGGAGGGTGTAGCCGTACTGCGCGCCGGCCTGCGAGTAGGTGAGGATGCCGCCGGAGTCGTTGTCAACATTGGCCGTAATGAATCCGGGGCCGAGAACGGCCAGAAACAGCAGTATCCGGATTCGCCAACGCTTCCACATGCCCGCGGGTTCCTATGGGGGATTCATTTACGGTTTCCTTCCTGACCATAACAGGCCGGGCGGGGACACGCGAACCCAGGCGTCCGCGAAGCCGCGAAGAAGTCTCCAGGAGGGGGTTGACAGGGCCGGATTACCGTGGTACTTTGGTACGAATGTACCAAGGAGGAGCCCGTGCCGCAAGTGCAGCAAAATCGCGAACCTGTCGTAGTCGAGCGCGTCCAGACCGGCGTCCGTATGGAAAAGCGCTTGTTGAAGGTGCTCAAGGCCGTCGCCGAGCTGAAGGAAATCACCCTCGGCGACCTGCTGGAAGGAATCGTCCTGCACGCCTTCGAAGGCAAACCCGTTCCCTTCTCCGCGCAAACGCTGAAGGAAATCGAGCAGTTCAAGTCCATCTACGGCATGACTCTGAAGGCCGCCGACAGCCACAACCTGAAGGAGCGGAAACCACACGCGGCGGGGCGAACGTCTTCGACTGGAAGGTCCCAATGATCATGCCGCCAGAACCCGTCGCACGCATCCGCACCAGTTTCTCGATCACCGTCCATGCACCGTATGCCGCGGCGGCACCGCTCTTCGGCCCGCTTGGCGAAAGCGTGTGGGCGGGCGTGGACTGGAACCCCCAATTTATCTATCCTCAACCGCCCCGCGACGTGGAGGACGCGGTCTTTACGGTCCAGGATGGGCCATTGAACAAAATCTGGGTCAACACGCTCTTCGATCTGGATGCGCGGCACATCCAGTATGTGTATTTCCTGACAGAGCTGCTGGTGACCACCATTGATGTACGCTTCAAGCCAATGGACGCCGGCACCACACACGTTAACGTGGTTTACACACGCACCGCGCTCACGCCGCAGGGCAATGAGCAGGTGAGCAGAATGAGTGAAGGCGACAAGAAAGCCGGCGCAGAATGGCAAGAGGCCATCGATTCCTATCTGGCCAGCGTTAAAACCGGCCATCGACATTGAAATCAATGGCCGGTATTCGATGAAGGATGCAGCCGTCAGGCGGTGGCCAGAGCCAGCTCGGCCGGCTCCTCGGAGACGGCGCACGCGCTCATTCAGATTCTATTTCGCGAGCGGGTTGTGTCTGACCTTGCCCGCAGAAGGCGTATTTCTTCGCGGACAGGTTTGATGAAGACATTCGTTCAAGCGTAAGTGGGTTTACTTTCGGCATGAAAGTCCGGAGATTGACCTGCTGGTAAAAGGCAAAGGCTTTTGGGAGAACGAGGAAGATAAAGAGGAACGCCAAAATCCAAATTAGGACACTGCCCGAAAACTCTGAACCCGCTTCTTCGGCCCTGTCTCCCATGACTGCGCCAACGGGTGAGAAGCGGGGACGGCAGCTCTAGAAAGTGAAGGCCAGGCCGCCCTGGATGCCGCGCTGTTCCTGGGCAAAGACCAGCAGTGAGCCGTCGCTCATGAGGTAGGGCCGGTAGCCTTGCGCTAGCAGATTGCGCACATCGAACAGGGCCTCAAAGCCGGCGCCTGTTCCATCGCGGCGCAGGTGGATGGGCTGGCGGAAGTGCAGGTTGAGATAGGACTCGGCGGTATCCGCCGCATACGGAGCAACGCGGGTGACGGTGTCATCGGGCTGCCAGCGGTAGCTGGCCCGCCAGCGCGTCCCGGTGCCGTCCAGGGTGCCGGAGAACGAGATCGAGTACATTTGGGCGTGGCGGGCGTGGGCGGCGGCGAGCGCCTGGGCCAGCGCAATGGACTGCGGGGCTGCCGGCGGGGCGGACATGGCCAGGGCATCGCCGTTGGCGTAGCTGACGCGGATCAAGTTGCCGCCGGGCAGCCGGCGCTGCGCTGTAGCCACTATTCCGGCAGTGGAATAGTCCGGCCCGGCAGCGTGCAGCAGCCCGCTGGCGGGGTCGAATAGCACGGCATCGGCCCAGGAATCGCCGGCCGCAAAGTGGCCCATGGCCTCAATGACCGGATTGTCGATTTTGTCGGCGTAGACCATGACGGCCATGCCCGAAACGTCGGTGCGGCGCTCCCAGCCGATCTCCTGGTGGGTGCCATGCTCGATGGCCAGTTCGCCATTGCGGGCAGAGAGCTGGGGCAGCCAGGCCTGGGCTTGGGTGTCATCGGAGTTCTGCGGGCCGGGCGTGAAGGTCGCTATCCGGTAGCGAATGGTGGAGTTGCCGTCGCGCCAGCCCACTGAAGCATACGGCAGCGCCTCAAACACGGTGTTGGCGGAGTGGCCGGCAAAGCGCGCCATCACCTGCGTGGAACCCACCTCCGCCTCGGCCTCATCTCCGAAACTGATCGTCTCCCAGCTGCGGATCGCGGCCTCATCCAGTCCCTCGCTCCCGGAGGAGTCGATTTCGGGGTGAATGGCGACGGCGGCTACCGATTTAACGGAGCCGGCAAGACCCAGATCCTGGGTGAAGCCCAGCATCGATTCCATGCCGGCATCGGTGTTGGGAGCAAAATCCACGCGCGCCAGCAGTTCGCGGCTGTTGGATGGAGTCTCTTCCACCGCGGCGGAGTAGCGTTCGCCGCTCTCGCCAAATGTGCCCTCCTGACCGGTAGCCATCAGGCGCGCCTTCAGCTTGGGCGCGGCGCCGGATCCGTCGGTGGCTACCACCAGCGGCCCGTCTTCCAGCCAGCGCAGCAGGGGGCGGTTAGCGGCCGATCGCAGCGTCCAGGCCCAGTCGTCTTGTTGCGCGTTGCCGGCGCGCGGTTCAGCCGGAAGCCATTGCATCACTTCGTACAGCGTGTTCAGGGTCAGGTTGACGACCGTATGCGTGCGCACGCGTACGTTCTCGCGCAACGAAGGCAGGAAGTATGTGCCCATGGCCTTGAGCGCGTAACGGCCGGGAAGCACCGAGGGAATCGTGAACCGGCCGTCGCTGTCGGTGTAGACGCTGGCGATCACGCTTAGGTCGGGGCGCAGCAACTCGACCACGGCGCCCATCTGAGGCACGCCGGAGGAATCGCGCACTACTCCCGAAACCGATCCCGGGGCGGCTCCCTGTAGCGGAGCGCTCCCCGCGGCTATCAGCGCCGCGAAAACAACGAGATGGACCCTGCGCATGTTCACTATAGGTGACCTTGAGCGGCGTCCCTGGCGAAACTCTTGCTAAACCATCCCGGGCGGGCTTCCGAATCTTGCGTCCGGTAACCGCGCTGCGGGGGATACTTACTATTCCACGACAAAAGGTGCCGATTGCGCAATCTCTTGTTTTGAGATTGCGTCTTTTATTTTGATCGTCACCTTGTATTTCCCCGGCTGCAGGCCGGCCATGGGCAGGGTTTTCTCCACCGTCAGCTGGTCGCTGTGAGCCCCCAGATCCTTCGAGGCCAGTTCCTTCTCAAAGACCACCGTGTTGGTCGCGGCATCGATGATCTGGTAGGTCACCGTGGCTTCGTTGCTCTTGGTGGCCTCGTCGATCCCCAGATTATAGACCTGCATCCAGAAGTTGAGCTGCTGGTTGCGCTTGAAGCTGGCCGGTGGGTTGGGGTTGGCCCGGGTGGGGCTGCTTACCCGCGGACAGATATGCGTATTGCCGATGACGCAGCTGCCGGCGCCGATCTCGCGCGAGGAGACAGTGTTCATCTCGTCGGCCAGAATCAGCGACGAAGTGGCCAGCTTCTCGTCGTGATACGTGGGCACCTCAAGACTGCGGCCATACAGACCCACGTGCTCCCGGTTGTTCACGTCCTTGATGGCAATATCCAGGCGGTAAAGGCCGGGAAGGAGCGGAAGAGCCTTCCAGTAGACCGACTTGCGGTCCAGGGTCTTCTCCAGCAGTTCGGCCGGCTGCTCGATCTGCACCGTGTCTTCCTGGCTCTGCACCGTTTTGTGGGTCAGAGTCGTGACCTTGATCAGGATGTTCACGAATCCCTTGGACACACCGTCCTTGGTCACGAAGGTGATGTCGCGATTCTTCAACTGCACTGTGATGGGAACCAGCACTGTGCTATCCGTGACCTTGATGAAGTCGGTGCGGACGTCGAAGGGAAAGACCGGACCGTTGAGCAGCTTGTGCTCGGTGATGAAGTTGTCAAGATCGGCAAACTTGATCGGCGGTGGAGCGAAGATCTTGGCTGCCAACTCGATGCGTTCGAACTCATTGTGCCCCTGCGAGGAGGCCCGTGGGCCTGTGCCCAGATTCTCCAGGCCGCCCTGGAATCTGTCTCCCTTCTTGGCCATGCCCATCTCTTCGTACATGGTCTTTCCCATGCCGGGAACGTGCAACAGCGCGTCTTTTTCACCGCGGTCGATGGTGAAGTGGTAGTCGCCGCACTGGCAGCTGTCGACAAACTCCAGGTCGATGTTTTCGCCGATGCCTTCAAGATAGTGGTAGCTCCAGGTCTCGAACGGGAAGGTCGCGGTTTCGCCGCCACCCTCTTCTATGGGCCGGTGGTAGGGGCCGCCGGAGGGGTGTGAATCAATGGAATCCGGCTTGCCGAACATGATATAGATGCGTCCGCGGTCCGTCCTCCAGCCCGGCCTGCCGGCGGCAAAGTGCTCGTTGGCGTACGCGATGCGCCGGTAGTGCTCCTCGCGGAATTCGTTTTCCGGGGAATCCGGCTCGGGATTGCGCCGCAGCCAGAACTGCTCGATGAACGCGTCGCGCTCCTCATCGTTGCTCAACTGCTTGAAGGCTTTGGCTTCCTCATCGGTGATGATCCACGCCACATCCTGAGTGAGCCAGGTCTTGTAGGCCCCCTTCAACTCCTGCCGGACTGCCTTCTGTGCGGCAAATCTCTCTTTATCGGAACGTTCGCGCTTCAGGGGGTCCGCTTCCTGCCCCTGCGTGGCGGCCGGCTGGGCCTGTTCCTGGGCGGAGGATGCGGGCGGGTTGGCCGCCTGCTGGGCTAGGAGCCCAGAAGTGGGGGTGAAAACCAGGCCGCAACCCAGCGCGGCAAAGAGAATATTTCGGCCGTTTAGCTTCATTGCCTGTAAAAACTCCTGCGATCCTTTATTCTACGGGTCCCGGTGGGGCTGGGCAAGGTTCCGTTTGGAGTTGGCTGCCGGTTGGACGCGCCAGCGCCTCCAAAGTAACCCGGAGGCGGCGCCGGAGACGGTCAAATCGCCGCTGGGCGGAGTTTTTGAGACCCGGAGGGGTGTTCCGCCGTCAAAAAAACAAGCGCGATCCTTCTGGTAAGCCATTCTCAGGCACTTCCGTGGCTTCCACATTCCTCGCGCCGGCCGCGCGGCCGGGTTTTTCCCCGGGAAATTCCCGCCGGCCTCCACAGCCAGCCTCCCAGCGGTCCCGCTGACGCTGAAAGCGTTTTGGCAGCCGTTGGGAACCGTACCGGCGGCATTTGCGTAAACTGATTTAAGGAGACCTGGAGCACGAATCGCACATGAAAAAGATCCTCTTGATTGTTCTCGCCGTAGTGGTGGCCGCCGGGCTTGTGGCCTTGTTCGTTTACAAGCAGCAGTCCGGTTACACCAAGGTTCTGACCGCCAAGATCGTGAAGGAGGAGCTGACCACGGTCGTCAGCGGCACCGGCCAGATCAAGGCCAAGACTTACGTCAACCTCGGAGCTACCGCTATGGGCCGCGTCACCCACCTCTATGTCAAAGAGGGAGACACGGTGAAGAAGGGCGAGACGGTGGCCACCATCGAGCACGTGCAGCAGGAGGCGAACGTTGATGGCCAGCAGGCTGCCATCGCCGCCGCCAGGACCGACATCTCCTCCTACATTGCCGCGGAAAAAACCGCCGAGGCCAACGTCGAGCACGCCCAGGCCGATCTGGAACAGAAACGGCTGGATTGGGACCGCGCCCAGGCGCTCTACAAAGACGGCATCATGGCCAAGCAGGATTTCGACGCCAAGAAGGCCGCCTATGACCTGGATGTAGCCTCGGTGGCGCAGGCCGTCGCGCAGCTCAACCAGGCCAAGGCTCAGACCGATTCCCAGCGCGGCCACCTGCAGACCCAGCTGGCCAGCCTGCGCTACAACCAGGACCTGCTCGACAGGACCATCGCCATCGCCCCCTTTGACGGCATTGTGACCAACGAGCCCGTCCGCGAGGGTGAGACGGTGGTGGAAGGCATTCAGAACACCGAGGGCTCCACGCTGATGACTCTGGCGGACATGAGCATCGTGACCGCGGAGGTAAAAGTGGACGAGACCGACATCGTCAACATTCAGATCGGCCAGCCTGCGGATGTAACTGTGGATGCGCTGCCCGGCAAGGTCTTCAAGGGGCACGTCACCCTGGTGGGCGATCAGGCGCTGCTGCGCTCCACCGGCATTGCCACCTCGCAGTCCACCACCGGCACCGAAGAGGCCAAGGACTTCAAGGTTGTGGTCACCCTGGATAACCCCACCAGCGAACTGCGCCCCGGACTCTCCACCACCGCCAAGATCACCACCGCGCACAAGAACAGCGTGCTCTCGCTGCCCATTCAGGCCCTGACCATGCACAGTCCGGACGACGACAAACCCAAGGGACAGTCCGGCGTGCAGGCCGCGTCAAGTTCCTCCGCCTCCACTCCAAAGAGCCCGCCGGTGCAGGGCGTCTATGTGGTGGACAAGGACTCAAACGGCAGGCTGCGGGCCAAATTCGTTCCCGTAACCACCGGCATCACCGGGACCACCGACATCGAGGTGCTCTCCGGCCTCAAGGAAGGGCAGGAGATCGTTACCGGCCCCTTCAAAACGCTGCGCGTCTTGAAAAACGGCGCGTTGGTGAAGCGGGATACCGCCAAGCCGGTCAATTTGACCTCCGGCGCGTCCTCTTAGCAATAGCGGCAGTCCCAACACGGGAACAAAGCCCTGCGGGCGCGGGCTTACACATTCCCCAGGCGGCGGAACCGGACAGACGGAATAGGACAGGCAAGACCGACGTAAAAAACCGGGCAAAGGATGAGAAGCGGATGATTCTGGACGGCATCAGCACCCAAGACGATGTGCGGCAGGCAGCGCAGCCAAATGGCGACATGATCGTCGTCGACGACCTGTGGCGCACCTACGATATGGGCTCCGAGCAGCAGGTGCAAGCCCTGCGCGGCATCTCCATGCGCATCAAGCACAACGAGTACGTGGCCATCATGGGCCCCTCCGGCTCGGGCAAGTCCACGCTGATGAACCTCATCGGCTGCCTGGATACCCCCTCCAAAGGCCGCTATTGGCTCAACGGCGAGCTGGTCAGCGATTTGGACGACGACCAGTTGGCGCGCATCCGCAACAAGGAGATCGGCTTCGTCTTTCAGACCTTCAACCTGCTTGCGCGAGCCACCGCGCTGCACAACGTGGAGCTGCCGCTCATCTATAACGGCACGCCCGCCGCCGCCCGCATCGCCCGCGCCAAGGAATCGCTCGCCGATGTCGGCCTGGAATCGCGCATGTACCACAAGCCCAACGAGCTCTCCGGCGGCCAGCGCCAGCGTGTGGCCGTTGCCCGCGCCCTGGTCAACCGCCCCTCCATCATCCTCGCCGACGAGCCTACCGGCAACCTGGACTCCAAGA
Source organism: Occallatibacter sp. (assembly GCA_052326045.1). Classification (GTDB taxonomy): domain Bacteria; phylum Acidobacteriota; class Terriglobia; order Terriglobales; family Acidobacteriaceae; genus Telmatobacter. Next base: position 858 of record JBKQRH010000130.1, on the reverse strand, counting down.
CCGGCCTGGAGATCATGGCCCTGTTTGATACCTTGCACGCCAAAGGCAACACCATTGTGGTCGTCACCCACGAGCCGGACATCGCCGCTTACGCCCATCGCGTGATCCACATCCGCGACGGCCAGATCTTCTCCGACGAGCCCTCCAATCGCTCCCGCTGAAGCATTTTCCGAATTCGTATAGAGTGAGGCCTTAGCTGCCGAGTGGATTTTTCCTCAAGAAAAATCCGCCCTGCACACACTTCGCGACTCTACGGTGATTCGGAAAATGCCTTAGAACCAACGTAAAGACCCGCAAAACCCCGATGTTTTCCCAATCCTGACCGGAGAGAAATCCTCATCTCTCCGGTTCATGTTTTTTCCCTCGTCGCCGATAAAACCTCTGTTGGCCAGTGAGTGCTGATTTGGCCGGGGAGGCGAGGCACGTTGAGATCTATGCAGAACGCCGCTCAATACCAGCCCCAGCCTTCCGTTTCCGGCCTGACGCTTGTGGAGTTGGAGTCGCCGCCCGCCACGCAGATTGTGGGCGTCAGCGCGGCTTGGCGCAAACTGCTCATGCAGGCTGAAATGGCCGCGCCCCACGTCCAGGTGGCCGCCATTGAAGGCGAGCACGGCTCCGGCAAGCAGACCCTGGCACGCTATCTCTTCAGCCGCTCTCAACTGGCCGCATCCACCTTTCAGCGCCGCGATGCCCGCGAATGGCTGGTCACCGACGCCGATCCGGCCACCCTCGCCGGCTTCACCTATCTCGATCGCGTCGACCTTCTCGCCCCTCCGGGTCAGGGCCTGCTCCTCGGCGTCCTCAAAAACCTTCAGGACCGCCCGCCCGGCCGCGCCGTTCTGCTTGCCTCTTCGCAAA
>JBKQRH010000129.1:0-2668 GCA_052326045.1 Occallatibacter sp. | reverse complement strand
GCACGCTGATCGACTCTGCCCGGGATCTTTGCAACAGCGTGAACGCCACGCTGCGGCACTTCGGTCGTGAGCCGCTGCCCGGCCCGGTGGTGGCCGGCTTCATTGGCGACGGCGCGCAGATGCTGGTACGCAGGGCTTTGGAGCATGGGACCGGTAACGGGAACGGCGCCCCTGTGGAGGAGGATTTCCTGGCCCAGGCCTACGCGTGCTTTCTGGACTACTATCGCGAGCACAAGCTGGACTTCACCTATGTCTACGCCGGGGTGCTGGAGGCGCTGGCCGCGCTGCGCCGGTTTCCCGATGGGAGGCCCAGGTCGATGTCGGTGCTGACCAACAAGCCGGTTCGCCCGGCCCAGGCCATCTGCGAGGCGCTGGGCCTCGCGCCCTTCTTCCTGCACGTTTACGGCGGCAACAGCTTTCCCGTGAAAAAGCCCTATCCGCTGGGGCTGCGCACGCTGATGGACGAGGCCGGCGCGCTGCCCGAAGATACGGTGATGATCGGCGACAGCGAAGTGGACGTGCTGACGGCCCGCAACGCAGGAGTCTGGTCCATCGGCTGCACCTTCGGCCTGGCTCCGCAGAGCCTGCTGGACAACCCGCCGGACGTGCTGGTGGATTCGCCCGCGGACTGGACGGCGGCCCTCAATCCGGCAATGGTCGCCTGACGGCGGTAGAATGCGAATCGGCCGCATTGCGCGGTGATTTCGGCCGGCAAGCGCTGCGGCTGGCTTCCCCGCAGGCCCCGATTTCCAGAGCCGGTCGCCGGAACTTTTCCTTCGGTTTGCGCGTAGTGTTGGAGGGATGCCCACCATGATTCAGCGAATCTTCGCCGTTAGCCTGCTGGCCGCCGCTTTTGCGGCTGCCTCTGCTCCTGCCTTTGCCAACCGGGATGCGGTCCAGTTCTTCTCCAACATCCGCGTCGCTCCGGACTCGACTGTCGGCGACGCCGTCTGCTTCTTTTGCAGCGTGAATGTCGAGGGCGAGGTGAAGGGAGACGTCGTCGTCTTTTTCGGGAACATCCATGTCGCCGGAAGGGCCAATCACGACGTGGTGAACTTCTTTGGCAAGGTTTCTGCCGATGACAACACCCAAATCGGCGACGACCTGGTGAGCTTCTTCGGGACGGTGCGGTTGGGCGAGAACGTCTCCGTGGGCAAGGATCTGGTGGCCGTCTTCGGGGTCTTGCACACGCCCGAATCGGTCGCCGTGGGCGGTGACCGCGTCGCTATCCCGGCCTGGATCGTCTTCGGTCCGCTGATTCTCGTGGGGCTGGTGGTGATCCTGATCGTCCACGAACTCCGGGCGCATCGCCGGCGGCAGTTTCTGCGCGGCTACCCCTTTCCTCCTCGGCCGTAGTTGACCCTGTACCCTGAATTCATGCATACCATTGCTGACGCGAGCCCGCGCCCGCTACGCCCCCTTCGCATCGTCCTGCCCGGCGGCAGCGGACTGCTGGGCCAGGTGCTGGCGCGCCACTTTCAGGAGCGCGGCCATCATGTGACCGTGCTGACCCGCGGCCCCTACACGGCGCCCTGGCAGACCGTTCACTGGGACGGCGAGCACGATGGCCCGTGGACCGACTACATGGAAGGCTCGGACGTCTGCATCAACCTGGCCGGCCGCGGCGTGAACTGCCGCTACCATGCTGAAAACAGGCAAGTTATCTACAACTCGCGCATCCAGACCACTCAGCTGCTTGGCCGGGTGATCGCCGCACTCGCCAATCCCCCCAAAGTGTGGATGAATGCTTCGGCTATCGCCATCTACAAGCGGGTCGTCGATACGCATCGTGTCGATCTGCCGTTGGATGAGACCAGCGTCCTGGAGGACAGCGAGCAAATCAGAGCCGTACCCTGGAGCAGTTCACGCCGCTTTATGGCGCGCGTCGTCCGCGACTGGGAGGCTGCGTTCTTCGGCTCCGTGACGTCGCGCACCCGCAAGGTAGCCCTGCGCAACGCCATCGTCTTCAGCCCTGCGCCGGGCAGCGCCTTTGCCGTGCTATCCAATCTGGTCCGGCTGGGCCTGGGCGGCAAACAGGGCAACGGACGCCAGTTCGTCTCCTGGATTCACCAGGACGACTTTGCCCGCGCCGTCGAGTTCCTCATCCACCGCGACGATCTGGACGGCCCCTTCAATATCGCCGCGCCCAACCCTCTGCCCAACCGTGAATTCATGGCGGCGCTGCGCTGGGCCTGGGACGTGCCCAACGGCCTGCCCGCGCCCTCGTTGGCCATCCACATCGGCGCATTTCTGCTGCGCACCCAGTCCCAGCTGGTGCTCAAGAGCTCTCGCGTCCTTCCCGGCCGCCTGCTCGACGCCGGTTTCCACTTCCAGTTTCCGGAGTGGCCCGTGGCCGCCGAGGACTTGGTTCAGCAGTGGCGCCACAGAAACGATTGAGAGCGTGGTTTCCCAGTTAAAGCTCAGTTGCGGCACCGGCCCGGCCACCCGACGTTACGTTTTGCAGCCAGCGGTTGCCACGACGGACGTTGGCATAGGTAAAGTCCTGCGCGTGGCTGCGGTTGCCGCGAAGCGGCCCATGATTGGATCATTCCTCTTCATCATCGTGTGAAGAATTCTTCAGGAATATCTTTTCACCAAGCCGAACAGCTCCCGAGATGATCAGATAATCCGCGATTGCTAATGGCATGGCATAAACAATTATTGGGAC
>JBKQRH010000128.1:0-10589 GCA_052326045.1 Occallatibacter sp. | reverse complement strand
TCGCCACCGCAAGGCCCAGTTGTCGCCCTCTCGATTGAACAACAACAGCGGGTGATAGCAGGTCTAGACCAAGCAATCGGCGCCTGCGAGCTTAGTTTATACTGGATCGGACCGGAAAATCCAAAACGGAAATTCCGGTCCATAATCGACGGTGACCAGGAAGCCAAAAAGGAAATCCTGGCTCGTAACCGAATCGGAGGTGCTCACCGCAAGTGAAGGAATGCGCGGAATGATGGACTATTACGCGCACGCTACGAGCACGTCCGCTATTTTAGAGCGCTTGGCGAGTCTCCGTCCATCGATGCTCGCCTGTCAGCACGGGAGCGCCTATCGTGGTGACAGCGCCGCGCTGCTCCGCGAACTAGCCGGCACAATCGAGAGGGGGAACGGCAACCTGTCCGCACAACCGCGTGCCGTGACCGCATGATAGGTACCCGGAGCCGATAGAGGACGTATGGGCGCCTATCCGGAGTTGGGCCGCGGCTTCGGGGATTGCTCCCGAGCACTCGCGCAGCTTTGAACTACAGGGGTGCGGGGGGCGTGTCTGTAAGATCGGGGCCGTGAAACAGGCTTATCTTCCATTGAGGCGGCTCGGCCCCACGAGCGGCCTCAACAGCACTTGTCCAGAAAGTCCACTCTCCAAGCAGTGGCCGAGCGATCCATAAACACTGCGGCGTGGGTAGGGGAGCGCACTCACGCGGCCTGGTCAGCGCGGAGCCAGACGCGCACTCGGCGGGGTTTAGAGCCGCTGCAGATGCCTCGTCTTCTCTCGCGTTAGCACCGTCAGAGATCGTTCAGAGCACACCGGAACACCCCGCGCTCCTCCCGGTCCTTCGTCTCGAACTTCGCAAAAATGCGGTCCCACTTCGCATTGTCGCGGCATTCGCGGCACGCGCCGCACATACATCGCTGATAAGGCACCAGCGGCGGCAAGGGGTAACTCGTTGGTATATCGTGAAACGCGCGATACGCACTACACGCTTTGCGCACGGTAATCACCGCCAAACTCTATCCGCTCAGGATAATCATGCGAGAGAAGGCAAGCCCATGGAAGTCCCGTACGTACCTCCTGAGTACCAACGAGGAATGCCAGGAGAGCAGCGAAGTAGATTGAGGCGGTCTGCCTCCGAAAATCTGGCGCGCAGATGCGATAACCACGCAGAGATCAGCATGGCTATTCGACCGTTCTAGTACGCGGATGGTACGCGCAGAACTGTGAAGGTCAGTCACGCAGGTCGATGATGATCTTGTGGTCGCTCAGTCCTCAATGCGATGACCAGAGTTGCAACATGGTCGCGGAGGCGGTGAATGAGCACAACGTCGCCACAAAGTCAGGCAGCCACGGCGTTTCCGAGAATCCTTCGCTATTGCCGATACTGCGAACGCGAGACGCCACATGAGATCCACGCGGTGGATGGCATGAGCATTACCGTATGCGCCCGCTGTGTCGAACACGCTTTATTCTACGAACTGGAGCGCGACTGAGCACATCGGTCGTCGCCGGCAACTGAGTGAATTCGTCCAAGTTTCTCATCGTAAACGACCTCACTGATTTGCCTTCAGCAACCCGACGGGTGCGTGTGGATGCCAATGGGCAGATAAACCGGCTTCTCGTAGAATGAGCTTGGCGGACTCCCAGAGCCCCACGCTGACCAGTCGCGATTCGCGGTTTGGGCAACGTTATCAGTGAATATCGTTAGCAGGTTAGCGGAAAAACGGTGCTGGAGCACTAATGCAGCTTCCAGGAGATGCCGAGCAGGATGTCCGCCTGGTTTTGTGTGGATTGAGACTGCGGGCCATTACCGAAGTACACGACGACTGGCGTGTTGTTCCAATGAGTGTAGCGGACCGCCGGTGCGAGGCGCAGGCGGCCGATTCCGAACTGCACGCCGCCCCCCACGACGATGCCTTGGCTTGCGGGGTAATCAGTGCCGTCGGTCGAACCATTGGTGTAGTAGTGGACGGTTCCATTTATGAGGCGCGGGGCATAGCCGGCTTCTAAAAATGGCTTGATAAGGGGAAAGGGGAGTTTATATTTGAGCAGCATTGGGAACTCCCAAGAGTTTGCGTGCTCGTCAAACTGGCCGCTATAAGAGCTCGACGCCTGATAGCCTTGGCGCCGATACAGTGCGTCAACCTCAAATCCCAGGCCGAATGGCAAGCCGATGTCCAATTCAGGGCCAAGCACGTAGCGCCCTGACACACTCGTGGCTGCCTCACCGGTCAAATCGTTGGTGGCCCGTATGCCGCCGATAGCTCCAATCGCGAGCGATTGTCCAAAGGAAATAGAGCAGGTGAACGCACCGGCGGCAATCAAGAAGAGACTTCGCAATCTCGCGCTCATGTTCACGGAGTGAGCAATCGCCCGGCCAGCCGCGGCCTGGACGGTGCTCGTGCGTTATTTGTGATTATCGGATATTACTTGGCGCAGCGACGCCCTCGCAAACAGACGGATCGGCTCCTCCCAGCCGGTGGAACAGGCATGCGGTGAAAGAGACTCGCCGGCCATATGTAAGCGAATTCGGCTCCCAGATGGTGGCTGATGGGGGCAGATGTAGGACTTTTCGGAAAATTTGCAAGAGCGGGCGAGACTCGGCACGACAAAAACGTGGAGGCGGTCAGTTCCTTCGGAGTCCGGAGCCCTTACCGTCCTGGTGTAACCCGTGGGACTACAGGCCCAGCTTTGCGACAATCGACGCCAACGCTTCCAATAAATGGGGCCGGCAAGGCGGCGTTTTTTCTCTGGAGCCGTGCGCGTGCTGCCCTGTGCTGCCCTGCGGCCCGTAAGTCTTTTGTTTCTGGTAGCGCTAACGGGAATCGAACGTGTATAGCGCCAGTTCAGTCCGGTTCACCTGGGTCTAAGTGTTTGCAAACACGTGCGCCTGGTACGGCGCTGGAGGCGCCGAGACCGCCACGGATGCCCGACGTGGCACCGCGGTGGCACCTCGCCCGGCCCGGGCGTTGGTCGTGTTTCGCGCACCGGGGGCACACGTTCGCGCCGTCTCTGCACGGTGGTGGAACGGTGCCAGCGCACCACCGGCGCGCTTCGATGTTCACTCCCATATCCAGCCGACTGCCGAGATCTAGGAATTCTGCACATCGCCAGTGGGCTGCCTGCGAGAAGTCGATGTGCGGAAAGGCGACTCGGCGATTCGCGTCCCGGTTCAGGTCCTCCGTGCACACGACCTCGGGGATCCCGCCTTCCAAAACCCTCCTTGTAGATCCAGGGCTGGGAGGCAGGTCCATGAGGACTTTGCCTGCCTCCCGGCACCGCTCAAGAACCATCAGGTTTTGGAAGCCGCGCTGATCCGTTGAGAGCAACGCATAACGTGGTTGTCCTGCTGGGAGTGGGCTGCCGCTTACCTGGTTCGATTCCCGTTAGCGCTACCATGTTTTCATAGAGTTACAGCCACCGAGTGACAACAAGTGACAACGCGCGCCGCGCCCACAGGCTCCTCACCCAATAAAATAAATACCAAAACCGGCTTTTAGCACGGCTGGGGCTTGTGTTTGCAGCGGTTCGCCTCCACAGCCGTGCAGTTCGTTCACCACCGGCCCGCTGCGCTCCTGATGAAACCGCAACAAAGGTGCATCGAGGCGTCGGTGATCGTTGTGCTCGATGAGCACTGCCGCCATTAGGACCAGTTCCGCCGGCAGTTTCGGGCCAGACTACCGGGCGGACCTGGACCTGGTATTCGCGAATCTTGGAGGCACCCCGCTGACGTCCGATTCCAATTCCGCGGCCGTGTCGCTGATCCTGGGGGGCACCGCAAGCTCGGCCAGGAGGAGGCCGCAAAGATGACTCCCGATGCCACGTCGTCCAAGATCCCCTTCAATCTTGTTTTTTGGCGCCGGTCGCCGCCAGCATCTATTGTCGCGTCGCGTGTGATCGAGGCGGGTTGCAAAACCGTGATCGGTTCCCGGCTCAAACAGTCTGGGATTTTCTGGACAGTTCGGGGAGCCAACCCGATCATTGTCCTGCGATGCGGCCATCTCAACGGCCACTTTAAGGACTATTGGAAGGCGTGCTGGCGGCCTGATCTCCATTTCTATGTCGCGCACTCCTCCTCTACTTGACCTCCAGTTGCACCGGGCACGCCACGGCGCTCACGTCGGGATCGTAATACTCGTACACGCGCGATTGAAAAGTCCGAGCGCGGATCGGATACTTGGCGCGCAACCGGAAACTCAGCTTCACGGTATCGCCTGCGGAAATCGAATCGAAGTATAGGATCGCCTGCGTGGCCGTCAGGTTGAACTTCTCCAGCCATCCGCTCTTGCGACCTGCGCTCTGTTCCTGGTAGGTCTGCAGGTCCTCAGTTAGCAGGTCGAAACCGGGCGGAATCCCCAGGTCCACCATCACCATGTTGGCGGACTTGGGCAGATTATTCTTCACCGTCGCGGTGGCTGTAGCGATGTCGTCCTGCGCCAGGCGCGTGCGGTCGTAGGCCACGTCGATCGAGAGCGCATCAGCCGCGGGCTTCTCGTTCCACGGGAGGAAGTAGCGCCCTACCACTTGGTAGGCCAGTCCGCCCTTGCCGTCGAACCGGATGCCCACGTGGTTGGCTGCCTTGGCGTCCACGCTCTTGAAGACGAACTGGTGCAGGAGATCGTTGTTGTCCGGGGTCAGAGTCAGCTTCTCGACGGACTTGCCGTCGAGCGTGATTTCCACGGTGCCGCGCACATCGGCCGTTCCCTTTTCGGTGGCCAGTAGTAGTGCACGCAAGGCCATGATAGTCGCCTGGGTAGTACCCCAATTGCCCACGGCGCTCTTCTTCGAGGCGATGTAAGCCAGCGCCTTCGCCACCGTGGCCGAAGCCTGGCCCCACTTCAGCAAGGCCTGCACGGCCAGTCCGGTAGTCTCCACGGCCGCGCTCGCGCCGGTTCCATACATGCCGGTCTCGCCCGCGGTCCACCAGGCTTGCTCGTCCTTTTCGGTGCGGGCGTCCAGCAGGAGTTGCATGGCACGGCCGGTGAACTCGCGGTCCTTTCCATAATCGGCGGCGAAGTTGGCCAGCACCGCCATGGTGTAGGCGTCGTTCTGATCGCCCATGTGCTGGCCCACAAACTGGCGGGCTTTCTCCACGGCGGGCCCCTGGTAGCCTGTGTTTTCCAGCGACCAGGCGATGTACCCGGTGATCCGCAGCGCGTCGCTGTTGAAGCGGTTGGTGGCGCCCTCGTTGATGAAATTGGTGTCGGGCTTCCAACTTCCATCCGCCTGCTGCTGCCCAGCCAGCCACTGCTGCGTGCGTTGGATCAGCTTCGGGTCTACGTCCGACGCCTTGGCCATGTCGGCAAACTCCATCAGACCGTAAGCCGTGAGGATCTTGTTGGCGGGCGCCTGTCCGAACCACGAGAAGCCGCCACCGTGCACTTCAAAAGTGAGCAGGCGCTGGTATCCGTTGGCGATGAAGCCCTCGGCTTTGGCGTGCACTTCCGGCGTGAGCTTGCCGGTGCGCTTCATATAATCGAGCGCCAGGACGTTGGGATACGTGGCCGAGGAAGTTTGCTCAAAGCAGCCATTGGGCATGCGCAAGATGGCGTCCATGCCCTCGATCACCTGGCTGAGCGGGCCGGGATAGAGCCGCACCAGGATCGTGCTGGCATCTGGGATCGAGGCTGTCGGGAAATCCAGCGTGTATCGGATGGCCGATTCCAGACGGCCATTGAATACTTGTGTCTCCTCGCGGCCGTTGGGGATGACTTCGATTTCGCGCACCACGATGTCGGCGCGGTTGGCGCCGGGCCCGGAGGGCACCCCCATGCGCGCCGCCAGCGTCAGCTTGAACTTGCCGATGCGGCTGGCTTCGATGGTAAATTGCGAAGATCCCACACGGCCGTCCTCGACCGTCAGGTTCTTTTCCGCCACGTCCTGGACCAGCGAGAACCAATCGTCCTTTTGCAGCTTCAGGCTAACGTCTCCGCGGCCGCCCGAATAGTTGTAGACCGCGACCGGAATGGCGACGCGGTCGCCCTGAGTAAGGGTGACGGGCAAATCAAGATCGGTGAAGAAATCCTGAAAAACTTTCACGCTGGAGGACCCGCTGCCCAGCGCTCCGTGCACCGTGGAGGCCAGCATGGCCATGCGCCAAGTGGTGATGGAGTCGGCCAGAGGGATGGCGATGGTCGCGCGGCCGTCGCGGTCTGTGATGATCTCGGGATTGATGTAGAGAGCTTCGGGGAAGTAGGAGCGGACGCGTGGCGCCGGTGTGGCGCCGGAGGCCGACCCAGCAACCACGGGAGCACTGGCAGAACTTGTTGCGCCGCGGGCGGCGGGGCCGGGCGCGATGCGCGCCCTCGGCGCCGCCATGCCAAGTGCAGGCCCACGCATTGCAGGCAGAGGTTCCCGGACGGCTCGGCCGCTCGCAACAGGAGATCGCATCGGAGCCCTAGGCATGCCAATACCTGCCGCCCCGCCAGGCCGCACGCCAGCCATCCCGCCCACGACCCCGGTTTCCGCGGTGACGAAAACCGTCTCGATCATCGCCCCAACGTTCAGAGTCGCCGACAGCACCGCGCGATCACGCTCGGCAAGAGTAAATCTGCGCGAGGTCATATTGAACCCCGGTGAAGAGGTCTGCACTTCGTAGTCGCCCACTGGAGCGCCGGTGAACTGGAATTGCCCGGCGCCATTGGACCGCGCCGACCGAGTTTTCCCGCTCGAGATCTCGCGAGCCGCAATGCCCGCGCCGGGCACCGCCGCGCCCGTGAGGTCAAACACCGATCCGGCAATCTCCGCAAAGCCGTTGAACGGCCCCTGGTCGTGTTCCACCTGCAAATCGATGCTGCTGCCGGAGGTGCTGACAGACCCCGCCACCTTCCGGGTACTCACCCGCAGGTAGCCGAAGAAATCGTCCGCCGTGCCGAATTGCTTGTCCGGGCCCGCGCTACGCACCATGTACATTGCGCCACTGCGTTCGAAACGGAGTTCGGTGTCCCAGGCGTCGCGCATTTCGGGAGCGCGAGTGGCCGCCAGCCGGCCGGCCAACTTGGTGAGGTCCGGCTCGGGGTGCTGCGCATACGCCCGGCTGAAGCTCTCCGCGACTCGTTCTACCTGCTTATGGAACCGCATCTGGTAGCGGCTGGCATACTCCGTGTAGCGGGTTTGCGGCGCTGTGCGCCCGAATTCCTGTTCGAACCGGTTGGCATTCACCATCTCGGTCGCCGCAAACAGCGCCCGCGCGGCCAAATCTCGCCGGGCTACCCCCGCCCCTGCCGTCACCACCGCTTCCGGCATCCCGATGGAGTGAATCTCGTACCGCGGCTTCATGGCCTCCTGCTCCAAGTAAAAGAAGACCTTGGCGAAGCCGGGCTGCTTTTCGGCCAGCGCAAACACGGCTTCATCCACTACTTGCAGCCCCAGCGCGGCCTGCACTCCTTCGTTCCGCTCGTTCGTCACGCGGAACTGGATGCGGGCATCGTCGCCGGGCTTGTATACCGCCGCGTCCGCAGTGGTTTCGATCTTCAACTCGCCCGCCGGCTGCACGAACAGCAGCCGGTGGTCGGATACCGGGCGCGCGTCGCGGCCGAACAGGTAGGCGTCGAAGTCCACCGTGCCTGCCAACTCGGGCGTAGCTGTGATATTCAACTCGGCCTGGCCATTCTTCATATCCAGATCGCGCGTCAGCACGGTCTGCCCGTCCTTTACCGCGTCCACATACACGGCGCCCTGCTGCCGCGTGGAAAACACGCGAAGCTGGATGCGGTCCCCGGCACTATAGACGGCACACTCCGTGCGCAGCAGGATCTGCTCCTCGCCCTGGCGAAGCTGCAGCGGCACGGAACTTGATGTCTGATGACCCTCTTGATCCGCAGCCTCGATCTCCAGCGTGCGCGGGGTGGATGCCGCAGCCAGCGAAATCAGCGCCACGCCGCCGTCATCGGTGTTGACATTCTGTTCCGGATTTCCCGCGGCGCGCACCCGCAGGTCTGTCTTGGCCGGCTTGCCATCGGCGTAGGACGTCAGCACGAAGACCTGGTTCTCGATGCCCGGAACCATCGTGCCGCCTTCCGGCACGGCGGTGATCAGCAGCGGCGATTCGCTTACCGTGATCGGCTCCCCGCGTGTCTCCGCATGGCCGGCCGAATCCTTGACAGTGGCCTCCACCAGCACGCGCGCCGCACCCTGGTTGACCGGCCGTCCGGCAAAATAGTGCGGCAACGTCAGGTCGAAACGATACGCTCCTTCGCCATTGGTCTTCCCCTCGGCCGACGCCACCTCGATCACCGCCACGTCCATCCCCGACGCCTTCACCGTCACCTCGGCGTTGTCCACGGCCTTGCCGAAGAAGTAATTGGCGCGAACCGTGCCGGTCACGTGCTCTCCCGGCCGGTAGCCGTGCTTCGTCTTTTCGTCTTTTCCGGCGAAATTCACGGCTACTTTGAATTTGGGCAGCACGTAACGTTCGACATCGAGCGCCACGTCAGCGATGTTCCGCGCGCCGGCCAGGCCGCCGACCATCCCACCGCCATCCATCAATGCCCGCAGATGGTACGTGCCCAGGTTAACCTCGTCGGCCAGTCCGAATTCCGCCGACGCGATTCCGAACGGATCGGTCTGGACCGTCTTTTTGAAGACCTTATTGCCGCGCGAATCTTCCACCTCAAAGGTCAGGTTGAGCGCGCCCGCCGCGTGATGATTGGCGCGGTCCAAAGCCAGCGCACGTACATGGATGGTCTGGCCCGGCTGATAAATCGGTTTCTCCATAGTTAGTAAGATCGACACTTTGTCTTCCAGCCGCACCGGTTGAGTAAACTCGGTAGAGCCGACGGGAGTTTCCACCACATACTTCAGGGAATAGCTGCCCGCCACGCCCGCCGGAAAGCGGAACTGTGCTTCGGTGGTGCCACGCCGGTTGAGCGGCCCCATGAAAACCACTTGATTCGGCACTCCGGGCCTCACCAACTCCATCCGCACCGAACTCGCCCCCGCAATTGGCTCATTCTTCGAATCGGTGGCGACCACTCGCACCGCCGCCGCCGCGCCGCTCAGATAGGATTGCTGGGCTATCACGTGGACCACCGGCGTTCGCAGGATCTGCGAGATGGAGTCCGCGCCTTCGATGGCCGCGTGGGTATCGCCGGAATAACGGAAGCGGTAGCGCACGCGATGCCACACCAGGTCTTCGGCGGCGAGCTCTTTGTCGAGTTTAAGGTCTGCCTGCCACGATCCCTTGCCCTCGGCAAGGGTGACCCGCCGCTCCGACCGCCCCAATACCCCATCCTCAGGATTCAGAACCTCGATGGTGAGAGTTCCAGCGCCGGCCCGCGGTGCGGTGTAGGGTATCTCCACGTGCAGCCCGCTGTGCGAATAAATGGCCGTAGGCGTGTCGCTATCTGCCGCGTGCACGCGGTAGATAATTGCCACCGAAGCTAGGAACAACAGCACGCCGCTCAAAGCCACGGCGGGTACGACACCCGCCCAAAATGTCTTCTGGACTTTTCTTCTCAGATTCTGCAGATTCACGACTGCCTCCAACGGAACTCGTATTCCTGGTCCCAATGAACAGAACGCAAACGCAGGGATAATTCCAGATAACCTGCGCAAAGTTCTCACTCGGGTGGCCTGGATTCGGCAGGTAGCTTCTCATTGAGCAACAGTTATACTCCGGCAACGGATTCCTGCCGCGGGTTGCCTAACTCCATTTCTCCTGGGTGAGCGAACGAGCCGTTCTTGCCGATCCGATTTCAATAGTCACCAGCACCTCACCGGGCCTGGCGAAGATCAAGATTCGGGTTGGGCGACGTAGTCATGGACCAATAGGACCAAGCAATCCGTTGCCCGCTGGAATTATAGGCCTGCACGGTCCATTCGTACTGCTGACCGCCCTGCAATGCAGGCAACACCGTTATCTGGGTGCCCTGGGTAGAGTGCAGGAACACCTGCTGCGGCGTAGCATCGTTGCGCACGGAGACGTCATAGCGAGCGGCACAGGGGAACGCCGCCCATTGGAGCGTCGGTGTTGTGGTTGTGACGCTCGCGCCATTGGCCGGCGAAAGCAGTTGCATCTTCTTGGCGATTGCTAAATCCCCGACGTTCTTTAACTGGCCGGCTATGATCGTCTCCCGATAAATCTGGAACGGCCAGTAATCAGTAGTCGGTGCCAGAGCATAGATAGCCAATCTGCCGGTCGGCGGCTTCTCAATCGTAAATGTGCCATCGGCCGCGCTTACAGTGCTGGCTAGCACGGGCAGGGACTGGGAACTGCCAGCCTGCCTCAGTTGGACTCTCGCATTCGGGACTGGCAGGCCATTCCACACGACACGGCCCGTTACCTGGGTCGGTCCAGATGACGACCGAATCATCGGTCTTGGTGCCGGCTGGTCCGCGGTTGAGTCCACCGGCTGGCGCCAAAGATAGCCGGCGATGCCGTCTTTGGTGACCTGGTTAATGAGCAGGTTGTAGGGGGTGCGCCCGCCTTTGACGGTATAGAACTGAACCAGCTCGTTGACGTTCTTGTCCTGCTTGAGCGTCCGCTTCTCGTCGGCCATTACGTCCACCGAGTACACTTGCTTTTCGGGATCGGTGTTGCCTAACATCAGAGCGATCTCGCCGAAGCGCTGCGGCTGTTTGGTCCAGCCTAGTTTGA
>JBKQRH010000127.1:0-4170 GCA_052326045.1 Occallatibacter sp. | reverse complement strand
GGGCGGCGTCATCCAAACCGAACGCGTCGGCGGCTGCACCGTCGAAGCCGGTCCGGATAGCTTCCTCTCCGCCAAACCCGCCGCCCTGGAGCTCATCCGCGAGCTGGGCCTGGAGGACCAGGTCATCGGCTCCAACGATCGCCTGCGCCGCACCTACGTCCGCCGCCGCGGCCGCCTGGTGCCGCTGCCCGACGGCCTCATGATGATGGTGCCCACCCGAATCCTGCCCATGCTCGCCAGCCCGCTGGTCGGTCTCGGCACCAAGCTTCGCATGGGCCTGGAGCTGTTCCGCGCACCCAAACCCAGGGCAGCCGATCAATCCGTCTCCGAATTCATCCGCGAGCACTACGGCCGCGAAGCCGTCGATTATCTGGCGGAACCGCTGCTCTCCGGCGTCTACGGCGGCGACCCCGCCGAGCTCAGCGTACGCAGCGTCCTGGGCCGCTTCGTCGAACTCTCCGAGCGCTACGGCAGCCTGTCCCGCGGCGTGCTGGCCGAGCGCGCCCGATCCGCACGCGCCCATGCCGCGCCACTCCCTCTGTTCCGCACCCTCAAAGGCGGCCTGCAGCAATTGACCGACGCCGTTGCCGCCTCCATCGCCGGCTATACGGATGTTTGCCGCGCGCGGGTGGAAACCGTGGAGCGCGGACCGCCGGTTTCCGCTTGCGCCTGGGCGGCGATTGGCTTGACGCCGATCACGTCGTCGTCGCTACCGAAGCCCATAGCGCCGCCCGGTACCTGCCGCCCGTCGATGGCCGCCTCGCCGAACTCCTCGGCGCCGTCCCCTACAGCTCATCCATGACCGTGGCCCTCGGTTTCGACGCCGCCGATTTCGCCGGCCGCCCGCCCGATGGCTTCGGTTTCCTGGTGCCCAGCGTCGAGCGCCGCCGCCTGGTGGCCTGCACCTGGGTAGGCACCAAGTTCCCTCACCGCGCTCCGGAAAACAAGGTGGTGGCGCGCTGCTTTCTGGGCGGCTGGCAAGACCCCGCCATCCTCGACCAGAGCGACGAACAGGTGCTCGCCACCGTCCGCGAGGAGCTGTGCAACATCGCCGGCGTCACCGCCCAGCCCCGTTTTCATCGCATTTCCCGCTGGCCCCGTTCCATGGCCCAATACACCGTCGGCCACGCCGCTCGCTTAGCCGAAATCGAAACCCGCGCCGCCGCCATCCCCGGCCTGTACCTGGCAGGCAACGCCTACCAAGGCATCGGCATCCCGGAGTGCATCCGGATGGGCAAAGCCGCCGCCGAAGCCATCCGCGCCAGCGTCGGCTAGCACAAGTTCTTTAGCCCATATTCCGCAAACTGACGTAGTAGATCGGCCATTTTTGGACACCCGACGCGGCAAACATTGCAGTTAGGCCCTGAAAATCTCCGAAAACGCGTGTAGTGACAAATCGTATTTGCCCTCTTGATCTACGCTGACAGCTTTGCCATTATGTTCCTGAGCTATTACTCGCAGCTCGGGTGACAACCATGTTTCTCCGCAGTTCGGTCGTCAAAAAGGGTGGCAAAACCTACCGCTACTGGAAGCTTGTCGAGAACGTTCGCACCGACACCGGCCCCCGGCAGCAGGTCGTCGCCCACTTGGGAGACCTTTCCAATTTCACTGCAGCGGATTGGCAGGCTCTCGCTGGACGTATGGGCGAGCCGGAAATGGCCGCCGCTCTCCAGCGCCGGGTCCGCCAGGGAGGGCGCCAGGGCCGTCCCCCCAAGTGGACTGTCGAGGATCGCTCGGCGTCTGCCTCCAATACCTCGGATGTGGTTTCCATCCGCCTGTCGGAAACCAGTTGGCGTGAACCGGTGGCGTTCGGCGATGTCTACACGGCGCTGGTTCTATGGAAGCGGCTCGGGTTGGGGGAACTGCTCGGCGAGCGCACGAACGACTCCGCCGCGAAGGTGCCCTGGCCGGCGGTGGCCGCACTGATCGCCGTAAACCGGTTGGTCGAGCCGATGCCGGAATGGCCGATGGTGCGTTGGTGGCAACGGACGGCCTTGCCCCAGTTATTGGGGATTCCGCTGGCGGCCATCAACGATGACCGTCTCTACCGCTGCCTGGATCTGGTGCTGCCACACAAGCAAGTCATTGAAGAGCGTATTGCCGGTGTGGGACAGAGCTTATTCGGACAATCCTATCGGTATCTACTATACGATCTGACCAGCACTTACTTCGAAGGACGAATGGAGAGTAACCCGAAGGCACGGCGGGGTTACTCCAGGGATCACCGGCCGGACTGCAAGCAGGTCACCATCGGCGCGGTGGTGGATCGCGAAGGCTATCCGGTGGGTTATGAAGTGCTGGCCGGCAATGTGAGAGATCACCAAACCGTGGCGGGGATGCTGGAGCGGCTGGGAGCGCGGTTTGGTCTGGCGGACCGTACCCTGTGCATGGACCGGGGGATGGTCACCAAGGACAGCCTCAAGCGTATCCGGGAGTCCACGGTCCGATATGTTCTGGCAGATCGCCGGGGCGCGTCCGAGCGATTTCCGGAGCAAGTGCAGCATGGAACCTGGCAGACCCGGCGCGCCGACCCGGACACCGGCGAGGCCGTGGTGGAGGTGCAGGAGGCGGGCGAGGAAGAGGGTGACCGCCTCATCCTGGTACGAAGCCGGGGCTGCGCGCAGAAAGAGAAAGGCATCCACGACCGCATGCTGTCCAAGCTGAAGGCTCACTTGGAGCGTCTGCAAAACACGGTGCGCAAGGGACGGCTGGTGAATCCCGAGAAGATCGACCGGCGCATCGGATCGATTCTGGCGCGCCATCCGGGGATGTCGAGTTGGGTGTGCGTGCGCCGCGAGGAACTTCCCGCGACAACGGCGGAGACCGCACCGGGGAACAAGAAACGAGCCGCCAAGCCGCGCCAGCTCGTGCACTGGCACGTCCAACAGGAGACCGAGGAACTGCTGCGGCAACTGGAAGGCGTGTACCTGCTTCGCACCAACGTGGCCGGTACCGACGCGGCGCAAGTGTGGGAGGATTATGTGACCTTGGTGCGCGTGGAGAACGCGTTTCGCACGCTGAAGCACGATCTGGCGTTGCGTCCGGTTTGCCATCACCGGGAGGAGCGCGCCGAGGCCCACGTGTTGTTCTGCTGGATCGCCTACGCGATGTACTGGGTGCTGGAGCGGACCCATCGTCAACGGGG
Source organism: Occallatibacter sp. (assembly GCA_052326045.1). Classification (GTDB taxonomy): domain Bacteria; phylum Acidobacteriota; class Terriglobia; order Terriglobales; family Acidobacteriaceae; genus Telmatobacter. The sequence goes on along the minus strand of JBKQRH010000127.1, from coordinate 1,025 downwards.
CGGGTCGCTGAGTGGCCGCCGCGTGTTGGAGGTGTTGCGTGGCATCCAAATGGGGACCATCTGTCTGCGAAAAGCGGATGGGATGAAACTGGAACTGGAGCGGGTCAGTACTCCTCGATCGGAAGAAGCCTCGGTGCTGCACTCGCTGAATGTCGCGCTCCCCCGACCGCGAATTCGCCTGGACCGTCTGGATCTGACCCTTCCGGAGGAGACCCTATTCGACCCGCTCAACGATTGTAGTGACAACAAATAGCCGATTTGGCCCGTAACCCACTGATAACACAAACATACTCAAGAAATTATGCGGGAAATGGGTTAACTCGGCGCATCGGCGAGCCGACCAGTGTGTCCGATGAGCTTGCCGCCCAAGAATTGACGAAAGGCGGCGCTGAGAATCAGCTCCCAGCGCTCCCGTTGCGTCAACTGCTCCGCAGTCGTTTTGATTCGCTTGAGAAACCCGCTCACCTTGGTCAGAATTGCCGCGATCTGGGAGGCCTTCGCGTGCGTGCTCGTGATCTCCACCGTGGTCTGATTCCCGTGTCGGGTTTGCCGGGCGATGCCGTGCAGTGCCAACGGCCGCGAGGTGATGGCTTCGGCGTGTTTCTCCGGGATCCCCAAGCGCATGAAGATCGTCCACCAGTTGTAGACCAAGGCGATGATCCGCCCCATGATCTGGCAGCGCTTCCGGTCTTGTGTGGTGAAGCCCGCCCACCCCCACTGGTTCTTCAGCTCGTCAAAGTTATTCTCCGCATCGCCTCGGTCCCGGTAATGCTGCGCGACGGTCCGTACCTCGTCAAGCAACGAGGTCACCAGCACCGCATACTCATATTGGATTCCCTGGTAAGTCAGTTCCGGTAGATTCAAGGTCAACTGTTTGGCCGCTTTTCGCTTGGACTTCTTCTTACCCGCAGTTGCTGCTTCCGCTGCCGGTTTGCTCCGCAACGGCCGCCGCAGAACCACCACCCGCCGCTGCTTGCTCCATCCGCTCAGCCGCAATACGTCCTCTCTCCCCTGCCATTGTTGCC
>JBKQRH010000126.1:0-3543 GCA_052326045.1 Occallatibacter sp. | reverse complement strand
TCCAGCGTTTTGGCATAGCTGGCGGGATTGAGAAAACCCAGCATCAGCACCTCGCCCGTGCGCGCATCCTGCACAATGCCTGCGACGAGGCCGTCCATCTTGTCAAAATCGACCCATTCCATGGGTTTCCACCTTTGGTTTAGATTTGTGGAACGAAAAAGCCCGCTGGCGTCGGTCGCCGGCGGGCTTGGGTGTTTCTCTCGATCTCTCTGGCCGTTTACATCAGGCCATAGCAGTCCGCCGGCATGGAGGTTCCATGATGGTGGTGGTGACCGTGATGGCGGTTGCTCTGCATCTGCTTTTAACCTTAAGGGAAAACGCCGCGGCCTGTCAAATGTTTTGCTTGCGGCCAGCGCGGGACGAAGTGGAGAATGGAGCCGTGCGAGCGAGAATGCGATTTGCGGCTTTGATGGTTGCGATGCTGGGCGTTTGCTTTGCCGGAATGGCGCAATATCAGGACCGGGACTCACGTGGCGTGCCCAAAACATCCGCAACGGCCCCGCTGCCGGAGGCGCGCGTGGACATCAATCATGCCAGCGCGGATGAACTATTGAAGATTCCCGGCATGACGCGCAGTTGGGCCGGACGCATCGTGCGCTTCAGGCCCTACCGCACCAAGCAGGACCTGCTGGAGTACGGCATTGTGACGAGCGAGGTCTACGACCGCATCAAGGATTACGTGATTGCGCACCGCGACCGGCAGTGACGAGCTGCTCTATGCCTCGGCTGGCTCCGGTGCGGGAGGCGTGGGAGACGCATCCGGCGCGTCGCCGCGCTTGAGCAGCCTGCTCAGAATCACGTAGAGCACGGGGATAAAGAACAGGTTGAGGACTGTCGAGAGCAACATGCCACCGACGATGGTGGTTCCCACGGAGCGGCGTCCCAGGGCGCCCGCGCCGGTGGCGAAGACCAGCGGCAGAACGCCGAGGATGAAGGCGAACGAGGTCATCAGAATGGGCCGCAGACGCAACGCGCCGGCCTCGGCGGCCGCGTCGGCGATGGAGCGGCCCTTGCGGCGCAATTGCTCAGCGAACTCGACGATCAGAATCGAGTTTTTGGCCGAGAGGCCGATCAGCATCACCAGACCGATCTGGCAGTAGACGTCGTTTGATTGACCGCGCAACGCGACCAGGCTCAGCGCGCCCAGCACGGCCATGGGCACGGCGAGAAGAATGATGAAGGGCAGCGCGAAGCTCTCGTATTGCGCCGAGAGGGTGAGATAGACGACCAGAATTCCCAGGCCGAAGATGATGAGCGCCTTGCCGCTGGACTCGATCTCGTCCAGGGTGAGGCCGGTCCACTGGTAGCCCATGCCGGGCATCATCACTTGCTTGGCCAGATTCTCCATCGATGCAATTCCCTGGCCGGAGCTGTAGCCGGGCGCGGGAGAGCCGTCGATCTCCACCGCGCGGAAGAGGTTGTAATGCGTAATCACCGGCGGGCCGGAACTTTCCACCACGGTGGCCAGATTGTCCAGCGGGACCATCTGGCCGCTATCCGAGCGCACGTAAAAGTTGTGCAGGTCCCTGGCCGTCATGCGGAAGGGCTGGTCGGCCTGCACGAAGACGCGATAGGTGCGGTTGTTGAAGTCGAAGTCGTTGATGTATTCCGAGCCCATGAAGACGCCGAGCGTGGTGGTGATCTGGGAGAGCGGAATGTTCATCGCCTTGGCCTTCTCGCGATCGATGGTCACCAGCACCTGGGGATCGTTGGCCGAGAAGGTGGTGATCAGTCCGGTCAAATCCTTGCGGGCGCGGCTGGCGCCCACAATCTGGTGGGCCACGCGGTCCAGGTCGCTGAGCGTGTTGCTTCCCTGGTCCTGGAGCATGAACTGGAAGCCGCCGTAGCTACCCACGCCCGACACCGCCGGGGGCTGGAAGATGGCCACCAGGCCCCCATTGGGAGCAAACATGAGGCTTTGCAGCTTGGGGTTGAGGTCGGCCACGATGTCCGCGGCGGAGTGGCCTTTGCCCCGCCTCTGGTCCGAGGGTGTGGTCGAAATAAACATCATGCCCGCGTTGGAGGAGCCGCCGGCCAAGCTGAAACCCATGACGGAGAAGGCTCCGCCAATGTCGGGATTCTGGGCAATGATGGCCGAGGCACGGTCGGCCAAGGCTCCGGTGTAGGCCAGCGAAGAGCCCGGAGGCGCCTGCACAATGACCATCAGGAAGCTTTGGTCTTCCTGGGGAATGAAACCGGTGGGAACGTGCTGGTACATCCACGCCGTAGCGCCCAAGCCGGCAAAGAAGACCACGAGCAGCAGGTAGCGCAGCTTCAACGCCAGGTGAATCGATTTGGCGTATGTGGCGCCCAGCCAACTGATCTGGCGGTCGGTGGAGTGAATGAAGGCGGCAAAGAGGCGCGAGACCGGGCGAATGCGCAGAAAGTCCAACTGCCTGGGACGAGCCTCATCGCTGCGCAGGAACATGGCCGAGAGCGCCGGCGACAGCGTGAGCGCATTGAAGGCCGAGATGGCGATGGCGAAGGCGATGGTCAGCGAGAACTGCCGGTAGAGAATGCCTGTGGTTCCGGGAAAGAACGAGACCGGCACGAAGACCGCGATCAGCACCAGCGACGTGGCGATGACCGCGCTGGTGACCTCGCCCATGGCGCGGGAGGTGGCGGCGTGCGGGTCGGAGTGCTCCATGTGAATGTGCCGCTGCACGTTCTCGATAACCACGATGGCGTCGTCCACCACCAGTCCGGTGGCCAGCGTGATGCCGAAGAGCGTGAGCGAGTTGATGGAGAAGCCGAAGATCCTGATGAAGGCGAAGGTGCCGACTAACGAAACCGGAATGGTGACGGCGGGAATAATGGTGGCGCGCCAGTCGAGCAGGAAAAGGAAGATGACGGTGATGACAATGAAGATGGCGATGCCGAGGGTCTGCAACACCTCCCTGATGGAGTCGCCGACGACGGTGGTGGCATCGAAGGCGATGGCGTATTCCAGGCCTGGCGGAAAGCTCTTGGAGAGTTCCTCGAGCGCGGCTTTGGCCTTTCTGTCCACGTCCAAGGCGTTGGCGTTGGAAAGCTGCTCGACGCCGATTCCATCGGCATCGAGCCCGTGGTATTTGAGCGTGGAGCTGTAGTCCTCGGCGCCCACCTCCGAATGGCCCACATCTTTGAGCAGCACCAGGCCGTTGGTGGAGTTCTTGACGATGATGTTATCGAACTCGGCGGAACTGGTGAGCCGACCTACGACACGCACCGGCACCTGAAAGGCCTGCTTGGAGTCCGCAGGCGGCTGGCCGAGCTGGCCGGCGGGAATCTCGACGTTCTGCTCGACCAGCGCGTTGACCACGTCGGTGGCAGTCAAGCCGCGTGCGGCCAGGCGCTCCGGATCAAGCCAAACGCGCATGGCGTATTTGCGCTCTCCGAAGATCAACACGTCGCCCACGCCGGGTACGCGCTTGAGGGCGTCCTTGACGTAGACATCGAGGTAGTTGGAGATGAACTCGGGCGAGTAGCAGCCGTCGCGGGTAAAGAAGCCCGCGCCGAGGACGAAGTTGCTGTTGGCCTTGGTGATGGAGATGCCGGTGGCGT
>JBKQRH010000125.1:0-49879 GCA_052326045.1 Occallatibacter sp. | reverse complement strand
AGCCGGGCGACACGAGGCAGCAGTGGAAAGGGGAAGCCGCAGCTAGCTTCGTTTGTGCAGGGATCACCAGTAGCCGCGCGCTACCGACCTCCAGCGCCGGCTACTGGTCCCCGTCTTTATCTTGTATCCAACAAGCGCCTCCGAAGAGAAGTGATCCTTCGGGGGCGGTTTTTTGTCTGGAACAGTCTGACGGATGAATCAACTTCGACTACTACGGCCCTACATCACGGATTCCGGAGGGGGCCGGAGCTTCAGCCCCCGGAAGGAGCTGGCGTGCCTCATTTTCAATGGGGTGAGGTTCTGTGCGACAAAATCGCATTTCCGGCATCTAGGCTTATATGACGACTACCGCTGCTTCATCTGCGCTTCGCACTCTTGGCAACTCCGATCTGCATCTCACGCCCATTGGCTTTGGCGCCTGGGCCATTGGCGGCGGCAACTGGGAGTTCGCCTGGGGCCCTCAGGACGACAACGAATCCATTGCCGCCATCCATCGCACTCTCGATCTGGGCGTCAACTGGATCGATACGGCGGCCATCTATGGCCTGGGCCACTCGGAAGAGGTGGTTGGCCACACCCTGAAGACAACCACGCACAAGCCGCTGGTCTTTACCAAGTGCTCCATGCGCTGGCGCGAGGACCGCTCCATCTACCGTTCGCTCAAGGCGGACTCACTGGCGGAGGAGTTGGAGGGATCGCTCAGGCGGCTGGGGGTGGAGACCATCGACCTTTACCAGATTCATTGGCCCGACCCGGAGGAGGAGATCGAAGAGGGCTGGGAGGCGCTGGCCCGTTTTCGCGAGCAGGGTAAGATCCGCTGGATCGGCGTCTCCAATTTTTCGGCCGGGCAGATGAAGCGGGCGCAGAAGATTGCGCCCATCACCAGCCTGCAGCCGCCCTACTCGATGCTGCGCCGGGCCGCCGAGGAAGAGATTCTACCCTTTGTCGAGGCCAATGGCATCGGGGTCATCAACTACTCGCCCATGGTCTCCGGGCTGCTGACGGGCAAGATGACCGCCGAGCGTATCGCGGCTTTTCCGGCCGACGATTGGCGCCGGCGCGCGGTGGAGTTCCGCGAGCCGCGGCTCAGCCGGAACCTGCGGCTGGTGGAGCTGCTGCGGGAGATCGGCAACGGGCATGGGGTGAACCCAGGGGTGGTGGCCGTGGCCTGGACGCTCCATCACCCGGCCATTACCGCCGCTATCGTGGGCGGGCGGAATGAGCAGCAGGTTGAAGGGCTGGCCCCAGCGCTCGATTTCAGGCTCAGCGAGGACGAGTACGGGCGGATCAACGGATTTCTTGCTTCCAGCCCGGCCTGAAACCGGTTCGCCCCCGCAAACAAAGACCCCAGCCGAGGCTGGGGTCTTTGCGCCGGTGGAGGAAGCCGGCCTACATGGCCGCCACAAAATCGGGGACAATGACGGCTGCATGATCCTGCAGCAGTTGGGTCATGCGGGCGGCCATGCCGGTGTACATCAAAGCGGCGCGGAAGGCGTTCACGCGGACACCTTCGCTGGCCTTCGAGAAGCCGTACTGGGCCAACGCCATTAGAACGCACACACGAATCTGCATGGCGTCACTGCGCAAGGTTTCGAGAAGCAGGCGGTCCACGCCGTCGGAGTTTCTGGCGGCATAGTCGGCCATTTCCAGCATTACGCGCGCGTTCTGGTACATCACCCACAGGCCCCTCGGACCCTTCATGCGCTCCCAGGCGTCTTCGGGGGTCGCGTTAAGCCCTTCTTTCCAAAGGAAATGATCGCTCAGTTCGCGGGCGCTCCAATCGGGACGCAGCCGGGCCAGGAGGGAGTCCCACGATTGTGCATTGCGACGGTGCACACCAATGCGCCAGCGGCAAATGTAAAGCGCCACGACCGCAACTGCGACAATCTGAAGCAAAAGTAAACTCATTAGTGACCCTTACGCCGGAATTTGGTAACCGCAGGATCGGTCAAGGCAACCCGGCAGACTTTTGCTGCTACATCTACTAGTAACAGAAAATCCTGCATTTGTGGAGAAAAACTTCATGTTTCCGCCTCTTTTTTCACAAGATAAAGTACCAAAAGGTCAATGCACTTAAGTAACTAACGATTCCCAGCCCGTCCAGCCAAAGGTGCCATGGGCCGGCGATCTGGTGGGAGTGGGGGACGGTGACGGCCAAGAAACGATGGGGTGGAAGCCCAAACCGATGGCCACCTGGAGTTCGCGGTTGCGCCAGCGGAGGCCTTGCAGGCTGCTCCACCAGGGAAGCGGGCGAACCGGCACCTCACCTTTTCTCCGGTTTCGGTTTGTTGGCAGATGCAGAGTCCGTCAACGCAATGCGCGTGGTCCTTGCGGCTCCTGCCACTGCCAACAGCAAACTCTGCATCTGCGGAGTAAATTCCCGCCGCTCCGCTTCTTTGTGCGCAAAACTAAATACCCAATACAGCAAGGAACAGAGATAGCTGGCCACCTCGACCTGGTTCAGGTGGGCATACTGCGTCCACACCGTCAGGTGCGTATGGAGCATGGCTACGGCCAGGCCGACGATGGAGTAAAAGCCGAGTCCCGTGGCTATCTGCAGCTCGCGATCCCGCCAGCCGATTGAGAGCAACTGGCTGCATCCGGCGATGGCCAGGAAGAAGAGAATCCTGAGAATTGAGGTGGTCTGCTCCAGGCGCATCAAAAGATGCCACTGCGGGGGCCAGTGGCCGAATCCAGGGATGTTTGCAAATGGCCAGATCGCCGCGCCAAGCGCCACGACCAAGCCTGCAACCACCACCTGGGCGCCACGCGGCAGAGACGCCCGGAACGGACGGAGCACGGACCAAGCCAACTCGACCAGAACACCAATCTCCAGTGCGGAATACACAACTGCATCCGCCAGATAGACCGTGAGATATTTGGCCGGGAAGAAACGCAGCACTGGGAATGCCACGGCATCGACGAGCCCAAGCCATATGCAATACACACAGAAGACCGGCAATGTTCTCCAGACACGCCTATAGAGGAGCAGCCCGACAACTGCCGCTTCCGCCACAAAAGAGGCAAACCAGAGTGTGTTGTCCAGACTCACCGTCAGCATCCCGTCTGCACTTATTGATGTGACGTACTGAGTGTAGCAGTGAATCTGGTCTGTTCACCCGGTATAGAGAGACTATGCTGACACAATGTTGTGTCCCGGCGGCGGGGGTAGAGGAATGCCCGGCAGAGTGTTGGCGACGGCTGGCGGAGGCGGCTGAGGAATGCCCGGCAGAGTGTTGGCGACTGCTGGCGGCGGCGGCAGAGGAATGCCCGGCAAAGTGTTGGCGACTGCTGGCGGCGGCGGCAGAGGAATGCCCGGCAGAGTGTTGGCGACGGCTGGCGGTGGCGGCAGAGGAATGCCCGGCAGAGTGTTGGCGACGGCGGGCGGCGGCGGTAGAGGAATGCCCGGCAGAGTGTTGGCGACGGCCACAACTGTGGGGTTTGTTGGCGACAATGGCGCCAGAGCCGGGCTGGCCAGGGCAATACCAGTGCTGGTCACCAAAACAGAGGCGAGGACGGCAAGACGGAATTCCGTTACTGATGAGATCATAGACATAGGGCTCCTTTGGGGACAGCTTTGCTTCAGAGGGTAACCGAAAAGTGGTAATTTGACTACAACAAAAGTAACTATTTTGTCAATTATCGACAAATTGAAGGATTCCGGCTTGTTGATCCCTGGGGCGGGTTTGAGAGGCCAGGTTGCGCTTCTCGATTGGCGGAGGCGGGAAGCGAATGCGCAAACGGTCGTTTGTGGCCTTTGGGCTATCTTTATCAAGAGCGCAATACCGTTCCATGAGGACGAAACATTGATTCCCGAGTTGCGCGCCCAATTCAACTAGGGCTTACCCAGGCCGAGATTCGCAGCCTGTACCTATGCCCGGATGGCGCAGCCTGACCCCGGCTCTGTCGCTGGTGCGCCTGGGAGGGGGCATGATGATGGGCGTGGACCACAACAAAATCAGGATTGGGTGGACGCCTCGGCGGCGTTTTTCCTTTCCGGGGGGCTGGTGGCCATATAATCCTGGGAGCCGTGGCGTTGCAGCGATCTGTGCAAGTCAATTGATGTGAACATCTTGCGGGTGTATGAGAAACCGATTGCGCCCGCTGCTCCAGACTTGAGCATCGGGACAGTGGACAGCAGGTTACCTTCCTGGAAACTTTGGTGCCGTGGGGCGAATTGGGAAAGTTCGTTAGAGTGTTCTATGGGACGCTAGAGTGTCCCATGGGACCTTTTCGGTCCGGGATTCAGCCTATGAATGCTACAAAACAAGGGTTACCGCTTCTGTCTGTTCTCCCTGAGCCGGCCATCTCACAGCAGGAGGTGCGTTGCGCGGTTCGCTTTCCCCTTTCGCTCCCGGTGTTGCTGACCATCGGCGAAGAGGAGTTTGCCGCCCACACCCGGGATGTCTCCGCCAGCGGCGTGGTCTTTGAGCTGGATCGATATTTGACGGTGGGGCAGGAGATCCATTTTTCCCTGCGCATGCCCGGCGCGGTGCTGGGTACCCCAAAAGATGTATTGGTTCATTGTCTGGGGCGTGTGGTACGCTGCTCCATAAGCCAAACTCAGTATCTGGCTGCGGCCACGATCGACGAGTATAGATTTACGGAGCAATGATGGCCCGGGTTGGCCTAGCAGCGGCGAATTATGGATTTCATGGACGACTCCCCCGATGGTGAGATACTTGACGCACCGGTCAAGCCGGGGGCGGTTCGCATTATCCTTGCGGATTCCCAGGCCATTTACCGGGTCGGCATTCGCAAAGTCTTTGCTCTGGAAGACGATTTGCGAGTCGTGGCCCAGGCCGATTCCATTGAGAATCTGCGGGCGGCCATTGAGCGCTTTCCCACGGACATTGTTCTTTTGGAAGGGAGTCTGCTGGCCGGCACGGCCAACGTCATTCCCGATCTGTTGCGAATTGCCCCCGAAGTGAAGCTCATTGTCCAGGCGGTGGCGGCAGATGAAAACCACACGGTGGAGCTTTACCGCCGCGGCGTCCGCGGGATCATCTCGCGGGCGATCTCGCCCGATCTGCTGGTCAGGTGCGTGCGCAGAATCGCCGCTGGCGAAACCTGGATCGACAATCAATCGGTAAATTGGGTGATTGAAGCCTATCGCGCCCAGGCTAGCGCGCTGGTGAGCCCGCGCACCCAGCCCCGGCTCTCGCCCAAGGAGATGTCCATCATCACCTGCATTACCCAGGGCAAGCGCAACAAGGAGATTGCCTTCCAGTTGGGAACCACGGAACAGGTGATCAAGAACTATCTGCGCAAGATCTATGACAAGCTGGGAGTCAGCGACCGGCTTGAACTGGCTCTCTATTGCCTGCACAACAAGATCATTCAGACGGATGCGGACGAAGAACTGGTGGCTCAGAGGGTGATAGGCCAGTAGCAGGACATTGATTTTCCACCCCAGCGTCGGAAACCTGTCCTTCCACCCCGAGTGGCTGGGGACCCCGGTTTACCACCCCAGCGACAAAGACCTATCGCTGGGGACCCCGGTTTCCGCTGCAACTGACAGGCGTCTGCGGGTCCTCGATGGGCTTGCGGGCAAGCTCCAGCAACCGGATCAGCTCAATCAATTGCGCGCCGTTCAGGCGCCCCAACAGTTCTTGCGGGAGCTGCTGGATGACCGGATCCATCTCGTTCAACAATTCAAGCCCGGCCGCGGAGATATACGTCCAGACCACGCGGCGGTCCTGCCTGTTGCGCTGCTGCCGGATGAGTTCAAGCGTCTTGAGCCGCGCCAGCAGTCGCGTAATGTCCGGCTCGACAGTGATCATCCGGCTGCCGATCGCGGAACAGGTAAGCCCCTGGGGCTGTGCGCCGCGTAGAATGCGGAGCACATTGTACTGCGTGGAGGTCACGCCCCAGTCGCGGGTCTTCAAGTGAAAGGCGCGGTTGAGGCAGTCGGAGGTGCGTAGCAGGTTGAGGAAAGCCTCTTCTTCCACGCTGGAAAAAGGGGGCTCCTGCACGATATCGAGTTTCAGGCCCGCCATTAGCACTTTCTCCCACGCGGTTGCGGAACTACGAAGAGCGCGCTGGTTGAAGGGCGGAGCCAAGCGATTGCCTTTCAACCAGCAACTATTCCGTGGCCGCGCACTTCGCGCCTACTGTTTGACGACTTCCAACTCGATGTCCAGCTTGACCTCGTCGCCCACCATGACTGCCGGGAACTTGGCTCCAATGCCGAAGTCTGTCCGCTTGATGGTGGTGGTGGCCGAAAAGCCGGCGTGCGGCTTGTGGTCCATCCCCGGAACCGGACCCGTGGGGCCTTCCGCTTCAAGAACCACCGGCTTGGTGACGCCGTGCAGGGTTAAGTTGCCGGTGATCGTCAGCTTGTTGCCGCTCTTCACCACGCTGGTGCTGGTAAAGGTCGCGGTGGGGAAGTTCGCCACGTCGAAGAAATCCGGGCTTTTGAGGTGCGTGTTGCGGGCATCCTCGCCCGTGTCGACGGTAACCACGCCGATGGTGGCCGTTACCGTGGACTTGGTCACGTCGGCCTCGTTGTACAAGATGGTGGCGGCCACTTTGCCGAAGCGGCCATGCACGTTGGAGATACTCAGATGGGTGATGCTGAAGTCGACCTCGCTGTGCGCCGGATCGGAGGTCCAGGTGGAGGTTTGCGCCAGGGCCAGGGGAGCCGCGAGCGCCAGAATGCCAGTAACGAATACCAAACGCTTCATCGCAAAAAATTCCTTTCGGTCAAATTCCTGTATCGGGGGCCGTTGGGCCGCGGTTGGGGAAGAGGCGAGCGCGCTCGCCGGCGCTGCGCGGGGCGAAAAATGCCGGGAAAGCTCCGCGCTCAAGTCTTTGTTGCAGATAAGATGCGGCAGGAAATCTATTTGTTGCAACAAATATTTTCTGGCGGCGGCTTTTTGAGCAACCGCGAGCGAATACGCTCCCACTTTCACAGGCGATGCGTTTTTGCGCACCCTTGAAATGGGGAGTTCGAGTCATGGCGAATCCCAACTGGTCTCAATGCAGCCTTGGAAAGCGTTGCCGGTCGTGCGGCCTACCGCTGAAACAAGCCAACCAGCTCGCCGCGCGCCAGGATGTGTCCCTGCATTGCGGCTTCGACTTGCGCTCGCGTCGCGCCCACGGGCAGATTCAACTTTGTATCCAGCGCATAGAGCGTGAAGACGTAGTGGTGCGGGGCGTGACCTGGAGGACAAGGGCCTCCATAGCCGATGTTGCCGAAATCGTTGCGGCCCTGGCGGGAGCCGTCTGCAAGCTGGCCATGCGTCGGCAGACCCTCGGGTAGCGCCCGCGTTCCGGCGGGCAGATCATAGAGCACCCAATGCAAGAAGGTGCGGCCGGGCGCATCCGGGTCAGTGACGATCAGCGCAAAACTCGCCGTGCCCGCCGGAGGCGCGTTCCAGGTCAGTTGCGGCGAGATTCCCATTCCGTTGCAGGTAAACTGCGCAGGGATCTGGTTTCCCTGGAAACTGGTGCTCGTCAGCTTCATTACTTCCCCCTTCACAATGGAACCAAGGCAAACCGGCAGCGCCGCAATCGCGAGCAGAAGCCCTGCCGCAACGCCCCACACCGCCTGGCGCAACTGAATCTTCCCGGGAATCCGGCCCCAGCCCGTCCACACTGCTATACGCATACGCCGTCCTTGCCCAAGCCTTCTATTGCCGGCATGAGGGTCTCACCCGCATTGTACAGACGCATCCGGCCTTTGGCAGGACGCATTACGGCGTTGGCGCGGATGGCTCGGAAGAAGCTCTACTTCAGTTGGATCAACTCAATGCGGACGCTGGTGCGGACGCAGGTGTTGACGGCCATGCGGCCTGCGGCGTCCAGGCCCGAGGGATCGACGCGAAAATCCTCGACCAGATCCTCGCGCAGATGAAAGCGAGGCACCTCGCCCGCTGCCAGCACATTCCGCGCAGGCGCACTCGAGGGGTAGGGCTGACGGTGACGGGCTCAGATCCGCCAGTCGTCGGCGCGCCAGTCTCTGATGCGCTCCTTGATCTGCTTGCGGTTCAGGTTCTGTTCGAGCGCCAGCTTGGCCAGCGCCACCACTTCGTCATCCGCGGCAAAGCGCAGGCCGATCAACTGGTCCTCGGTGAGGCGGTAGATCTGCGAGTGCCACTCCTGTGGGGCCAGAGCCTGCAAACGCAGCCGCTCCTCGAGCCGGATAACGCGATCCTGCACCTTCAGCGGATAGGTGCGCAGCCTGAAGAAGGCAATGAACACGGCCACCGAGAGCACCAGGAACCATCCGGCATGGATGTCATGATGGTGCCAAAGATGGACGAGCGCGAAAATCAGGTTGGCAACCAGTACGAAGAACAGAACCACGTGAAATGCCGGATCGAAGCGGGCATGGTTCTTGAGATTCTGAGGCGTTGTTTTACTCATGCGTAGTCTTGGTTTCGAGCAGGCCGGATTTGGCTGTCTCGACCGATTGCGTTTCCGCGGAGCCGCTTGCAGCAGCGCTGGGGACCTGCGCACCCTCGCTGTCAGGATTCTGCGCGGGCAGGGCGGGAGCTGTCAACGCCGATAGGTCTTGACCTAGGACCGGCGGATGCCTGGGGACGAGGCGGAAGCGGCCGCGGGCGAGATAATCCACAAACAGCCCTGCGGCCAGGTATGGATTGATGAGCACCAGGGGGACGGCATAGACGGTTGTGGTGAGCGACTCGGCGATGCATTTGTTCTCGTGGCTCATGCGGCGATAGCCGGGGACCTGGGGAATGTCAAAGGCCATCAGGTGCATCTCAGGGTGCTTACGGGCAAAGCGCACCAGCTTGTAGGCGATCTGTTTGGGGGTGGTCATGCCGGCGTCCGGGAAAATGCTGCGCCGGAAGGTTCGGGGAAAGTACATGTTGAAAACGACACGCGCAAAATCCGCGCAATTGTTGTAGAACAGTTCGAAGTGGGAGCGATTTGCGCCGGAGTTCATGCGGGCGATCAAGGCGTCGTCCTGGGCTTCGCTTGTATCAAAGCGGAAGGCGTAGATGCGGCGCTCATAGGCCGCGCCCAGCAGTTGCGTCCAGCCGGTATGGAACATATTGCCCGGAGACAGATTCTCTCCCAGAGAGAGCAGATGTGCTTCGTGATACCGTTTGCGCATCTGCATCACGGCATCGTGGTTCACGCGGACAGGAATATCTGTAGTGCTCTCGACCGAATACAGGTAGGGAACCAACGGGATCGCTACCCAGTCATATCCGTCGATGCCCTGGTAGCGGGCGATGACGGCGCCCAGTTCGCCGGGTTCGCAGCGGCGCAGTCTGACCGGGGTCTCGGCGCAGATGCGCGCAAAATAGATGGCGTTGTGCCCGGTCGGATTGATGGTGCCGAAGAACCCGTACGGCTCCTCCATGAGCAGGGCGGCCTGCGCATGCGAATGCGCACAGCAAAAGCCGAAAAACGTCAAAGCTATGCAAGCGAATGCAGTCGTGCGTTTGCCGCGCATGGAAACCGTCGGTCCTTCCTTGGTCAGAATATCTGCGTTTCCTTCAGTATGCCAGAATTCGTCGAATGCACGGCGTGTTAATCGAGATGCAGACCGGGAAAGCCTGGTTTGCCTGGTTACAGGGTCACGGAGTGGAAATGCCCTCGGCTGCCAAGCTGTTTTGGTTGATTGTACACGGGTTATCAGGAAATGTTACGCCCTGATGCTGTGTAAAGCAAGGCAGGCGCCGCGCGCATCAATGAGGCGTCTGGAGCTGTTTTAAGGATGTTTTTTCGCTCAAAATCACCAATAAAACGCGATTTGCCGTGGTCAAAGTTTACCATTGAGATAACAGGGCGGTCTTTCAGGTTAGACGATAAGCTTCTGATTCTACAGGCCTTACTATTGTAAGCGGAGCAAAGATGCGGCAAAGGAAATGGGCATTCCAGGGGGGAGGGGGGTGGGGGGGTGGCAGTGGACAGTGGTCAGTGGTCAGTGGACAGTTGTCAGTTGTCAGTGGTCACTAAAGCCCGTTCTTGCTCACTATTCCGATTGTGCGCCGGATGACGGTAATTCTCTGCAACGGTCAGCGGAGCTGCTTTGCGGCGCCGGCGCGGCGGTCTGGAAACGGCCGTTGGGCCTGGGGATATGCCGACCTGGAGGCCGACCTGCACGTCTATAAACAGCCTAATCGGCTGCAAATTTGCAAGAAAGCCGCTTTGCAGATGGTCATAAGAATTGTGAAAGCCGACCTGGAAGGCTCCCGATTTGAATAGACATGTCAAAAACAGGGTTTTTTTTAGGTGCGTTACGCACATTTTGCAGCCCTTTTCTACATGGGTTTGGGACAGGGGGTGAGCCAGGCGGGTCGTGAGCTTGGGGCGCTTCATGAGCCGGCGCGGCGGTCTGGAAACGGCGACCTGAAGGCCCACAAACAGCCTGAACGGCTACAAATGTGCAAGATAGTCCTGTTGCAGGTAGTCATAAAACCGTGAAAGCCGCCCTGGAAGTCTCCAGATTTGAGCAAAAGAAGGAGACATTAAATGTTGTCAGGGGCATTTTGCGCATTTTGCGCGTTTTTTGCGTGCATTTTGCGGCCTTTTCCTGCATGGGTTTGGGATAGGGAGCTGAGCCAGGCGGCTCGTGAGCTTGGGGCGCTTAATGAGCCGGCGGGACGACGGTAATTCTTTGCAACGGGTAGAGATGTCCGCGCTCTGGCGCGCCGGCGCGGCGGTCTGGAAACGGCCATTGAACCTAGATGTGCGGCCAGCGATTCAGAAGGCCCTCTGGCCTCTTTTCGCTGGGGTCAACGAGTGGGCAGGGCTCTCAGCGAAAGGCTAGGTCGATATTCTCATGATTTGCCTACACAACTAAGCTCAGGCTCCTCTCTCCCAAAAGCTCAAGTCGGAATTGCTGCTCATTGGTCATAAAGAGCAGCAGTGCCAACTCTTTGATCGAATACCCGAGGGACTGTAGGTGGGTTTTTAATAGGCCCGGGAATAAACTGGGGCGTTCCGGGGCGTACTCATTCTCCAATGGTTCATGCAATCGGCTACCCCTGCGATTGAGATGCATGTAGAAAAGTCTTCGCTGATATTCGGAAATCGTTTTGAGTTGATAGGCTCTTTCGATTAGCGCTTGCATAGACACCTTCCAGATGCGCTTTAAGTCTGCAAGTTTCGCCATGGTCAGGTTATACAGAGAGGGTTTGATTTCGCGCCGTGGCATCAGGAACTCCGCAGCAAACTCATTAGCCTCGTCTTCCATTTTGGGATGAGGAAAGCGATGCAAAATGATGTGCCCCAACTCGTGAGCGAGCGTCAAGCGCCTACGATCCCACGGAATACTTGAATTCGAATTGACCAAAAAAAGTGGACGTGAATCTTTCTTATCTTCAACCCACTCGCTTATCGCATCCGCCTGATGCGTTCTAAAGTCAAATTCAACAACGACTCCGCCAGCATCTTCAATCGCTTTAGTCAGATCGCGAATTGGCCCCGGCGGAAGCATCCACGTACTTCTCACAAGACGCGCGATCGCTGCTACACCGCCCTCATACTCTGCTGAATCCATCCGAAGAAACTTGAAACTCGTCTCGGGCTGAACTGATCTAGTGAGTACGTCAACCCGCATCCGGCAAAGGTTCATCTGCGCGTGAAGCCTGCGTAGAACCTTATCTGCCAAGCTCTGGCGCTTGCGGTGAAAGTAAACCGTGGAATTGAACCCATAAACCTTGTCTGTTTGGAAGAAGAAGTGCTCAGGAAATTCAAGTTTTGCAATAAACGTGCGCAACAAATCCTCAGAAGGCAACAGGAGTCCGCCTTCGACTCGGGAGATTGTTCCCTGATTCACCGCTACAAGATCGGCCAGTTCCGTCTGGCTGAGACCCCACGATTCACGGGCAAGGATCAGCATCTCAGGATTGAATCTTGAATCAGTCATGATCACACGACACCCTAGAGAATGATTTGTTCTGGACCTTTGATAATCCGAAGTCGCACCCCAGGTTGTACGGCCCTCGGTTCGCGCATAACAATTGGCTGCCCGATTCTCTCAATATCTATGAACCAGCGTGGCTTTACATAATTGGGCGGGGAAAAAGAAAGGCATTTGATCGCCGTTTCGTCGTCGTTAAGTTGGTACCCTGCGACGAGCAGATCCCCCTCCCCGAAAAGGTGCATCTGCCCGCTGTTTAGCTGCTCGGCTTGCTTTGTGCTCACGTTTGAAGATTCCCGATTCTCATCGAGCTTCTTGAACCACAGCGTCACAAGGTGGGAGATCGACAATAGCCGAAGTTGCCCTGCATCTTGGTGAATCACCATCGCCCCTGGGATTTCGTCGAAATGAGCGATAACATTCTCAAAGATCAGGTCGTTTACGATATTTGCGCGGGTCGTTTTGCGGTGAACCAGAATGTCGGGGTATTTTCGGTAACGTTTGAAGGCGTCATCTACGCAATTCCACAGTCGGCGTATATGCGGCCTCAACTCTGCATAGGCTTGATCTTCGCTGATGGGCAAGATTTCCTCCTTCCCGCAACCAACTCTTATCCAGCATGTTAGCATCATTTTCAACAAAATTGTTCATTTTTTATGCACAAATTTATGTGTTTTAGAATCATGAAGTTACGGGAAGGATATGGGATCTGAGAGTAGATAAGGACAAATTCGATGCGCTGCTCGGTCGCCTGGTCGCCGCTCCTGCCCATTACCAGGATTCGTTCCGCCCCTCCGGGGCGGGTTCTTCCTCCCGAAACGCAATCCCAGGGCTTTGCCCTGGGCTATTTTCGCTGCCTCCCGCCGGGAGGCGGGCGGAGAATGGCAAAGGCAAAAGCAACCGCAGGTCCTTCGACTCGGTCGCCGCGGCGACCTTCGCTCAGGATGACAAGCCTGTTTGTGTCGCTTAGGATGACATGCACTCATTTGGATGATGGCGGGGTTTTGGCGCGGCTTGCGCCGCGCTGATTGGTTTTCAAGAACAGGTGGGAGGAGTGGGAAACCCATTCCGAGGATTCGTTCCGCCCCTCCGGGGCGGGTTCTTCCTCCTGAAACACAATCCCAAGGCTTCACTCTCCACCCCATCGACGAGGACTTGTCGATGGGGACCCCGATCCTGGGCTATTTTCACTGCCTCCCGCCGGGAGACGGGCGGAGAATGGCAAAGGCAAAAGCAACCGCAGGTCCTTCGACTCGGTCGCTACGGCGACCTTCGCTCAGGATGACAAGCCTGTTTGTATCGCTCAGGATGACATGCGCTCATGTGGATGATGGGGGGGTTTTGGCGCGGCTTGCGCCGCGCTGTTTGTTTTTCAATATGGGTGGGGGGTTCATGCGGGGGTTGAAACCCCCGCCTCCTTCCGGATCGAGTTTTTCCGCGGGCTGTGAAGCCGTCCTGTTCAAGGCGACGAATTGCAACCGCAGGTCCTTCGACTCGGTCGCCGCGGCGACCTTCGCTCAGGATGACAAGCCTGTTTGTGTCGCTTAGGATGACAGCCTGAAATTGCGCTCAGGATGACAGATTTTGAGTGATGCGATCATTTGGGGCGGGCTTTCGGCGAGGGCAGCCAGATGGATCCCGGCTCGTTGTATTCGTGGGCAATTTGCGATAGATTCTTGCCATGCAAGAGAGGGTCTATTGCGCCTACATCGTGGCTAGCCGGAGCCACACCCTTTACATCGGCATGACCGGCAATCTACTCAAGCGGGTATTCGAGCACAAGCAGAAGACTCACAGAGGATTCTCAGCGACGTACAACTGTGACCGCCTTGTCTGGTTCGAGCGATTCATGAGCCCGGAAAGCGCGATTGCGCGGGAAAAGCAATTGAAGGGCTGGGTTCGCGCGAAGAAGATATCTTTAATCGAAAAAACTAACCCCACGTGGAACGATCTGAGTCAAGGGTGGTATGTGGTTGATCCGGCTGTCGGCAACCTGGGTTAAAACGCCAGAGGTCAGCTCCCGAGGCAGGTTTGGCGGCTGGCGAATCATCCGCGTGGTCCAGTTTCCCGCTAATGCGGAACACCGGCGCCGCGATAACTTTCCGGCGGCCCCAGATAACTCGCAGGCGCCTCTCCCTGGCTCACCACCAGCTTCTCAAGCACCACCCCCGGATCCACCATCCTGAATTTCAGCGTGTGATATCCGGGTGTGTCCACGTTCAACGTGGACGTCACTTTGCGGACGCCATCGCTCACCGCCTCTTCCCAGCCTTTTTGAGAATCGTTGGCCAGCGCATCGACCAGCTGCGGCGGCTGATCGTCAAAGGAGATGGCGTACCTCAATCCGCGCCCCGGAACAAAGTTCAGCGTGGGCGCCAGGATGGCCTGCACATTCAACCTTCCGCTGTCGAAAAGAAACATCCGGTACTCGAGCGCGGGAGCGGGCCGCGGCGGCTCGGCGCTGGCGGCCGTGACGGGGAAGATGGTCATCCCGGAGAGCGTTTCGCCAAATCCGGGAATGCGCTCCCAATGCGCCTGATCTGTCGCGGACCGGCTGGTGAAATCTTCGGCCTCGATGGAGACGTAGTGACGCGCTTCCACGAATCCGTCGAGCGAATCCCGCGCCGGCGCGGCGGGCCGCAATGCCACGACGCGCACGCGAACCGGAGGACGGCCTGTCTGCGTGATGGTCACGCTTCCATGGTTCGCGGCTTCTTGCACCACATCCCAGTCGATGCTCACCCATATCCGATCTTCCTTGGCGACCGTGCCCCGGCTTTCACTCAGCCTGATCCAGGGCTGATCGGCGGCGGCGGAAAACTCGAAGGGCTCCACGCCGCGATTGAACACGTCGATGAATTCCCTCTGCCGATTAAAGTTGTCGAACTCCGGGAGGGCCGCGGATTCCAACCCCGCGAGGGGCGATCCCTCAACCGCGACGGCCATCCTGGCTCCCGCCGCCGGTTGCACTTCGCTCACCGCGGGCATCGCATTCAGCGGCGGCTCGTTCCAGAATGTGTAGCCGATGTGCGTCTGGTCCATCATGTGGTCCCACTTGCCGCCAGCGAGTTTGTGGTTATACTCGTCCGTCAGCGCGGCATCGGCGGCGAAGAGGTCGCGCGCCTGCCGGGCCAAGTCGTTCGCGCCGGCCCGCCCTTGCGCCGCGTAGAGATGATTCTTTCCCGCGGTAATGTACAGCTCATTCACAATCGCCGAGGCCTTCGTGGGATAGAGCACCAGCTCGAAGAATGCGTCGCGCTTCTCCTGTGGGAGTTCCTGATAGATCGCCTCCGCGCGCTCCGCGAGAGTCTGCCATTCGTGGTACACGCGGTCAGCCTCCTCGAAATGAAGAAGGCTATAGGTGTCCGGCTGCAACTGTTCCGGCTTGCGCCGTCCATTGAACTGCGTATACCGGGTAACAATCTCCGCAATCTCCGGCGCGTGCTCCGGGCCGAACTCGCGCGCCGCCCAAAGCTCGGTGAACTCGCGCAGATTGTCCTTCCCCCATCGATTCGGATCGCGCGCAAAACTCAAAAAGAACTCGATGAGAAACTCCATGGGCTTCAAATCGCCCACATTCACAATCCAGATGCGGTTGGCTCCGTAGGCATAGGCAAGGTTCATCTGCTCCCAGACTTTTGGGATGTAATTCGTATTGAGCCATTTGTAGGATCGCGGTCCGCCCACGTAATCGAAGTGATAGTAGATACCCGCGCCGCCGCTCCGCTTGCGCTCCTCGGGCGTGGGCAGCCTGCGCAGATTGCCCCAGTTGTCGTCGCACCACAGCAGTGTCACGTCGCCGGGAACGCGCATCCCCTTTTCGTAATAGCCCTGCACCTCCTTATACAGAGCCCAGACCTGCGGATCGGAGGCAAGCGTGGGAGTCTTGTGGCGCTCGATGATGGCCCGCTGATCCGCGACGATCTTCTCCAGCAGCGCCACGTCGTCCTGCTCGCTCATGGGCAGGTCGCCGTCGCCGCGCATGCCCAGCGTGATCGCGCTCTCATAGTTTTCGTTGCGCGCGACTCCTTCTTCCCAGAAGGCATCGAGTTCTTTGGAGTTGGCGCTGTAATCCCACGGGCCCTTGCCGTGCCGCTTCCATTCCTGTTGCGCGCGCAACATGGGTTCATGGTGGGATGTGCCCATCACAATCCCATACTCGTCCGCCAGTTTAGGATTCAGCGGATCGTCTTCGTTGAACGCGCTGCCCCACATCGCCGGCCACAGGAAATTGGCCTTGAGCCGCAGCAGCAATTCGAAGACCTTCTCGTAAAACTGGTGATTGAAGCCGCCGAACTTCTCCCGCGCCCAGCCGCCCAGGGAAGGCTCCTCATCGTTGAGAAAGATGCCGCGATACTTGACCGCCGGCTCGCCTTCAACCCGCCTCCCCGGCTGCACATAAAGAACGCCGCTGTGTTCGACCGGCACATCGGCCCACCAGTACCACGGCGAGACGCCGATCTGCTCCGAGAGATCGTAAATGCCGAAAATGGTTCCGCGCTTGTCGCTGCCCGCGATCACCAGCGCGCGTCGAACTCCCGCCATCGGGTGGTCCACCACCTGAATCAGCGCCGCTTCCCACTTGCCTTCAATCTCACGCACATCGATCTTGTGCGCCCGGATAAGGCGATCGATCGTCTCGCTCTTCCCTACCGTGCCGATCAGGACCACTTCGCCGGATAGGGATTTCCTCTCCTGAACGATCTCTGCCTTGCATCCGCTCACTCGGCCGATGTCTTGCTGCAAATCGTTCACTGCGCGGAGCACGCCGGGAAAATCGCCCGAGTCGGCAAAGAGCTTTGCGCAGCTGCCTTCGCCCGCCAACCGGAATCCATTTGGAACTAGCGACGTTTGCACATAGCGGGGTTGACCCAGCGCAACGCTCCGCGAGGGATGTGCAGCAAGCAGGATCCCAACGGCGAGATAAGCTTGCAGTATTCGCAGCAGATGCCTGGAACAGGGTTGGGCAGGGCTGAAACGAGAGCCGTCGTGTATAGGCATGACAATCCTCATGATTTCATTCGTCTGCGGCCCCAACAATAAGAGCACAGCGAGGGGAGTGTCAATCGATCCGCGAAGGCTCGATGAGACGGGGCCGGGGCGGGCGTCTAAGGCAATGCGGGTTTGACGGCGGCGCCTGGATTGGCTGGTGCAGACTGCGGAGGCAAGGCGGGCCGGACCTGCGGATTGGCTGAGGGATTGGCCAAGGGCGGCTGCGGTGACGGTTTCGCGGCTGGTTGAGCTGGAGGCTGTGCGGCGGGACCGGTCAGGGCCGGGGTTGCGGTCGGTTTGACGAGAGCGTTGATTTTCACGGGCTTGGCGGGTGAGCCGTATGGTGACGTGACGATAGGCGGTTTGACGGCGGCTTTGAGGGTTT
This sequence comes from Occallatibacter sp., assembly GCA_052326045.1. Lineage (GTDB taxonomy): Bacteria > Acidobacteriota > Terriglobia > Terriglobales > Acidobacteriaceae > Telmatobacter. The sequence goes on along the minus strand of JBKQRH010000125.1, from coordinate 32,657 downwards.
GGCTGTCCGGCGCGTCGCCGAGGAACTGCTCGTTGTCCTTGCCGGCGATGGCTACGCGCATCACATTCATCCAGATGGGCAGCGCGGCGAGGGCGCCGGTTTCTTTTTTACCCAGGGACTCGCGGCTATCGTAACCGACCCAGACGCCACAGGTGATGGAGGGGGAAAAGCCGAGGAACCAGGCGTCGGTGTATTCGCTGGTGGTGCCGGTTTTGCCGCCCAGGGGGTGATTGAGCTGGGCGGCGGCGGCGCCGGTGCCGTGGGCGGTGACGGCGCGGAGAAGGATCATCATGGTGCGCGCCGTTTTCTGGCTGATGACATTGTCCACTGCCGGCCGGTCTTCCCAGAGGGTGACGCCGTCGGCGTTGGAGACCTTGCGGACAAGGCGGGGCGCCACGCGGAGGCCGTCGTTGGGAAAGACGGCGTAAGAGGCGACCTGCTCCTCAAGCGTGATTTCGACCGCGCCGATAGCGACGGGGAGATAGGCGGGAATGTTGGTGGTGACGCCGAAGCGGTGGGCCACGTCGATGACGTTGTGAATGCCGACGCGGGCGGCCAGCTTGAGGGCGGGAATGTTGCGCGACTCGGCGAAGGCGTTGGTGAGGGTCATGGCGCCGCGGAAGTCGTTTTCGTAGTTGTGGGGGGTGTAGCCGCCGAAGCTGACCGGGGCGTCGACGATGATGTCGGTGGGCTTAGCGCCGTCCTCGATGGCCGCGGTGTAGACGTAGGGTTTGAAGCTAGAGCCGGTTTGTCTCTCCGCTTGTGTCGCGCGGTTGAACTGGCTAAGCGCGTAGTCGCGTCCGCCGACCATGGCGAGGACGTCGCCGTTGGTGTTGTCCATGGCCATGAGAGCCCCTTCGGCGCCGGAATCCTGCTCGAGGGTGGCGCGGTGGGCAGCGCCATCCACGACGTCAGCCAGGTGAACGTAGATGATGTCGCCGGGCTTGACGAGGGCGTCGCCGAAGCGCTGGCCGGTCCATTTCCAATCCTCAGGCTGCAGGACGATCTCGCCGGGGCCGACGCGGGCGTGAATCTCGTGGGGCATGGCGCGTGTGACCAGGGCGTGAACGTAGTCGCCGGGACGGGCCTGCACGGCCCAGTCGGGGTGTTTGTAATCCTGGATGGTTGTGCCGGAGGCGAGGACGTTTTCGAGCTTGCCCTTCCATCCATGCCGCCGCTCGTAGGCAGCGAGGCCATCGGCCGCGGCACGGTTGGCGGTCTGCTGCAGGTCGAGGTCGAGGGTGGTCTCGACCTTCAGGCCTGCCTCGTGGACCTGTTCGGTCCCGAAGCGTTTTTCGAGCTCGCGGCGGACTTCTTCCTGGAACCAGGGCGCGGCCGAGCCCACCGGCTGGGCGATATGCAGGCCCAGCGGTGCATTGCGGGCCTGCTCGGCCTGGACGTGGGTGATGACTCCGTCGGATTCCATTTCACTGAGGACGAGATTGCGGCGGCGCAGGGCTTTGTCAGGATTGAGCAGCGGCGAAAAGGCGACGGGTCCCTTGGGCAAGCCGGCCAGCAGAGCCGCTTCAGTCAAATTGAGGTCTTTGGCGTGCTTGGAGAAGTAGAACTCCGAGGCGGCTTCGAAACCGTACATGCCGTGGCCGAGATAAATCTGGTTGCCGTAGAGGGTGAAGATCTGCTGCTTGGTGAAGGCGCGCTCGATCTGGATGGCGAGGTAAGCCTCCTGGATCTTGCGGGCGGCGGTGCGCTCGGAGGAGAGAAAGAGATCGCGGGCCAACTGCATGGTGAGCGTGGAGGCGCCCTGGATGCGTCCGTGAGAGCGGATGTCATGCCAGACCGCGCCCATGACGCGGAAGGTATTGATGCCCCAGTGGGATTCGAAGCTCTTGTCTTCAATGGAGATGACGGCCTTGCGGAGGATGGGGGCGAAGCCGTCGTAGCCGACTATTTCGCGGCGCTCGAGAGCAAAGGAGCCGATGACGCGTCCCTTGCGGTCATAGAGATCGGTGGTGGTGGAGGGGCGGAAGCGCTCGAGGTCGCTGATCTGGGGCAGATCGACGGAGTAGACCAGCGTGAGGCCGGCCAGCGAGCCGGTGATGACGGCCAGAATGAGCAATGCGGCGAGGGCGAAGCGGCCGGCCAGCTTGCGGTGGCGGTGCGGGGGAACCGGCTCCGCCTGCGGCCGGTGCTGGCGGCGTGGCCGGACAAGGGGTTGCGGTTCGAGAGGCTGTGAAGGGGTGGCAGCCAAGCGATTCAGGCCTCATGAGCATTACTCCCAAAGACGCGGGGGAGAAGATGCTTCAGCCTCAGGCTAGCATTTTCGCGTTACGAGAGGATGTGCGGAGGCGCACAGGCGAACCACGCGGTGCAAGGGCGGGACGGGCTGATTCGGTTTACCGGATCCGCTCAGCCGTTCTGAGTCACGCTGCTTTCGCCTTCAATAGTTGGAGGGCCTTGTCGAGCGCTTCGTCTCCCTTGGCGGGAGGCGCTTCTTCCTCCTCTTCCTCGATCGACGGGCCTACCAGCACATTGGGGGTGACGGCATCGTCCTGAATCTTTTTGCCGGCGGGGCTCTCGTACTTGGCTACGGTAAGCAGGAGGGCTGCGCCGTCGGGCAGTTCCATGGTTTTCTGGACCGAGCCCTCGCCGAAGGTGCGTTCGCCGACCACGTCGCCGCGCTTCAAGTCTTCAATGGCGGCGGCGGTGAGTTCAGCAGCGCCATAGGTGCCGCGATTGACGAGCACGGCGAGCGGGGCGGCGGTGATGAACTGAGCCGGATCGGCGGTGAAGGTCTGGAGGGGAAACTTCTGGCCTTCAAGCGTGGCCAGAGTTCCCTGTTTGAGGAAGAAGTTGGCCAGCCGGATTCCCTGCTGGGCGTCGCCGCCGGAGGAGTCGCGCAGGTCGAGAAGCACTTTGCGGTTTTTGCCGTCCGCTTTGAGTTTGGCGGCGATCTCGTCGACACGGGCCGGGGTGAGCAGGCCGGGCTTGAGGTAAAGGATGGTGGAGAGTTCGTATTGCTGCTCGCCGAGCGCCGGAGGGGCGGTGATGGCGCGAGTGAGCGTCAGCTTGTCGGGATCGGGTTTGCGCGGGCGGACGGCCGTGAGGTTGACGGTGGTTCCCGGCTTGCCATCGAGCATGAGGCGGATGACAGCCAGCGACAGCTCGCGGGTGGACTGGCCGCCGATGGACTCGATGACGTCGCCGTCGGAGAGGTGCTCCTTGTCGGCGGGCGAACCGGGCAGGACGCTGACGATGGTGGCGTAGCCGAAGCGCTTGGAGACGACGACGCCGACCTGGGCGACGCCGGTGGCGGGGCGCTCCTTGTAGATTTTGTACTCGGTCGGGGTGAGGTAGCTGGAGTCGGAGTCGAGGGACTCGAGCAGGCCGTGGAGAGCGCCGGTGGTGACGTCGTTGATGTTGGGTTCGGTGACGTATTCGGTCTGAATCTTCTTGAGGACCTCGGCGTAGACGCGCATCTGGCGGTAGGCGCCATCCTGCTCGCCGCCGGCATGAACGCCAAACAGGCCGAATTCGCCCAGGACAAAGCCGAAGCCGAGGGCGGCAAAGATGGCCACGGAAAGCACGAAGACAAAACGCTGGAAGAGTCGAGACACACACACCACCGAGATGGTCCCTGGGGAAACGGGACACACACTCTATAGACGTAATGATAGCGCAAGGGGTGCGAGGAGCGGGTTCCTGGGGCGGCTGGGAGGGCGAAAATCGAGGTTGGCGAGGGGAAAAGCCGGATTTTCTGGTGGCGGAGGGCGGGATCGAACCGCCGACCTACGGGTTATGAATCCGTCGCTCTAACCATCTGAGCTACTCCGCCGGAAGGGCGCGACCGGGTGTCCAACCCATCGACGAAGACCCCGCCGCGGCGGGCTGGGGACACCGGGTATCGCAGCACCAATATTGATGATACGGGCGGGTGGATTGGAGGTCAAACCTGTCGAGTTGAGATTTGGGCGCCGGGGAATTGCTGAAGATGGGTAGTGTCCTGATAGTGCGGTGCTGACTTTATCTACGCCTGCGCTCTGCTAAAGCTGTCGATTTTTCGACGCGTTCTTTGCTCTGCTTGTGCTGTGAATAGACGAAGATTGAGACCGGCCCGACAAGGCTGGTTATGACAGTGCTGAGTCCAGACACATTCCTGCCCATACATATCAGGAAAATGCCGCCCACGATTGCAGCTAGCACGATGATAAAAGCGTAAAGAGAGCCTCGTCGCTGGCTTTCCACATTGCCCGCGACGACTTGTGCCTCAAGCAATTCACGGTGCTTGCTTTGCCTCTCTGCCATAGCCAGAATTCGCTCCGCACCATCAGGCACAATCTCGTTATACCGGGCAAGGAGGCTCGGCGGCGGAACGGGTCCAGAAAAGAACTCCGTTTGAACCCCCGATGTAATCGCAGTGTTTTCGGTGCCCTGAGCCGCGAAGGGCTCGTCGATGCCATCAGGGAAAGATTGATGATTCAAAAGCTTGTGGCCATAGCCAATAGTGGGGATGCCGGCCACATCCTGATAGACTTTGGCGCGAAAGCCTTCCGACTGCTTGATCAGATCGAGCCCCGCCGTGCTGAGTTCCATCGGCATCTATCCCTCCGCTCCATCGAGGCCGGGCTCAGCAGCATAGTCGCCGTGGCGACCGTTGTTTGCTGAGCACGGAGCCTCTCTGCTCTGGCATTTCCGCGACTTCCTCACAATGAATTTCGCGGCGCCGACCATTCAGGTCTGGAGGCAGAGTAATATTTGGAAACGCAACTCACGGCTCTAATTGCACCAATTGCTCTAATTGCACAGATTGCGTTCGCGAGGAGCGGATGCGGGGGCTTGCGTCGGAAGGATTATAGCTGCTTGGCGATGAGGCCGACGAGCGCGGAAAGTAGTCCGAAAGCGCATAGCGCCAGGAAGACAGCCCAGAAGACACCGACGGCGGTCAGCGGACGCAGGGAATCAGGCGTCAAGGTCTTAACGCTTTGTCTGATTTGTTCCGGCGTCTTTCCCGCTTCGATTGCCGCGGAGCAGTCCACATGCGTATCGCTGAAGAGGCCGCTCCACTTCCCGCAGTATTTGCAATTCATGTCGCTCTCCCTTTCAGGCCGGCGCAATATGGACTTTCCGGTTGGAGGGTGCGCAAACGCAGCTCACCATCCTATCGGGAAGCGAGGAATCTCGCGGCCCTTCTTGCCGCCAGCTATCATACACCTGCGCCGCAATGCATGCATATTTGCGCAGTGCCAGACAAACGCCTTGCCGATTTGCCGCTTTGTTCACGGCGTCAAGAATTTCCGCCAGCAGCTCCGCGTCCGTCGCTTTATCTTCTTTCCAATCCGTTGATCCTTTCCGATCAAAATAATTCGCTGATACTCCAGCCTGATCGAGAAAAAACGCTTTATCAGTGCCCTCAGCAATCCGGGCGATCCGCGTGAAAGCGTCTGGCGTTGGACGATTTTTGCCCGCTTCCCATTTTGACACAGTTGAAGGGAGCGTCCTGATGCGGGAAGCAAAGTCCGTCTGGCTCATTCCAAGCTTATTCCGCAATTCCTCAAGCCGCGCCGCGGCGACGGAAACTTAGGACACTACCCGAAGATGAGTCCTCCACCACCGCTCGTGTAAACTCGTCTGCATGAGTACCTTGCGTATCGCCGGGGTGATTCCGGCGCGGCTGCGTTCGACGCGGCTGAGCCGCAAGGTGCTGCGCGTGATCGCCGGGCGGCCGATGGTGGAGTGGGTATGGCGCGCCGCGGCCGGAAGCGGGCTGATGGACCCGGTGGTGGTGGCTACCGATGCGGAGGAAGTGGCCGAGGCATGCCGGGAGCGCGGCATTCCCGTGGCGATGACATCGGCGGAGTGCGCGACCGGGTCGGACCGGGTGAGGGAAGCGGCGCGGGAGATCGACGCCGATATTTATGTGAACATTCAAGGCGACGAGCCGACGCTGACGGCGGATTTTTTCCCACCGATGCTGGCGCTCTTTGACCGGCCGGAGGTGGAGGTGGCGACGCTGGCGGTTCGCTGCCCGGCGCTTGAGATCACCGATCCAAACGCTGTGAAAGTGGTGACCGCGCTGGACGGGCGGGCGCTCTATTTTTCGCGGGCGACGATTCCGTTCGACCGGGATCGGGCGGGGTTTGCCGGGTATAGCAAGCATCTGGGGATTTATGCCTACCGGAAGGCGGCGCTGGAGCGGTTTGCGGCGCTGGAGCCCTCCTGGATCGAGCGCGTGGAGGGGCTGGAGCAGTTACGCTTGCTCGATCATGGGATCGATATTTATGTGGCCGCGGCGCCACGGGACACCATCGGGGTGGACACGGAGGCGGATCTGGAACGGGCGGAGGCGGCGCTGCGGCGGATTGCGGAGCGGGACGGCGGTTGATCGCGAAGTTCATCCAAAACGATCGGAATTGCGCGCAAGAACCGGGTAGCGCGGCGGCACACACATCGGCGACGATGGTTTGCATGAAGGGCAGATTTCAATTCGCAAACGCAGGCGGCGCCGGTTCTGCTGATGCGGCGCCTATTAACGCTGAGGCTGCATGGAGACAGGTACTCGGCCGCGATCCGGCAGCTGCGTTTTTCTATGCGGTGACGACGACCGGCGTGTTTTGCCGCCCCAGTTGCACGAGCCGGCGGCCGCTGCGGGGCAACGTGCGGTTTTTCCGCTCGGCGGCGGAGGCGCGGGCCGCGGGATTTCGCCCTTGCAAGCGCTGCCGTTCTGGCACTGCTCCTGCTGGGGGCAGCCCTTTGGAGAAGGTTCGGAGACACATCGAGGCCAATCTTGACCGCGCGGTGCCGCTCAAGGAGTTGGGGCGCGTGGCTGGGCTGAGCCCGTTCACGGTGCAGCGGCTCTTCAAGCAGGAGATGGGCGTGAGTCCGCTGCAGTATCAGCGGGCGCTGCGGGCGGGGAGCTTGCGCAGCGCGTTGAAGCAGGGAGGCAACGTGACGGATGCGATTTATGAAGCTGGATTTGGCTCATCGAGCCGCGCGTACGAGGGCGCGGGGCTGGGCATGACACCGGCGCGGTTTGCGCGGGGAGGGCGGGGCGAACAGATTGGCTGGGCTTCCAGCCCTTCGCGCTTTGGTTGGGTGATTGTGGGAGGGACGGCGCGCGGGCTTTGCTGGCTGGCGTTGGCGGGAACGGCTGCCGAGGCGGAGGCCAGCCTGCGCGAGGAATTTCCGCTGGCCACGCTACGGCGCGATCCGGCGCTTGCGGGGGTGGTGAATGCGGCGGTGGAGGCGGTTTGCGGCCAGAAAAACTCATCCAAAGAGTTGGCCCCACCGCAGGTGGACTTGCGCGGGACGGCCTTTCAACTGCGGGTGTGGCAGGCGTTGCGGGCGATTCCGCGCGGGCAAACGCGCAGCTACAGCCAGTTGGCGCGGGAGTTGGGCGATCCCAAGGCTACGCGCGCCGTAGCCCGGGCGTGCGCGACAAACCGCGTGGCGCTGGTGGTGCCGTGCCATCGGGTGGTGGGGGCGAGCGGCGCGCTGACCGGGTACCGGTGGGGTGTGGAACGGAAGCGGCAACTGCTGGAGGCGGAGAGCGGGAAACGCTAATCCTACTTGTTGCCGACCGCAAGCAGGGTTTGGAACTGCGGAGTCTCGGGCTCTTTGTGGACGACCGAGGTCTGCACCTCGGTGAAGCCTGCTTTTTCCAGCATGGCTTCGAGTTCCGGCTCGCTGAAGCCAAGCCATTCGTCGGCGTAGAGTTCGCGGGCTTCTTCAAAACGGTGCTTGACCAGGTCGAGGATGACGATGCGTCCGCCGGGGCGGAGGATTCTGTTGGCTTCGCTCACGGCGCGCCCGGGGTGCAGCGCGTGATGGAGCGACTGGGAAAAGAAGACCAGATCGACCCTGGCGTCGCGGATGGGAACTTCCTCCATGTCGCCAAGGCGAAATTCAATGTTTTTGACGCCGTGGCGGCGGGCTTGCTCGCGGCCAACTTCAATCATCTTCGCGGAGGTGTCGACGGCAATCACCTTCTTCGCGCTCTGGGCCAGCAGCAGGGCAAAGCCTCCCTCGCCGGCGCCCAGATCGGCAATGACCAGGGGCGGCATGAGACGCAGCAGGGCTTCAGCCACGCCCTTCCACGACTGCCCTGGAACGTAATCGCGGCCCAGGCGGCCGGCTACCGAGTCAAAGAAGCTGCGCATCTTGTCCTGGCGCTTTTTGAGGACGCGGCGGACGGCGGCCTGGTCGGCGGCGGCTTCCGGAATCTCCTTCCTCGCCTCCGCAAGGAGCTGGTCCAAAACGCCACCCGCACCGGAGGCGCCCGCAGGGCTGGACAGGCGGTAGAGATTGCTCTTGCCGGTGCGGCGGTCTTCGACGAGGCCGGCCTGCTTCAACTGCGAAAGATGCGTGGAGATGGTGCTCTGGCCCATGGCGAGAATCTCCTGCAGCTCGGCGACGGAGAGCTCCTCGCCGCGCAGGAGCAGAAGAATGCGGAGTCGGTTGGGATCGGCGACGACGCGGAGGATTTTCACAATGGACGGCATGGTTCCACCTTGACGGCCCGAGAATGTTCTGATACATATCAATCTATCACGATTTAACGATATGAGGAGAATTTGCATGGCGACGATCGCGGTGGAAACGACGGAATTGGGATATAAAGTGGCGGACCTGGCTCTGGCGGACTGGGGCCGCAAGGAAACCACCATCGCCGAGCAGGAGATGCCGGGATTGATGTCGATCCGGAACAAGTATGCGGCCGCCAAGCCTCTGGCCGGCGTGCGCATCACGGGCTCGCTGCATATGACCATTCAGACAGCGGTGCTGATTGAGACGCTGAGGAGCCTGGGCGCGGAGGTTCGCTGGGCGAGCTGCAACATCTTCTCCACCCAGGATCATGCCGCGGCGGCGATTGCGCAGGCCGGAGTTGCGGTCTTCGCCTGGAAGGGCGAATCGCTCGAAGAGTATTGGGATTGCACCTATCGGGCGCTCAGTCACAAAGGCGGCAAGGGACCGCAACTGGTGGTGGACGACGGCGGCGATGCGACGCTGCTCATCCACAAGGGCTATGAGCTGGAAGAGGGCGATAAGTGGGTGGATGGGCCATCAGGGAGCCACGAAGAGCAGGTGATCAAGGATCTGCTGAAGAAGGTGCATGCCGAAGACCCGCAGCACTGGCACAAGGTGGTGAAGGAGTGGCGCGGCGTTTCGGAAGAGACCACGACGGGCGTGCACCGGCTCTACAAGATGATGGAGCAGGGTAAGCTGCTGGTGCCGGCCATCAACGTGAACGACTCGGTGACCAAGTCGAAGTTCGATAACCTCTACGGCTGCCGGGAGTCGCTGGCCGACGGCATCAAGCGGGCCACGGACGTGATGGTTGCGGGCAAGGTCGCGGTGGTCTGCGGGTACGGCGACGTGGGCAAGGGCTGCGCTCACTCGCTGCGCGGCATGGGCGCGCGGGTCGTCATCACCGAGATCGATCCCATCAACGCGCTGCAGGCGGCCATGGAGGGCTTCGAGGTTACCACTGTCGAAGAGACGCTGGGCCGCGGAGACATCTACGTCACCTGCACGGGCAACGTGGACATCGTCACGCTGGAACACATGAAGCGGATGAAGGATCAGGCCATCGTCTGCAACATCGGCCACTTCGACAACGAGATTCAAATGGACCGGCTGAACGCGGAGCCGGGCGTGACCAAGCTGAATATCAAGCCGCAGGTGGACTACTATACCTTCCCCGCCACTCCGATTCAGGCCGGCCACGGCATCTTCGTGCTGGCCGAGGGGCGGCTGGTGAACCTGGGCTGCGCCACCGGCCATCCGAGCTTTGTGATGAGCAACAGCTTCGCCAACCAGACGCTGGCGCAGCTCGATCTATGGGCCAACAGGGACAGTTACAAGATCGGCGTCTACGTGCTGCCCAAGAAGCTGGACGAAGAGGTAGCGCGGTTGCATCTGGAAAAGATCGGCGTGAAGCTGACCACGCTGACCGCGAGACAAGCCGACTATCTGGGCGTGCCGGTGGAAGGGCCGTACAAGGCGGAGAACTACCGGTACTGACCACCTGCGGTGGGGCAGACCCTCGCTGGACGCTCGCATTTGATTTGTGGTCTCCCAGGTCTCAAAATCGAGACCTGGGGCACCCAGGTTTTCAGGCTATTCTTCAGGTATCCCTCCATGGCTTCGCCGCTGAGTTTTTCTTTCGAGCTGTTTCCGCCGCGCACGCCGGAAGGCGTGGCCAAGCTGCCCTCTGTCATTGGTCAGCTGGCCGCGGTGCGGCCGGACTATTTCTCCATCACCTACGGCGCCGGCGGCTCCAACCAGGACGGGACCTATGAAACGCTGGTGACGGTGGCCAGGCATACCGGCGTGGAGGCCGCGCCGCACTTGACCTGCGTAGGTTCGACGCGCGCCCACATCGCCGCCCTGCTGGAGCGCTACCGGGCAGCGGGCGTGAAGCGCATCGTGGCGCTACGCGGCGACCTGCCGGCCACGGCCATGAGCGCCTCCGCGCCGGGCGAGTTCCACTACGCCAATGAACTGGTCAGATTCATCCGCGAGACCCACGGGGACGCCTTCAAGATCGAGGTGGCCGCCTACCCGGAAATGCACCCGCAAGCGCCCAGCCCCGGCGCGGACTTCGAGCACTTCCGCCGAAAGGTGGAGGCCGGCGCGGACGGGGCGCTGACCCAGTTGTTTTATAACGCCGACGCTTACTTCGACTTTATGGAGCGTTGCGCCAGGGCGGGCATTTCGATACCGGTGGTGCCGGGGATCATGCCCATCACCAGCTGCGTCAACACCGTACGCTTCTGCGCCGGCTGCGGCGCCGACCTGCCGCGCTGGGTGCGCCTGCGCCTGGTAGAGCTGGAGGACGACAAGCCCGCGCTGCTCGACTTCGGCCTGGACGTAGTCACGCGTTTGTGCCAAACCCTGCTCGGCAACGGCGCGCCCGGTCTGCACTTCTACACCGTCAACCAGGCCGACCCGGCACTACGCCTGTGGAAGCGCCTGGGGCTGCCCGCGCCTGTCTGAGCTATCGTTTTTTGCTATCGAAAGAGCCGGCGCCAGAGCCGCCATGTGAAGCTATGCAGCAATTGTGTCTGTTCGGCCTTGAGGGCTTTGTAGGAGCGTGTTACGTATTCGTCGAAGGCTGGGGGCCAGCCGATGGTGGAGCGGCGCTCGGAGTAGTCGCCCTCTGCCCACTTGGCCAGCACCGCCTTGTAACCGACGACGTGGGTGACAAACTCGAGCAGACACTTGGGCATGTGTTCTTCGACGATAAGGTAGGCTTTCTCGATAATGATCTTCTCACGGATGTCGTTGAGGGGCATGAAGATGGTGGTCATCCACAGGACCCACTCCTTCATCTCCTCGTCGCGGATGGGATGGCACTGGGTCTTGCCTTGCTTGTCGAGCAGGGACCGGTAGGCGATGTTGCCGGCATGGGAGGCGACGTAGAGGGGGCCGTAAAACTCATTGAGCCGCCTGTTGACCAGGTCTAGCTTGTCCTTGCGGCGGGCCAGCATGCGGGCGCTCAAGAAGGTGGCCAGATAGCCGACAAAGGCCAGAATCACGGTGAGGATCGCCGCGTTTTGCAGGAGACTTGGAGAGAAGAACGTCGATAGGTCCATCGTGTGGTTTGCCTTGCGGACGAGTATACCGCGACAACCGTGCGGGAACAGCGACGAGCAGACGGCTGGTTTCGAAGCTAGTCCCGATTCAGGGAAGAATTCACGCGATTTGTGCCATCGCGGCACAGGGACGCAGGTCCGCGACCCGAGCAGCCGTACCCGTTCGAGTTGGCCGGCCCCAATGGCTGGTCAGTTTGTTCCCAGGTAGATAAAACGGAGCAGAAACAGCCCGGCCAGCACGTAGAGCAGCCAGTCCTGGCGGCGCAGTTTGCCGGCAGCCAGGTGCAACACGGCCCAGGCGATGATGCCGAAGCCGAGGCCGTTGGCGATCGAGTAGGTGAAGGGGATGAGCACCAGGGTGAGAAAGGCGGGAACCGCAACCAACGGGTCGCGCCAGCGAATCTCGCTGATGGTGGAGAGCATCATGGAGCCTACCAGGACGAGCGCCGGCGCAGTGGCGGCCGGGGGCACGATGCCCACAAACGGAGCGGCGCCGATGGCGGCCAGAAACAGCAGGCCGGTGACGATAGCGGTGACGCCCGAGCGGCCTCCGGCAGCCACTCCGGCCGTGGATTCGATGTAGCTGGTCACGGTCGAGGTTCCGGTCAGGGAGCCGAAGACGGTGGCTGTGGCGTCGGTGAAGAGAATGCGGTTGAGGCGGGGAATCGAGTGGTCGGCCTCGATCAGCCCGGCGTGCTTGGTGACGGCCACCAGGGTGCCCAGGTTGTCGAACAGGTCCACAAAGAAGAAGATGAAGACGATCTCCAGCAGCCCCTTGCTGAAAGCGCCGCGAATATCGAGCTGAAAGGCTGTAGCGGCCAGGCTGGAGAAGCCCCCCGCGGCGGGCGTCCAGTGCGCGAGGCCCAGCGCCCAGGCCAGGCCGGTGATGGAGAGCACGCCGATCAGAATCGCGCCGCGGACTTTCCTCGCTTCGAGGGCCGCCATCAGGATCAGTCCGGCGAGGGCCAGCGCCGCGGCAGGGTTGCGGATGTTGCCCAGGCTAACCATCGTGTTCGCGTCGCCCACCACCAGACCGGCGTTTTGAAAGCCGATGAAAGCAATGAAGAGGCCGATGCCGCCGGCTACGGCGGCGTAGAGCTCATGGGGAATGGCGCGCAGAATCATCTGCCGGATGCCGGCGGCGGTGATGGCCAGGAAGAGAACGCCGGAGAGGAAGACCGCGCCCAGGGCCGTCTGCCAGGGAATGTGCATCTTGATGCAGACGGTGTAGGCGAAGTAGGCGTTGAGGCCCATGCCGGGAGCGAGCGCGATGGGATAGCGCGCCACCACGCCCATCATGATGGAGGCGAAACCGGCCGAGAGGCAGGTGGCGGCGGTGACGGCGGCCAGCGGCATGCCGGCGGTGGCCAGGATGGCCGGGTTGACCAGGACGATGTAGGCCATGGTCAGGAAGGTGGTGACGCCGGCCAGAATCTCGGTGCGCCAGTTGGTCTTGAGGCGCGCGAATTCAAAGTAGGTTTCGAGCGGCTTGAGCATGTGCGGGTGCTTTTAGGAGAGCATACCGGGGAGTTTGCGTCCAGCCACCTGCGGTGGGGCCAACTGCCTTCGGCGCGGAGAAGGAAGGGTCTCGGTTTCCCACCCTTCGATAAGAAAGAGAAAGATGGGGCACCCGGGCGGCAGCGCGAAGCCGCCCCAGGGGCGTTTCATTCAAGTGGGCGTGGCCCACTTGATTTATATTCCCACCTGTGCTAATCTCCCCTTATGTCGACTTTAGCGGTCATCAAAGACACCGATTTCCAGTTGGTCTCCGAGTTCGCGCAGCCCGATGCAAAGAAGCGCCTCTCGCTGGGAGCGGCCGTGCGCGATGCCACGGCCTATAACATCTACCGCAATCCTCTTGGCCAACTCATTCTCGATCCGGTAAAGGCCATCCCTGCCTCTGAGATGTGGCTCTATGAGAATGCGCAGGCCCTGGCCAGCGTGAAGCAAGGCTTGAGGGAATCGGCGGAAGGCAAGAACGTCTATCGAGGCTCGTTTGCCAGGCACGCCAAGTAATTAGCTCAAGGTCTAGATATGGAAAGGCTTAGATATGCAACGGAAGCTCAAGTTCACGCCCACGGCAGATGCGCAGTTGACGGTGCTGGAAAAATCGACGTCCGCTGCCGCGCTTCTCGCCCAGGTTCGCAAGGCTCTCGGCTTCCTCGAAGTCGACCCGCGTCACCCCGGCCTTCGCACGCACGAGTTCACCTCGCTGACGGGCGCGCATGGCGAGAAAATCTTCGAGGCCTACGCGCAAAACGACACCCCCGGCGCTTACCGCATCTTCTGGCATTACGGTCCCGATGAAATCAAAGGCAGGAAACGAACGCCCGTAATCAGCGTCGTGGCGATCACACGGCATCCATAGGCACCTGCGGTGGGGCAGACGGCGCTTACGCGCCATGATTTCCCACCCTTCAAGAAGTACGCGAAGGATGGGGCCCCCAGCGGGTTGAGGTTCGTCGTCTCCCACATCTCAGAATCGAGATGTGAGTCACCCGCGAGATAACACAGAGTTATAGAGTTAGCGCTCGGCGGCAGGCGATGTCCAGGTTCCGAGACGTTGCTTCGCGTTTCCAAACTCGAAGTATTGTTCTCTCACCGTTGGAAGCATCCCAGGGCCAATAGTGATCTTATCGACAGGAAGGGAATCCCATTGCAGATCGATGCTACCGTGGTCATACCCTGCCGATCCGCTATACCGTCCACTGAATTGTATCTCCGCACACCACTGCCAAGGCTCTATTCCGACGTGCCCCCAGCCGTTGGCGGCGGACTGCATGATATGTTGCTCTTCGCCATTTTTCGGAGCGCGACATGCGAATATCGACGCCATTCCGCCGACAACTTCACCTTCCAGATCACAGCCAGATCTACATAGCGCCACGGCTTCCGAAATACGAGAAAGGAGCACTTTATAGGGTTCTGAACGGTCAGCCACATAATCGACACGTTCAACGCGCTCTGCCGGGTGAAGACGTGAGACAGTTTGATCGTAACCGTACCAGATGGTTATCTGAAGTTCGTTAGGCCCAGGCCTCCTGTAGACGTCAGCGAAACGTTCCCCCATCTCTATGAGGGTATCCTCGTGATCTGATGGATAAGACATTTTCAAATCCGGGGCATAGAGCATCCACGGGCGCCCTAAATGTGAAATAACCTCCTCTCTTTTCGCTCCAACCGCGATTAGATATTCAGAAGGCTTCTGCGCAAATAAACTCGATGTAATTGCGATTCCAAGCATAAGCAACAAACACTTCATTCTGTTCTCACTTTCCGCTGGGCAACGCGACCGGCCTTTCCGCGCGGCGCACCTGGCGCTTCGCCAACCCACCGCACAAGGCCCACGATACTATTCTCGCCGCGGGGGCGCAAGAGGCGCAAAACCTGGCTAGGATGGAAGGGCGGCAACACATCCTTTCCCCGGTTTCTTTGTCGAAAGGGTGGGAGACCGCGAACCGTTCCCTGCCCGAATCAGGGCGAATGAAGAACGGCGGGGTGAGATTCTCGTATCCCACCCTTCGCAAAATACGCGGAGGATGGGGCACCCAGGCTATTGTGGTTAGTTCAAGCGTGGCGCACCCGGCCTATCCCAATAGTGTCAGTGAATTTGCTTCTCAAGTGTGGTACATTTCAGTGGGGAGTGACATATGGTGCCAACGCGTGCGACGATAAAGGCCCTATTCGCCAGATCAGGTAATAGATGCGCGTTTCCCGGGTGTTATCAGCCTCTAGTCGAGGAGGACGGCACAGTTACTGGAGAAATCTGCCACCTCAGAGCTCGCTCAGGGGGTCCGCGTTATGACCCGAGTCAAACCGATGCAGAGAGAAATGCGGCCGCGAACCTAATCCTGCTGTGCGCACGGGATCACAAGATTGTGGACGCTGCCCCGATGGAGTACACTCCCGAGCTTCTTCTTGCGATGAAGAAGGAGCGCGAAATGCTCGGTGCTGAGGTCACCCCGGAGATCGCAAGGCGGGCAGAGCTACTGTACCGGAAGCAGATCATCAATGTTCAAGGTGATCTTTCGGCTTCTATCCATGCGCAATCCGTCACGATCCGCAGCGCCAAGCGTACAAAAGCCAAGCCTGTGCCGACCAGCGATGTGGTTGGAGGAAGTTCTTCTCATCGGACCTATCTCAAATATCTGATCGACAGGTACCAAGAAATTGCGAAGGCTCAGAGGGATCGTGAGTTCAGGCACGCAGTGGTCTACCAGTCCATCAAGCGTGAGTTCAAAGCAGATTGGGACTGGATTCCCCTATCCCGCTTCCAAGAGGTCGTAAAATTCATGCAGGCGAAAATCGACGGGACATTGATTGGTCGTCAACATAAAAAGCAAGGGAAGTTGCTCTACGAAGATTTCGAAAGATTTAAATTGACTCATAGGTGATCTATGCCTGTCGATTTGACCGACTCACCTGTGAAGAATACGTCGTTCCGGCCACCTGTGGCTGTTCATGGTAATTCAATCACAAATTTATCTAGAAATATCCTCAGTTGGTACCAAATCGCCCCCGCACTCAATACGAATGTGGGAGCGCGAGAGCGGGCCGAAACTGCGCTCAGGCGAGCAGTTTGGCCGCGTCTTTAGCGAAATAGGTGACGATGAAGCCTGCGCCGGCGCGGCGGATGCTAACAAGCGATTCCAAAATGGCGCGGTCGTGGTCGAGCCAGCCCTTCTCAAAGGCGGCCTGGAGCATGGAGTACTCGCCGGAGACCTGGTAAGCGCCGATGGGCACATCGAAGCGCTCGCGGGCGGCGCGGATGACGTCGAGATAGGGCATGGCGGGCTTCATCAGGATCATGTCCGCGCCTTCTTCGATGTCGAGCGAGATCTCGCGCAGGGCCTCGCGCAGGTTGGCGCCATCCATCTGGTAACTCTTGCGGTCGCCGAACTTAGGGGCGGAATCGGCGGCCTCGCGGAAGGGTCCGTAGAAGGCGGAGGCAAACTTGGAGGCGTAACTGAGGATGGGGATATTGCGGCAGCCTTCGTCGTCAAGGGCGCGGCGGATGGCGGCTACGCGGCCGTCCATCATGTCGCTGGGGGCGACGACGTCGGCTCCGGCGCGGGCCAGGCTGACGGCGGCGCGGCCTAAGAGATTGAGGGAAGAGTCGTTTTCGACTTCGAAGCCGTCGCGAGTTTCGACGACGATGCCGCAGTGGCCGTGGCTGGTGTACTCGCAAAGGCAGACGTCGGCGATGAGGACCAGCTTTTTGGCGGCTTCGGGTTGCTTGAGTGCGCGCAGGCCCCGCTGGACGATGCCGTTTTCGTCCCACGCGCCCGTGCCCTGCACATCCTTGGTTTCGGGCAGGCCGAAGAGGAGCAGTCCGCCGAGGCCGAGGCGCGCGGCTTCTTCGGCTTCGCGGACCGCTTCGTCGATAGAGAGGTTGAAGACGCCTGGCATGGAGCCGACTTCGCGGCGGAGGCCCTCGCCGGGACAGAGAAACAGGGGATAGATCAGGTCGCCGGGGTCGAGCGAGGTTTCGCGGACCAGGGAGCGCAGAGGTTCGGTGCGGCGCAGGCGGCGCATGCGGGTTTCAGGGAAACTCATGGAGTAGATTGTAGGCCATGAGGGGCGCCTGATTCAGTATCTGGAGCTGGCCGGGAGGGCAATTGCATGAATAGCGATCCAGCGGCGGGAAAGCGATTTCAGGAGCCTCGGCGACCGGCCAAGTGGTTGGATTGCGAAGCCGTCCCGGCCCTACGGGACGGAGGAACGCGACGGGTATGCATTCCCCGGGTTGCGTCCGCCGCTCCACCCCACGGACAAAGACCTGTCCGCGGGGACCCCGGTGCGCTGCGGACTCCACCCGGGGCTATTTTCACCTGCTCCCTCCGGGAGCCTCGGCGAGATTTCTTCAACAAACGTTTATGCAGTTGCAACTGGCCGGGAGGGTCACTGTAACTGTTCGTAGAGCGTGGTGTTGCGGTAACCGAGAAGGACGACGAGGGTCCAGATGCCGAGGGCGGTTCCAAAAGGAAACTTCAACAGGCTGAGGAAGGCGGCTACGATGGCCACGATGCGGCCCCATTGCGCGCGCTCGAGCAGGCCCCATGCGGCCACCAGAGCCAGACCGGTGCGGAACAAGAGGACCAGCCACACGAAATGTATGATCGCAGGGCCGAGCCACTGGAAGCCGGGATCGTTCGACCAGGGCCCATGTGCCCAGGGGCCGAAGTGGTTGGAAAAGAAGGCCTGGGCGAAGGTCAGCGCTGCCACTCCGAGCAGCAGAGAAAAGGCTGCATAAATGAACCAGACAATGCTGAGCGCTCTTATCTTGCCGGCGTAGGATTCGACCTGGAACTGAAGGCCGGGCACCGGGGGAACCGCTGGCGCGGCCGGACGGCCGCACTGGGGGCAGAAAGGCTGCCCAGGGGCTAAAGCTTGACCACATCCACTGCAAAACATGTTGCCTCCTTGAGAGACCGTACTGAGAATACTACGCAAACGGGGAGTGCGGTGTTCCAAGAAGCAGGGAATAGGGAATACGGAACAGGGAATAGGGCCGGCCGCCTAATCGCTAGCGTGTGGGAGCTGGGGGACGCTTCTTGTGCCTGACCGTTGGCTGCGCCGGAACCGGCATGAGGCTTTCTTTCGATTCTCCTGAGGGTTTTCTTACGATTTGCATGAAAGAATCGAAATTGTTATGCAGCACGCGCTCATGAGCACGCTGAAAGCCGGAGATACGCTGGACCACTACCGCCTGGATGCGACTGTTGCGCGCAGCGGGATGTCGACTCTCTTCAAGGCTACGGATCTGAAAGACGGCAGGCAGGTGGCCATCAAGGTTCCCCACGCGGAGATGGAGGCCGACCCGGTCCTGGTGGAGCGCTTCAAACGGGAGCAGGAGATCGGCCAGGAACTGGACCATCCTGGCGTGGTGAAGACCTTCGACGGGGAAGCGCGCAGCCGGCTTTACATGGTGATCGAGTGGGTGGAGGGGCGGCTGCTCAGGGCGATTCTGAACCAGGAACCGGGCCGGGAGCGCAAGCTGCCGATCGAGCGGGCTGAGCACTTTGCGTTGCAGATCTGCGACGCGCTGGATGCCATGCACAAGCACGGCGTGGTGCACCGGGACCTGAAGCCGGAGAACGTGATGGTGGACGACCAGGACCGGATCAAGCTGATCGACTTCGGGATTGCGATGAAGGAAGATGCGCGGCGGCTGACGCACGTGACGATGTCGCCCGCGCTGGGGACACCGGACTATATCTCGCCGGAGCAGGTGAAGGGGCAGCGTGGGGACCATCGGAGCGACATCTACGCGCTGGGCGTGATGCTGTATGAGATGCTGACCGGCGAGACGCCTTTCAGCGGACCGAATCCGCTGGCGGCGATGAACGAGAGGCTGCTGAACGATCCCAAGCCGGCGCGGAAACTGAGGCCGGAGATTTCGGCCCAGTTGCAGGAGATTCTGAACCGGGCGCTGGAGCGGGACCCGCGGCACCGCTACGCGACGGCCAACGAGATGGCTTGGGAGCTGGAGCACCAGGAGCTGGTGGGCGTGGAGGAGAACGAACGGCGGCCGGTTTCGCGGGGACTGCATTTGCCGGACAGGCGGAAGATGCTGCTCTACGCGGGGCTGGCGCTGGTTCCGGCGTTGCTTTTTGGATTGATGATGGTGCTGGCGCGCTAGCGGTAGGATTCGTCGCGGTGGATGACGAATTCCGGATAAGCGCCGCCGCCGAGTTCGTGGAGGTCCATGCCGATGCGCTCGCCGTCGGGGTCCACGCGGAAGGGGACTACGCGATTGAGCAGCCAGAAGAGCAGGTAGACGAGAGGCAGAATGACGCCGAGAAGCGCGGCGATGCCGACCAGTTGGGCCACGAGCTGGCCGGGCTGGGAGGCGAAGATGCCTACGGCCAGAAGGCCCCAGAGGCCGGCGACGGCGTGGACGGAGATGGCGCCGGAGGGGTCATCGATGGAGACGGCGAGCTCAAGGAGTTCGACCAGGAGCGGGGTGACGATGCCGGCGACGAAGCCGATGAAAAGCGCCGGGACGGGCGAGACGATGCCGGCGGCGGCGCTGGAGGCGACCAGGCCAGCGAGCCAGCCGTTGGCGCAGAGGCTGGCGTCGGGCTTGCCGAAGCGGATGCGGGTTACAGCGAAGGTGGCGGCGAGAGCGCCCGAGGCGGAGAGCAGCGTATTGAGGGCGGTGACGGGCAGAGCGGCGAGAGGCGCATGGAGCCAGAGGATTGCGCCGGCGACGTTGAAGGCGAGCCAGCCGACCAGGGCCAGCAGGCAGCCGAAAAGCGCATAGACGGCGTTGTGGCCGGGCATGGCGGTGGAGAAGCCTTCCTTGGGGAATTTGCCACTGCGCGAGCCGGCGATCCAGACCACGGCGAGGGCACTGAGGCCGCCGAGGACATGGACGGTGGCCGCGCCGCCGGGGTCGAGGAAGCCCGCGCCGAGGGAGAAATTGACGCCGAGCTGAGACAACCATCCGCCGGTCCACACCCAGTGCGCCAGGAGAGGAAAGACGGTTGCAGCCAGGACCGCGGCCGCTGCACAGCCGGCGGAGAGCCGCCAGCGATCCGCTCCGGAGCCCCAGGGAATCAGTGCGGCCAGGGCTACGGCCAGGAATTCAAAGAGCAGCGCGAGCTGGGACTGGAGCGGAGCGCTGCCGAGGCCTCTGAGCAGAAGCGGACCGACGCCGAGCCAGTTCCAGGGCTTGCCGGCCAAGTAAAACGCATGGCCCGCGCTGCCAGGTGCGCCGAGCGGATCCCCGGTAAGAGTTGCGCCGACGAGGGCGAAGACGATGGCGGCGACGGCGACAATAGCGAGGCATCCGAGAAGGGACTGAGCTGCCGAGCGGGAGCGTCCGAGGCCGGTGTTGATGAGGGCCACGCCGGCGATGGCCAGCGGGGCGAGAAGTAGCAGAACCAGACAGAGCGCGAATGCGGCTTCGGAGATGACAAAGGGCGAGGGCGCGATCGGAGTCATGGGCGGCTTTCTCCGCGCGCTTCCATGTGGCCGCGGACCGTGACGGCCAGCCCCAGGGCCTCGACGGCCAGGCCGCAGAGTACGAAGGCCGCCCTCAGCGCTGGGTCGGGGAAGAGCACGAGCGCGGCGACGGTGAGAAAGAATCCGGCTGGCATGACGAGCAATCCCGCATATTTCATGGTCTTTCCTTTTCAAGTCTCACAGGGCCAATCCGCATGGCCTGACGGGTGAAAGGCCACTCTCCGGACCCGAGTTCGCCTG
Organism: Occallatibacter sp.; assembly: GCA_052326045.1. Taxonomy (GTDB): domain Bacteria; phylum Acidobacteriota; class Terriglobia; order Terriglobales; family Acidobacteriaceae; genus Telmatobacter. The sequence continues at coordinate 11,895 of JBKQRH010000125.1, read as the reverse complement.
GGGGTCCGCAATGCTTGTGATTTGTGACTGAAGGCAACTGGCTGCAACGCCTTTATGAATTCTAAAGCATTTCGTTGTTACGATTGCGGCATGAAGGACCGGATGAGGTGAAGTTGCGCATGGTGAGACTGTGACGGTTGCGATTCACCGCATCGTTTTCAATTTTTGCTGGAGGTCAACTCTCATGAATATGCTTGACCGGCTGGTCGCGAACCCGCTGGGCGCGTTTGGCGTTCTTACGCTGGCCGCATTCCTTGAGGCCTATGGGGACTCGTTTTTTCAGGTCAGCTTTTACCGTTCCTCGGGATTGGGGCGGGTGCTGGCGTTTGTGGCCGGCGCGGCTGTGCTGGCGGCCTATGGGTCGGTGGTGAACGCGCCGCGGTGGGAGTTTGGCAAGCTGCTGGGAGTGTATGTGGTTCTGTTTTTCCTGATGGCGCAATTGCTGGCCAGGGTGCGGTTCGGCCAGTCGCCTACGCCGCCGATCTACGCGGGCGGCGCGTTGATTGTGGCCGGCGGGCTGGTGATTGCGTTCTGGAAGGGGTGAGCGAGATTTCCGGGGGAGCGGCGGTTTGGGATTTCGCATGTTTTGGCGCCAATTTCCCATTCTCCGGTACGCTGGGCGCCACAGCGGTGCAACTGTTTCCACCGCGCAGGAATCTATCATAAGAGGTAGTCTTTTCAGCGGATTACAAAGCTGCATGGAAAGCAACGTTTTTATCGGATTTTGAGGCAGAAGCTGCCGCAATGGAGTCTCCGGCTGCTATCTTGAATTTCGGGGTTTTCTGCCTTAGAGGTGAGTTGTATCCAAGAAAGAATTTTGAACGCAAATAGTGTGACCGCCGTCACGTCAGGTGCATCCAAAGCGAAGACGAACAGCAAACAGGGAAAGCATTCATGGCGCAGATATTCGACCGCAGCTCCAATGCCCTGGCTCGCATGAGCCTGGTGTTGACGGGGCTGATCGTGATCGCCCTGGGGGTCACTCTGGATGAATTGCAGCGCTCGCCATGGGTCACGCGGCAGGGCCAGCGCCCGGACCAGCCGGTGCCCTTCAGCCACAAACATCATGTGCAGGGGCTGGGGCTGCAATGCCAGTACTGTCACGTCACCGCGGAAAAGTCGAGCTACGCAGGAATCCCGCCTACTAAGACCTGCATCAACTGCCACTCGCAAATCTGGACCAACGCGCAACTGCTGGAGCCGGTGCGCCAGAGCTGGATGAACGGGCAGTCGCTGGTTTGGACCAAGGTTCACGACCTGCCTGATTTTGTGTATTTCAGCCACGAGATTCACGTAAACAAGGGGCTGGGCTGCGCCACCTGCCATGGGCGCGTGGACCAGATGCCGCTGATGTATGCGCAGAACACGCTGCAGATGGAGTGGTGCCTGGACTGCCACCGCAATCCGGCCAAGTATCTGCGGCCCACCAGCGAGATTTACAACAACGCCTGGGAGAAGCCAGCCGAGGACAGGCCGGTGTGGTGCGCGGCGAGCGATGAGAAGAGCGGCGTGCCCACGGCGGAGAGCGTGAGCTGCGTGACCAAGGAACCGGCAGAGATTGCATCGTTAGAACTGCCAGCCGTCGGGACCCAAAGCGTGGCCCTGAATGCAGGCCATGACGTTCTCCCTCTGCCGAGATACGAGAAGTTCACCAGCCAGGATGAGCTGGGGCATTTTCTGGTGGATCACTACAAGATTCGCACCCCGAAAGAGCTGACCAGCTGCGAGGTCTGCCACCGATGAGCGAGACGAAGAACAATTTGGTTGGCACGATAGCGCCTGCGCCGCTGACGCTGGAGCAGGTGCGCGAGGAATTGAAGGGCGCGAAGGGCAAACGCGATTCCACCCCGCAGACGGAGACCAGTCTGCGGGGGCCCCGGTATTGGCAGTCGGTGGATGAGCTGGCAAATACACCCGAGTTTCAAGCCGCGGTGGAACGGGAGTTTCCCGGTTCGCCGCATTCATGGGGCGATGAAGTATCGAGACGGGGATTTCTCAAATTCATGGGCGCGTCGATGGCGCTGGCGGGGCTGGCCGGTTGCACCAAGCAGCCCGACGAGCCGATCTATCCGTACGTCAAACAGCCGGAAGACCTGATCCTGGGCAAGCCGATGTACTTTGCCACCGCGCATCCGTTTGTCACCGGAGCGGTGCCGCTTCTGGTCAAGAGCGATCAATACCGTCCCATCAAGATCGACGGCAACCCCGAGCATCCGTACAACCAGGGCTCCTCGGACCCGTTCACGCAGGCTACGCTGCTGGACTTATACGATCCGGACCGGTCTCAACACGTTACGTATCGCGGCGAGAATCGCGAGTGGGCGGAGTTTGCCGTCGAGTTTCGCAATAAGGTGATCTCGACCAAGGACGGGACGGGGATTTATTTCCTCAGCGAGACGATCACCTCGCCGACGCTGGCGCGGCAGTGGCGATATGTGGAAAAAACATACCCGAAAGCCAAGCTGGTGCAATATGACCCGGCGATTGCTGGCGTTGTCACGGCCAATGGGTCGAGTGTTCAATATGATCTGGCCGAAGCGGATATTATTGTTTCGCTCGACGCCGATTTCTTATCCGGCTCGGCGTTTCCGGGGTTTCATAAGTTAGTTCGCCAATATGCAGAGCGACGTAAGAATCCGGAGAAGCTGAACCGGCTTTATGCCATTGAGAGTACGCCGACAACAACGGGATTGAAGGCAGAGCATCGCCTTGGCCTGCGGGCTAGTGAGGTTCCGGCTTTTGCAGCGGAGTTAGCGAAAGCGGTTGGAGCTGCGGACATTGAAGCTCCGGCGTATCCATGGACAGAAGAGCAGAGCAAGTTTTTGGCCTCATTGGCCAAAGATCTGAAGGCCCATGCGGGCAAGTGCGTTGTGGTACCGGGGCTCTATCAAGACCGATCAGTCACGATGGCAGCCTTTGCAATCAACGTGGCTTTGGGTAACGCCAAGTGCGCTTTTCTACCGACAGAAAAACCAAATTCTTTCATTTGGGCGCCGCGAGAGCAGCTATATAAGGATGAATATTCTGATCTGAAATCGCTAGTTGCCGATCTGAATGCCGGCAAGGTGGATTGGTTGGTGATATTGAACTCCAATCCAATCTATACCGCTCCTGCCGATCTGAAATTTGACGCGGCATTTGAAAAAGCGAAGATGACCGTGCATCTTGGCTCGCATGTGGATGAGACCGGCCAGAATGCGCAGTGGCACATTCCTGCGGCGCATTTTCTTGAGTCGTGGTCGGATGCGCGGGCTTATGACGGAACGGTTTCAGTTGTGCAGCCGATGATCGATCCGTTGTATGGCGGCAAGACGACGCATCATTTCTTTCAGGCATTGCTCGATGAGCCGGGACTAAGTCCGTATGAGGCGGTACGCGAGACATGGAGGCCGTTGATCCAATTGAACGGAGACTTCGAGAATGGGTGGCGCAAAGCGCTGCACGCAGGTTGGATTGAGGGCACAACTTTTGAAGCTCAAGAGTTAAAGTGGGTCGTTAGCGCCGAAGCCGCGAGGGTTCGCGGCAAGGCTCCCGCACCATTGCCGAGAGAATCGCTGGAGATTATCTTCCGGCCGGACCCGAATGTGTATGACGGGCGATGGGCGAATGTGGGGTGGCTGCAGGAACTGCCCAAGCCGGTTACGAGCCTGAGCTGGGATAATGCGGCGATCGTCTCCGGCGCGACGCTGACCAAGTACGGGCTGCAAGAAGACGACATTGTCGAGTTATCCGTGAATGGGCGCAAGGTGAATGCGCCGGTGATTGTTGCGCCGGGACATCCGGATAACTCTGTAACTGTCTATCTGGGCTATGGCCGCCAGTTTGCCGGACGCGTGGGCTCGGGAGCGGGCTTCAATGCCTATCTGATTCGCACATCGGATGCGCCGTTTTATACCGTTGGCTCGATCAGGAAACTTGAAGGCAAGTGGGGCGTGGCGGTTACCAAGAGCCACTTCCAGGACCACAGACCGAAGTTATTCGGCGGCCAGGGCAACGGCAATAACTCGATGGAAGCGGATGAGGCGATCAGCGAGCGCGGGATTATTCGCTATGCGACGCTGGAGGAGTACAAAGCCGATCCGGGATTTGCCAACGAGGGCGAGACGCACACCACGACCGACAAGAGCAACACGCTCTTCCCCAACTGGGAGTACAAGGACAACGCCTGGGGCATGTCGATCGACATGAACAGTTGCACGGGCTGCAACGCCTGCATCGTGAGCTGTTATGCGGAGAACAATATTCCCGTGGTGGGCAAGCAGCAGGTGCGCATCGGGCGCAATATGCAGTGGCTGCGCATCGACACGTACTTTGAAGGCGATCTGGCCGCGCCGCGGGCCCACTTCCAGCCCATGGCCTGCCAGCACTGCGAGAACGCGCCCTGCGAGCAGGTTTGCCCGGTGGGCGCGACGGTGCATACGCCCGAGGGGCTCAACGCGATGGTCTACAACCGCTGCGTGGGCACGCGCTACTGCTCGAACAACTGCCCCTACAAGGTGCGCCGCTTTAACTTCTTGCTCTACTCCGACTATGAGACGGAGAGCCTGAAACTGTTGCGCAATCCGGACGTCTCGGTGCGCTCGCGCGGCGTGATGGAGAAGTGCACTTACTGCGTGCAGCGGATTTCGGCGGCCAAGATTCAGGCGGACAAGGAGAACCGGGCCATTCGCGACGGCGAGATCGTAACCGCGTGCCAGCAGGCCTGCCCGGCTTCGGCCATTACCTTCGGCAACATCAACGACAAGCAGAGCAAGGTGGCGAAGCTGCACTCCGATGAGCGCAGCTACCAGGTGCTCGCCGATCTGAACACGCGTCCGCGGACCAAGTATGTGGCCGCGGTGTTGAATCCGAACCCGGAGTTGCAGGCTGGGCCGGTTGAACATCCGGCGAAGGGTTGAAGGAATTGAGTGGGGTTCGTGGTATCCCAGGTCTCAAAATCGAGACCCGGGGCACCCAGCGAGATAACGAGTTAGCGGAGCCAGGATGGCAGTCGAATTGAAAGACAACCCGAAGCTCGACCCCGCGACTGGAGAATACCGCGTCATTGCGCCGGGGCAGACCTTCAGGTCGGTTACCGAGAAGATCACGGCGCTAGTGCTCACGCCCCGGACGCCGCTGGGCTGGTTTGCCTTGTTCGGCGTTGGCGGCGCGTTGACCACCATGCTGATGGTGGCCCTGGTGTGGCTGTTCCTGATCGGCGTTGGCATCTGGGGCGTCACGCAGCCTGTGGCCTGGGGCTTTGCGATCATTAACTTCGTGTGGTGGATCGGCATCGGCCACGCGGGGACGCTGATCTCGGCCATTCTGCTGCTGTTCAAGCAGAGCTGGCGCAACTCGATCAGCCGCTTTGCCGAGGCCATGACCATCTTTGCGGTGGTCTGCGCCGGGCTGTTCCCGGTCATCCACCTCGGGCGTCCGTGGCTGGGCTACTGGCTGTTTCCGTATCCCAGCACGATGACCGTGTGGCCGCAGTTCCGGTCGCCGCTGATGTGGGACGTGTTCGCTGTCTCGACCTACGCGACCATCTCAGTGGTCTTCTGGTACATCGGCATGATTCCGGACCTGGGCACCTTCCGCGACCGCTCCAAGTCGAAGCTTGGCCAGTATTTCTACGGCATCATCTCCCTGGGCTGGCGGGGTTCGGTGCGCCACTGGATGCGCTATGAGACGGCGGCCCTGCTGTTGTCCGGGCTGGCCACGCCGCTGGTGCTCTCGGTGCATACGGTCATCAGCTTCGACTTCGCGGTGGCAATTCTGCCCGGTTGGCACACCACTATCTTCCCGCCGTACTTTGTGGCTGGTGCAATTTACTCCGGCTTTGCCATGGTGCTGACGCTCGCCATTCCGCTGCGCAAGTTCTATCACCTGGAGGAGCTGGTCACCGAGCGGCATATCGACAATATGGGCAAGGTGATGCTGGCCACCGGTTTCATCGTGGCGTACGGGTATGCGATGGAAGTCTTCATGGCCTGGTACTCGGCCTCGCACTGGGAAGCCTTCATGATGTGGAACCGGATGTTCGGACCGATGGGGTGGTCGTACTGGGTTCTGGTCACATGCAACCTGGTGATTCCGCTGACGACCTTGTGGTCCCGCAAGCTGCGCACCTCGATAGGGTACATGTTTTTCATCTCCATCGTGGTCAACACGGGCATGTGGTTCGAGCGATTCGTGATTGTGGTGACCAGCCTCTACCGCGACTTTCTGCCCTCGGCCTGGGGAACTTACCGCGCGACCCGGTGGGACTACATGACCTATGTGGGCACGCTGGGGCTGTTCACGTTCCTGTTCCTGCTGTTTGTGCGCTTCCTGCCCATGATTCCGATGAATGAGATACGCATGTTGCTGCCGGGCGCCAAGATCGTTCCCAAGATTACGCCCAAGCCGGCGGCGGAGGCTGGTGACTGATGCCTCCACGCGAAGGAACCTACGGCCTGCTGGCCGAATTCGATACGCCAGGCGAGCTGATCCGCGCAGCGCGTCAGGCGCGGCTGGACGGCTGGCGGCGGCTGGACTGCTACACGCCCTACCCGGTGGAGGAGGCGGCCGAGGCCATCGGCTTCCATCGCAACAAGGTGCCGCTGGTTACGCTGGTGGGCGGGCTGATGGGACTGGCGGCTATGTTCCTGCTGGAGACCTGGATCTCGGTGTGGGCGTATCCGTTGAATATCGGTGGGCGGCCGCTGTACTCGTGGCCGGCCTTCATTGTGCCCGCGTACGAGTGGACGATTTTGTTTGCGGGGCTTTCGGCGGCCTTCGGCATGCTGGCGCTGAACGGGCTGCCGGCGCTCTATCATCCGCTGTTCAACGCGCCGAACTTCCGCAACGGGGCGACTACGGACAAGTTCTTCCTGTGCCTGGAGGCGCTGGACCCGAAGTTCGATTTAGTCGAAACGAAGAAGTATTTGCTGAGCTTTGAGCCGGTTTCAGTGGTGGAGGTGGAGTACTGATGGAAGTTTGCCGCCTCAAAGACAGTGGTCAGTGGTCAGTGGTCAGTGGTCAGACCCTGTGCCCCATCCATTCGCCTTCTTTTTGGCGAAAGGGCGGGAAACCACAGCTCCCCATCGCCCGCATTGCCGCTGTGGGCTGTCTGGCCGCACTGCTGCTGATTGCCGGCTGCCGCCAGGACATGCAGGACCAGCCCAAGATCCGCTCGCAGCGGGGCTCGGAGATGTTTGCCGATCATCGCGGCGCGCGTCCGCAGGTGGCGAACACCGTGGCTCGCGGCCAGTTGCGCGAGGACAGCTACTTCTATACCGGCGTGGTCCAGGCCGCCAACGGCTATCGCGAAGAGAAGAACGAGATGCCCTTCCCGGTGACGCTCGACGTGCTCAAGCGCGGACAGGAGCGGTTCAACATCTACTGCACGCCATGCCACTCGCGAGTGGGCAACGGTTTGGGCGAGATTGTGCAACGCGGTTACAAGCCAGCCGCGAATTTTCACGACCAGGTGCGTCTGTCGCAGCCCATCTCGCACTACTTTTACGTGATGACGAACGGCTATGGGGCGATGCCGGACTACTCGGCGCAACTGACGCCGGTGGATCGATGGGCGGTGGCGGCTTACATACGCGCGTTGCAGTTGAGCCAGGCGGCGACGGAGAAGGATGTGCCGGCGGGCGTTCAGGTGAGAGATCTGAAGGAGATTGCTCGCGAGAAGAATTTGCCGGAGAGCTTTGCCGAACCGTGGACGCTGCCCGCAACGGCGGTCCAGGGGTATCTGCCGGCTACTCAGGAGGGGACACCGGCGCTGGCTCCGGCCAATCCAGCGCCCCCCAAGATTTCGATTCCCGCAAGCAAACCGGCCACGAAGTAGGGACCAGGGACTAAGGACGAACGGAATGGCTCACGAGACGCACGCCAACACACTTCCCGCCGACCTCGGCGCACCGGCCTTTGTGGACGGCTGGAAGACGCGCGCGCTGGCCATCGGGTCGGTCTTTTCGGTCATCGCCGTTGTACTGGCCTTTGTCGACGGGTCCATTGACCACGTGCTGCGGGCCTGGTTGCTGGGCCTGATGCTCACCTTTGGCTTTTCGGTGGGCGGGCTGGCGCTGCTGATGGTGCAGTACTGCTCGGGCGGCAAGTGGGGGCTGCTGCTGCGCCGGCCGCTGGAGGCGATGAGCCGGACATTGCCGCTGGTTTTCGCCTACTGGCTGGTGGTTGCGTTCTCGCTGAAGAAGCTGTACCTGTGGGCGAATCCGGCGATGGTGAATGATGGCGTGATGCGCGGCCTGATCAGCGCGGAGCAACTGGAGACAATCAAACATGCGATCGAGTTCAAGCAGCCGATGCTGAATCCGGAGATGTTTTGGCTGGTGAGCCTGCTGTGCTTCGCGATCTGGGCCTTCTATACCTGGCGGCTCAACGATCTGGGCTTGAAGCGCGACGCGGAATCGGCGGAGACAACACCTTACTGGATCAAGAAATTTGAAAACATCAGCGGCCCGGGCATCGTTGTGTATGCCATCACCATGTCCGCCGCGGCTATCTATTGGGTCATGTCGCTTGACCCCACGTGGTACTCGTCGGTGTACGGCCTGCTGTTTCTGGTCGGGCAGGGGTACCTGGTGCTGGCGCTGGGGATCATCGTCGCGGTTTCTCTGTCGAAGGGCGAGCCGTTTCGCACCATTCTGCGGCAGACCGAGCAGCACGACCTGGGCAAGTTCGCCTTTGCCTTTGTGATGCTGAACATCTACCTGGCCTTCGGGCAGTTCCTGATCATCTGGTCGGGAAATCTGCCGGAAGAGATTCCCTGGTACCTGGACCGCATTCGGGGGCACTGGGGCGTGATTATTACGCTGGACTTTATCTTCCACTGGCTGATTCCGTTCACGCTGCTGCTGTCGCGAGACCTGAAGCGCAACAAGAAGCGGCTGGTGCGGGTGTGCCAGTGGATGGTTTTCGCCAGGGCATTCGACTTGTTCTGGCTGATCGAGCCGAACTTCAAGGACGCGGCGCGGAACCTCCATTTCAGTTGGGGAATTCTCGAATATGTGGCCGTGCCGGTAGCGATGACAGCCTTCTGGGTTGCCTTCTATTGCACGCAGTTGAAGACGCGCGCGTTGGTGCAAACCAACGATCCGCATGTGGCGGAGATTCTGGAGCCTGAGCATGCAAACGCATAACCCGAACGAGCCGGATAAGCACGAAGAAGGGCACGAGCCGGAGGAGATCGACGCGTCGCACGGCTACGAAGCGACGGATGTCCGCGTCTCCGGCGTGGTGGTCTTCCTGGTCGCGCTGAGCATCTTTGCGGTGGTGACGGCGGTGCTGGCCTACGGCGTCGGCAAGGTTATTAACGCGCATTTGGCCAGGGAAAACGGGCCGCCGGGCAAATGGGCGAAGACGGTGGATATTCGCCAACTCGGCAACATGCCCAGCAATCCGGAGATGCAGAACAAAGTGGCCGAGCTGACGCAGCAGTTTCCCACGCCCAGGCTGCAAACCGATGACGGCAGCCAGGACATCGCCGATCTGCATGCGAGGGAGGAGCTGCTGCTGGAGAACTACAGCTGGGCCGACAGGGCGCAGGGCAAGGTGAGAATACCGATCGAACGGGCGATGGAACTGATTGCGCAGAGCGGGTTGCCCGTGGCGCCGCAGGTAGACCATGCGCCGCTGTTGACGGGGGAGAGCAAGCCGGCGGTTACGGCGCCTCTGACCAATGGATTTGCGCGCACCGGCTATGAACAGGACGAAGCAACAACGGAGGCAGTGGCGGGCAAGCGCGGGGAGCAGCGGAAGTAGAGCGAGTGGAACGCGTGGGGTTGAGATTTGTGGTTTCCCACCCTTGCGCCAGAAAGAAGGCGCAAGGGTGGGGCACGGAAGATTTTTAGCGGGCTAAGTTGCGGCGAGGGAGATTTGGGTGCCCCAGAGATTTGTGGTATCCCAGGTCTCAAAATCGAGACCTGGGGCACCCAAGATTTATGAATTCCCAGGTCTCAGAAGCGAGACCTGGGGCACCCATCATTCTTGGGTTAGGCTGATTCCACGGATGCAGGAGCAGACAGGAAGCGGGAAAGATGCAGAGAGCAGGCACAATGCGGAGAGGTTGGCGAACGGCGGCGATGGCTGCGGCGATTGCAGTGGCGCTTTGCCAAGCGTTGCTCACGCCGTCGCTTAGGTCGCAGGTCTCGCGCTACGACGAGAAACAGATGGCGCCGGTCAGCGACAAGCCGCCGGCGATCCTGAATAAAGTGGGGATTGCGCAGCGGCTGAACGAGCAACTGCCGCTGGGGCTGACGTTCACCGACGACCAGGGCAAACAGGTGCAACTGGCGAGCTACTTCGGCAAAAAACCGGCGATTCTGGCGCTGGTTTACTATCAGTGCCCCATGCTGTGCTCAGAGGAGCTGAACGGGCTGACGGGCGCATTGCAGATGGTGGATGAAGTTCCGGGCAGGGACTTCAACGTGCTCGTGGTGAGCATCGATCCCACGGAGGGAACGGACCTGGCGGCGGCCAAGAAACGGACTTACCTGAAACGGTACGGACATCCGGAGACGGCCTCGGGCTGGCACTTCATGACCGGGACGCAGGCGAATATCGACGCGCTGACCGAGGCGGTAGGCTTTGGGTACGTGAAGATTCCCGGCCCGGACGGCAGGCTGACGCAGTTTGCGCACGCCAGTTCGATTCAGATCGTAACCCCGGAGGGCAAGCTGGCGCAGTATTACATGGGCGTGGAGTACTCGCCCAAGGATCTGCGGCTGGGACTGGCGGAGGCTTCGGCTAACCGCATCGGCTCGCCGGTGGACAATATTCTGACCTACTGCTACCACTACGATCCCCAGACCAACAAGCACTCGCTGATCGTGGCGCGGGTGGTGCAGCTGGGCGGGCTGGTGACGATGTGTTCGCTGGGTGGATTCATGCTGGTCATGTTCCGCAGAGACGCGCGGAAGGACGACCAGACAGGAACAGACAAGAAGGTGAACGGATAACGGGATGAGCCGCATCAGTCCAGTAATCTGGCAGTTTCTCGTCAAGTGGATGACGAACTTCCCTCTGCTTCCGCCGGAGGCGTCGCGGCTTGCGCCGCAGATGGACGCGCTGCTGTTCTTCATCACGCTGGTAAGCCTGATCGGGCTGACGATCGTGGTTCTGCTGGTCGTGAGTTTTTCGATCCTCTACAGCAAGAAGCGCCACCCGGTGGCGGTGCAGGTGGAGGGATCGACGCTGCTGGAGGCGACGTGGACCATCATTCCGCTGGGACTGTTCCTGGTGATGTTCGTGTGGGGCGCGCTGATCTATTTCCGGGTCTATACGCCGCCGGCCAACGCCATGAACATCTACGTGGTGGGCAAGCAGTGGATGTGGAAGGCGGAGCATCCGGGCGGGCAGCATGAGATCAACTCGCTGCACGTGCCGACGGGCCGGCCGGTGCAGTTGACGCTGATTTCGCAGGATGTGTTTCACAGCTTTTCCATCCCCGCGTTCCGGGTGAAGCGGGAGGCGATTCCGGGCCGCTACACGACGGTGTGGTTTGAGGCCACGACGCCGGGGACCTATCACCTGTTCTGCACGCAGTACTGCGGGACGAATCACTCGGCGATGATCGGCGACGTGGTGGTGCTGACGCCGGAGGACTACAGGAAGTGGCTGGCCAGCTCGACCAGCGGCATGTCGCTGGCGCAGAACGGAGAACGGCTGTTTGCCAGCCTGAGCTGCGCGGCCTGCCACAATGCGCGGCCGAATGCGAGAGGGCCGAGTTTGGCCAACGTTTACGGGGCCAAGTTGCCGCTTGCAAGCGGAGGGACGGTGACCGCGGACGAAGCTTATCTGCGCGAGTCGATTCTCAACCCGTCGCAGCACGTGACCCAGGGGTATGCGCCGATCATGCCCACCTACCAGGGGCAGATCAGCGAGGAGGGCGTAATCGCGCTGCTTGAG
>JBKQRH010000124.1:0-4922 GCA_052326045.1 Occallatibacter sp. | reverse complement strand
GGATCAATGAACTCTTTCGTTCCTGTCGCGAGACCAACAAAATTCCCCACCGTTTGCGGAGCGTGTTGCGGGAATAACTCACAGGTAATCTGACCCTGGCTGGTCTCGAAGATTGCGTACTTGCCGGGTCTTAGATCGGTCATGGGAGCTCCTTGTCCAATCGAAAGTCGAAAGTCTAAGGTCGAAGGTCAAACTGGAAACTGGAAAGCAGAAACTGGAAACTTGAAACTGGAAACTAGAAATCAGAAGCCGGAAGCGGCCTGCCCCCATGGGTCGACAATTACTTGACCCCGAAAAGGCTGACCACCTCCAACCGACGACTGACCACTGACTACTGACTACCGAACGATAACGGCCGTCTTGATGCTATCCAGCAGCGGGAAGCTTTTGTCGAGATAGGCTTTGCCTTCGTTCGTAAGTCGACCCTGGTCGGGGCCTTTGCCGCTCGGTGCACCTTCGCCATAACCGCTGTAGAACTTTTCCACCACGTCCATGCCTTCGATGACTTTGCCGAAGGGCGAGAAGCCCATCCGGTCAAGGCTCTGGTTATCGCCGAGATTGATGAATACCTGCGTGGTGCGGGTGTTGGGACCGGAGGTGGCGAAGGTCAGGTAGCCTTCCAGGTTGCTCTGGGTGCCGTGATCGTCCTTGACGTAGGCGGAGACCCATACCCGGGAAATGTCGGGGTTGGCGCTGATTCCGAATTGCACCACGAAACCCGGCAGCACGCGGAAGAAAGCGGCGCCGTCGTAGAAATGGTTCTTGACGAGGTTGTAGAAACGATCCGCGCCCAGCGGCGACCAGGAGCGCTTGACCTCCACCACGAAGTCTCCCTTGGTGGTTGCAAACTTCGCCTTGAAAGTGGCAGGAGCTTGCTCGTTAAGAGAGGAGGGTTTCAGCAACGAGGGCCTTGCCGCGGCGCGCTGCGCTGTTGGCTTTGCGGCAGTCTCAGATGTCGCGGTCTGGCCGCAAAGAATTCCAGTGATAAGCATCATCGCGAAAAATGTGGTCAGCAGGTTTTTCATCATCATCTCCATGTCTCCGAAGTTTCAATCAAATATATTCGAAATACTCAGTGTTTCCCGACAAGTCAAGAGTCGAAGGTCAAAGGTCAGACGGCTTCTCTATTTTGGGGATCGCATCTCGCGACCCACGCGTTCCACTTGTCGCATGACGCGCAGCAGGTTGCCGCCCAGAATCTTTTTCAGATCCTCTTCGCTGTATCCCCGCCGGGCCAGTTCGCGCACCAAGTCAGGAAGTTTTGAGACATCCTCCATGCCCTTGGGGGCCGAATCAATACCGTCGAAATCCGATCCCAGGCCGACGTGGTCGATGCCGGCGACCTGCACGGCGTGGTCAATGTGGTCAGCGATGGCAGTGTAACTGGGCGCGGGGAATTGGGATGCGTAGCGCGCCCAAATGTTCCGAGACTCCTCGGCCAGCCGTTTACGGTCGTTCGCGTACTGCTTTTCTGCGGCGGACTCATCCGCCTTGATTTGCGGGGCAACCTTTTGGTAGGCGGCGGCGAACTCGGGGCTTAGAAAGCCGGAGTAAAAGTTGATGTCCATGACGCCGCCGTTCTTGGCCAGAGCGCGGATCATATCGTCCGTCATATTGCGGGGAACATCGCAAAGCGCGCGGCAGGAAGAGTGGGAGGCGATGACAGGGGCTTGGGTGGCGGCCAGCGTGTCGTAAAAGGTCTTGTCGGACACGTGGGAGATATCCACCATCATTCCCAGGCGGTTCATGCGCTCGACCACCTGCCCGCCAAAATCCGTCAGGCCGTTCCATCTGGGCTTGTCGCCGGAGGAATCCGCCCACTCTGTATTAGCGGTGTGGGTCAGCGTCATATAACGGACGCCCAGGCGGTAGTAGATGTCCAGCGCGCGGAGGTCGTCCTGGATGATGTGGCCACCCTCGACTCCCATCAAGATGGCGAACTTTCCCTGGAGATGGAGGCGCACGATTTCGTCTGCCGTCGTGGCCATGCCGAGGACGTCGGAGTGGCGTCCGACCTGCTCGTACACGACGTCAATCAAATCGAGCGCGCGGTGAATGAGATCTTGCTTCGGCCACCCCACATCCACCCAAATGGAGAAGAACTCGGCAGAGAGATGCCCCTGCCGCATCTTCGGGACACTGATCATGAAAGGGCTGTCCGGCTGGGCGAGGTCGTAGCCCTCATCCAGCATCATCTGGGGGGTGTCCGCATGGGTATCGATGATGATGGCTTGCAGGAGAACCTTCTCCGCAGTCTTCTCGGCCTCGGCCGGCGGGCGCTGGGATGCAAATAAGGGGCCCGCCGCCAGGCCACAAACCAACAAGATTTCAAGCATGCGCCGTGACTTTTGCATAGTGGATGCCTTTGCGATTCCAGAGTCTGCGATTATCAGAAGTCGTGATGGGGTTTGTCAAACGTATTCTGGGTAGGTAGTAGGTAGTAGGTGGGGGAAGGTGGCACGCCGCAAACCAGGACACTGCCAGGAAATCCTTTCAGGCGGGGCTTTGGCGGCTCGGGGTTCCTTGCTATAATCATTGCCATTCTGTTCGGGTAGGCGGCGCATATGGCGAATACTGTTCCACGTCTCATCGTTCGTGACGCGTTTGGGAACCAGCGCGAAGTCGAAATCGTTCGCACGCCTTTTACGATGGGCAGGCAGAGCGACAGCGACCTGGTGTTGCTGGACAGCAGAATCTCGCGTCGTCACGCTCAAATCGTTAAGACAGATAGCGGCTACCTTATTGAAGACATGGGCAGCCGGCACGGGACTACCGTGAACAATGAACAGATCAGTTCCTGCCCGCTGAAATCGGGTGATCGCATCAATCTGGGCGTGGCGGATTCCTACACGCTTTCGTTCGAGCTGGACCAAGCGGTGCTGCCGGAACTGCTGGAAAAGCTGGAGAAGGCTGCGGCGGGTCCGGCGCCGCAGCTCCAGCATCTCGGGTTGCTCCTCCGCATGGCCCAGATGATGCACCGGGCCCCGGCGCTCGAGGAAGTTCTGGTGGCTCTGGTGGATTCGGCGTTGCAACTGACCAACGCGGAGCGCGGGCTGCTGTTCCTCCTCGAGCCGGATGGAAACCTCCGCCTGAAGCTTGCTCGGGGAGCGGGCGGCGCTTACCTGGGACGCGACGTCACAGACTACTCCCGCGCCGTGGTGGAGCGGGTGGCGGCCTCGGGCCAGGAAGAAGTGATCCTGGAAGACCAGATGACCGGCCGCACGGCTCAGGAGACCAAGATCATCCGTACCGAAGTGCGCGGCATTGTTGCCGTCCCTTTACAGAAGCTGCCGGTTTCTGAAACGGGGGGTGAGACGATCCAAATCACGGCGCCCGAACTGCTCGGCGTCATTTATCTTGATACGCGTTCGCACCCCACCGCGGTGACGGGGCTCGACCGCGAGGTGCTGCAAACACTCGCCGTGGAAGGCGCCACCGTCATCGAGAACGCCCGCCTGTTGCGCATTGCCCAAGAGCAGGAGCGCATCCAGCACGAGATGTTCCTTGCCCGCAACATCCAACAGGCGCTTTTGCCACGCCGCTTCCCGACCTGCGACTACTTCCAGGTTTGCGCCACCACCATGCCGACGGAACATGTGGGCGGAGACTACTACGACATGGTGCACCTGCCCGGCGAGCGCTACGGATTCGTCGTGGCGGACGTCTCGGGCAAGGGCCTTCCCGCCGCCATGCTGGCGGCCAACCTGCAGGGAGCCTTCGCCGCGGTGGCAGCCGGCGACCCGCAGCTTGCTGTCTTGTTTGAACGCGTGAACGATTTCCTTTGCGAGCGGACACCCTCGGAAATGTTCGCCACGATACTCTACGGTGTCATGGACCGTCTCGGCAGCTTTCAGTTCGTCAACGCCGGGCACGTTCCGCCTCTGATTATCCGCGCCAGCGGCGGGGTTGACCGTTTGAGTCCCGCGAACTTCCCCGTGGGATTGTTCCCTGGCACGACGTTTGAAGTCGCCGGCGCACAAATGCAAAGCGGCGACGTTTTGTTGATTTGCTCGGATGGTGTCACCGAGGCGCACGCCGCCGATGAAGAGCTGTTCGGAGAAGCCAGGCTGCGGAATCTTCTGGAAGGTTGTTCAGGCCTGAGTGCGGATGAAATCTGCCGCCGTGTGGTGGGCGAGGTGCACGAATTTGTAGGTAATGCTCCGCAGGCGGATGACCTCACGCTCATCGTGGTGCGGTTTGGGAAAGAGCAGTGACGGGCAGGTGTCAGGTGCCAGGTGTCAGGTGTCAGGGCCGCAGGCTTTCGAGAAGCTCTTTCGGCGGCAGGGTGTTCAGGACGTCTTCCTTGCGCATCCAGCCGCGTCGCGCTGTCACCACTCCGTAACGCATCAGTTTGAAATGATCGGGGCTGTGCGCGTCGGTGGAGATGATGACTTTCATTCCCCGATCTCGCGCCAGCTTCAGGTGCCGGTCGCAGAGGTCGAGGCGTTCGGGGTGGCCGTTCAATTCCAGGATGACGCCGTATTCCTTTGCTGCCGCGAAGACCTTTTCCAGGTCGAAAACGAACGGATCGCGCTTCAGAATTTGGCGGCCCGTGGGGTGTCCGAGGATTCTGACGTAGGGATTGGCGAGAGCTTTCAGTAGGCGGGCTGTCATTTCCTGGCCGGGCATGTTCATGCGGGAATGGACGCTCACCAAGACGATGTCGAATTGCTTCAGGATTTCATCCGGATAATCGAGACTGCCATCGCCCAGGATGTCGACCTCCGCGCCTGTCCAGATTTCGATGTTTTTGACTTTCTTGCGCGCCGCTTTGATGCGGCGGATGTTCTCCACAGCGCGTTTTTCGTCCAGGCCATTCGCGATGGTTACGGCCTTCGAATGGTCCGTGATGAGGATGTATTCATAGCCGAGCTTTTTGGCGGCTTCCGCCATCTCCTCCACGCTGGCCTTGCCATCCGAGG
>JBKQRH010000123.1:0-19400 GCA_052326045.1 Occallatibacter sp. | reverse complement strand
GGCCGGGGTCGATTCTGCTGGAGACGCAGCAGAACTGCGACCTGACCTACCGGATGTACGACTACGGACGCGGCCGCGAACTGCATATCGAGAAAGCATTGGAGGCCATGCGGCTGGTAACCCGAGCCGGCAAGGCGCCGGCCAGGGTGCTCAAGGACCGCACAATTTTGCTGGATGCGGAGTACTTTCGCCTGGAGCGGATTCCCGTGGCAGGCAGCCGGTCCAGCAATAGCCTGTGCGGCCCCGGTCTGCCGGGTCCCAGTCTTCCCAGTGAAGACGAGCCGGCTCCTGGGCTGGCCCGCCGCAGCGGGCTGGCGTATCTGTTTGCCGCCGCCGGGGCAGGCAGAATCGCCGGGCCGGGATTTGAAACGTTCGACCTGCCCGCGCGCGGCATCGTGGCCGTGCCGGCTTCCTCGCCGGCGTTTGTGGTTGAGGATGCGGGCGGCCTGGACCTGATCCGCATCACGCCCAACTGGCCAAAAGAGACCCAATGACAGCGGCCGGCTGGCGAAAATCGGTTGATGTTTGCCGTCTGAGCTGCCTCTAAACCAGGGCGCGGAGTTTGGCAGGACCGCGGATTGAACTGCTTCGCTGGTTGCTTGCCGCCCTTCGAAGCAGGGGCGGGTGCGTTGCTATTCTGAATCTGCGCAGGGGTGGAAGCGGCAACCCGAGATTGGAGGCCCGCCGCCGGGAACGCCTGCGGAATCTTTGCCTTGCATTTTTACATTGCGGATGTACACTCTAGCGAAGGGGAATGCCTCGGGAGGAGGGTGTCCTTCAACTTTAAAAGGAGATACAGAATGCGTTTGAAGCCGTATCTTGGGTTGGCCCTCGTAGTTATTTTTGTTTGTGCGGCACACTCCGCTTTTGCACAAACCGCACCGGCAGCCACGGAGGCAACACCGCATTTGGCCATCGGCGCCGGCTTTTCAGGCTACAACCCCGATTATGGGCACGGCCACCTGCTCGGCGGCACACTGTGGATCGACTATTCCCCGAACCTGGGGCCGCCGCTTCTGCACGGATTCGGCATCGAAGTCGAAGCTCGTGACCTCAACTACGGCCGTTCGTCGTCTCAACCGGCGAATCTGCGGGAGGACGTTGCCGGGGGTGGGGTGATTTACTCCTGGCACCACTTCCGCAACATCCGCCCTTACGGAAAGCTCTTAATCGGATACGGCAACGCAGACTACGGGGAAAATCCTCATGCGGCTTACAATC
Source organism: Occallatibacter sp. (assembly GCA_052326045.1). Taxonomy (GTDB): domain Bacteria; phylum Acidobacteriota; class Terriglobia; order Terriglobales; family Acidobacteriaceae; genus Telmatobacter. The sequence goes on along the minus strand of JBKQRH010000123.1, from coordinate 18,179 downwards.
ATCAAACCCGCACCGTCACCAGCGAGGGAGGCGGTCTGGAATACCGGGTCTCTCAGAGTATTTGGGTGCGGGCCGATTATGAATACCAAACCTGGCCCGATTTCTTTCAGAACACCGCGCCCGCCGGAAAGCTCAACACCCAGGGCTTCACCGTCGGCGCGTTGTATCACTTCGGCAGCCGGCATTCCCAGTGAGGGCCAGGGTGGATGCCGCGTCTGGCGGCGCATGGGCACTGGGCGCGTCCTGTCCAAGGTCGCACATGATTTAGCTACAGAGATACCAACCGTGAGTACGACCGCCGAGCTGAGGAATCCCTTCGCCACCCGGCCCATCCTTGGGGTCAATATCGCCGTCGGCAGCTACGATAAGGTGGTTCAGCACAGTCTTGCATGGGCCCAGGCACGGCAGTCCCGCGCACTGTCTTCGCCAATGTCCATGTGGTCATGGAAGCCGTTGACGATCCGGCTTTCCTTCGCCTGCTCAATGGCGCCGACGTGGTCTTCCCCGACGGAATGCCTCTAGCCTGGGCGCTTCGCGCGCTTGGGGAGAGCAGCGCACAACGGGTCTGCGGCCCTGACGCCACGGCAGCCATGCTGGCGGCAGCCGAAAAAGCCGGAATATCTGTCGGCTTCTACGGCGGAAGCCAGTCAGTTCTCGACGCTCTGATCGGCGCGGTGCGTTTGCGGCACCCGAATCTCAACGTGGTTTTTCAGGAAAGCCCGCCTTTCCGGGCCCTCACGCCCGAAGAGGACTCGGCCGTCGTCGATCGAATCGCCTCCTCTGGGGCACGGTTGCTCTTCGTGGGCCTCGGCTGCCCGAAGCAGGAGAACTGGATCATGGAACACGTAGGCCGGGTTCATACCGTGATGTGTGCCGTCGGGGCCGCCTTCGACTTCCTCTCCGGCAGCAAACCCCGGGCTCCCCGATGGATGAGGCGCTCCGGGCTTGAATGGGCATTTCGCTTCGCAACGGAGCCGCGGCGCTTGGCCAAACGCTACCTCAAACACAACCCACGCTTCGTCATTCTTTTTCTCCGGCAACTTCTCGCCAGGCCTGCCTGAGATGACCTTCGCGGTCACGCAAACGGCGGCAGAATTTCCATGTCCGCTCGCATGGTTGCATTGTTTAAGATAGAAGCAGGCGATTAGAGCGGACGGGAATGCCGTTTGGCGCCGTCGCAAACGGGAAGCCTGGCGTCCGTTGAGGTGTGCGGGCACCGAGAGGATTGCATACGATGCGGAAGGCTTTGATCATCGGCGTTACCGGTCAGGATGGCGCCTATCTGGCCGAGTTCCTGCTCAAGAAGGGCTATGAAGTACACGGAATCAAGCGCCGTTCCTCGCTGTTCAATACCCAGCGCATTGACCACCTGTATCAGGACCCGCATTCCAACCATCCCCGGCTGGTGCTGCACTATGGCGACCTGACCGATACTTCGAGCCTGGTGAATACGATCCAGAAGATTCAGCCCGACGAGATTTACAACCTAGCCGCGCAAAGCCACGTGATGGTGTCGTTTGAGGAGCCGGAGTACACGGCCAATGCCGATGCGCTGGGCGCGTTGCGCATTCTGGAGGCGATCCGGCTGCTGGGGCTGACCAAGACGACCCGTTTCTATCAAGCCTCGACCTCGGAGATGTTCGGCCTGGTGCGGGAGACTCCGCAATCGGAGACCACACCTTTCTATCCGCGTTCGCCGTACGGCGTGGCCAAGGTCTACGGTTACTGGATCACGGTGAACTATCGCGAAGCCTACGGGATGTACGCCTGCAACGGCATTCTCTTCAATCACGAGTCTCCCATCCGCGGTGAGACCTTTGTGACCCGCAAGATTACGCGCGCGCTGACCCACATCAAGGTGGGCTTGCAGGACTGCCTGTATCTGGGCAATCTGGACTCATTGCGCGACTGGGGCCCTGCCCGGGACTATGTGGAGGCGCAGTGGCTGATGCTGCAACAGGAGACCCCGCGCGACTACGTGATCGCCACCGGCGAGCAGCACAGCGTGCGGGAGTTTGTGGATATTGCCGCCGCGCAATTGGACATGCCCCTGAGCTGGCAGGGAACCGGCGTGGAGGAACATGCCGTCAACGGCCGCGGCGAGATCGTGGTGCGCGTCGATCCCCGTTATTTCCGCCCGGCCGAGGTGGAGACGCTGCTGGGCAATCCAGAGAAGGCGCGGCGCGAACTGGGCTGGACATCGCGCACCACCTTCCGCGAACTGGTGACCGAGATGGTTAACGAGGATCTGAAGCTGGCCAGGCGCGATCTTCTGGTTCAGCAGCACGGCTATGAGGCTGCGGCGGGTTTCCACGAGCATTGAGAGCGGGCCGCCGCGTTCGGCCGCCGGATTTTCTTGTTCCCCGGGGGATTCATGAAGAGGGACAGTCGAATCTATGTAGCCGGACACGTTGGGCTGGCAGGTTCGGCATTGGTGCGGAGCCTGGAGCGTCACGGTTTCAGCAATTTCGTCTTCCGCTCCCAAGCCGAACTGGATTTGGAGAATCCGGCGGCCACCGATGCCTTCTTTGCCGAGGAACATCCAGAGCATGTCTTCCTGGCCGCGGCCAAGGTGGGCGGCATCCACGCCAACAACACCTATCCAGCGGAGTTCATTCGCAACAACCTTCAGATCCAGACCAATGTGATCGACGCCGCCTGGCGCAACGGCGTCGAGCGGCTCCTGTTTCTTGGCTCCAGTTGCATTTATCCCCGCGACTGTCCTCAGCCCATTCGCGAGGAGTATCTGCTGACCGGGCCGCTGGAGGCGACCAATCGTTCCTATGCGCTGGCCAAGATTGCCGGCGTCGAAATGTGCTGGTCGTACAACCGGCAATACGGGACGCGCTACCTGGCCGCGATGCCCACCAATATGTACGGTCCCGGCGACAACTACGACCTGGAAACCTCTCATGTGCTGCCGGCGTTGATTCGCAAGGTCTACGAGGCCCGCTGCGCCGGGCGGAGCGAGGTGGTGGTGTGGGGCACGGGAAAGCCGCGGCGCGAATTTCTCTTTAGCAACGACTTCGCCGACGCCTGCGTACACCTGATGACGCTCGACGACCGGACCTATGGGACGCTGCTGAGCGAGAGCTTACCGCCGCTGGTGAACGTAGGCTACGGCAGTGACGTGACCATCCGCGAGCTGGCGGAGACGGTCTGCCGCGTGCTCGGCTTTGCAGGCAGCCTGGTCTTCGACGCCTCCAAGCCCGATGGCACGCCGCGCAAGCTGATGGATTCCAGCAGGCTGCGCTCTCTGGGCTGGGAGCCCAAGATCGATCTGGAGACCGGGATTCGCCTGGCGTTTGAAGCCGCAAAGCCTGTTTTGGACCGCAACCTGGCCGCGGCGCAGTAGGCCGGTTTTTCTCAAAATCCGCATCGGCAAGCGTGGCGCCGTGACGGCCGCACGTTTCAGAATCCAGAGTTTTCAGGCACAATCTATAACGATATGAGCTTCCGATTCGTACTACCCCAAGAACTTCGCGGCGCCGTGGATCTGGCCGCCGCCGACTGGCACGCCAACAGCAAGGTTGATCGTTTCTGGCAGAAAGACCCCGGCCTTTGGACCCGCGATGGCGAGGAAAACTGGCTGGGCTGGATCGACATCGTCGAGCGGCAACAGAAGGACCTGGCGGACTTTGCCGAGCTGGGCGCGGACATGGAGACCGCCGGCTTCGAGACGGTTCTTCTGCTAGGAATGGGCGGCTCCAGCCTGTGCCCCGAGGTGCTGGCTGCGACCTTCGGGCAGCAGACGGGCTTTCCCGCGCTGCACATCGTCGACTCCACCGATCCGGCGCAGGTGAAGGCGGCCCGCGAAAAGGTGAATCTGGCCGAAACGCTGGTGGTCGTGGCCAGCAAATCCGGCTCCACGCTCGAACCGAACATCCTGAAACAGTATTTCTTTGAGCAGATGAAGCAAGCTGTGGGCGCGGAGCAGGCCGGTAGCCATTTTCTAGCCATCACCGATCCAGGCTCGAAGATGGAGCAGGTGGCCAAGGCAGACAACTTCCGGTACATCTTCTATGGCGATCCGCAGATCGGCGGACGTTACTCGGCGCTGTCGAACTTCGGCGTGGTAGCGGCGACGGCAGCCGGACTCGATGCGGAGAAGCTGCTGGATGCGGCGGCCAAGGCCGTGGCTGCGGCCAAGCTGCCACCGGCGGACAATCCGGCGGTCGAACTGGGCCTGATTCTGGGCACGGCAGCTAATGCCGGTCGCGACAAGATCACCATCTTCACTTCGCCGGAGATCTACGACCTGGGCGCGTGGCTGGAGCAACTGATCGCCGAATCGACCGGCAAACTGGGCAAAGGCATTACGCCGGTGGACCGCGAGGCCATTGCCGCGCCCGAGGTCTATGGCAGCGACCGCATCTTCGCCTATATCCGCTACGCGGGGACGGCCGATTCGAGTCAGGACGCCAAGGTGGCGGACCTCTCGGCCGCCGGCCATCCGGTGATAGGCATTGAGATTGAGGACCTCTACGAGATCTTCGGGCAGTTCTTCACCTGGGAAGTGGCCACGGCCGTGGCCGGCTCGGTGATAGGCATCAACCCCTTCAATCAGCCGGACGTGGAGTCGGCCAAGATCGAAACTCGCGCCCTGACCGAAGCCTACGAAAAGACGGGCACGCTGCCGGAGCGCGAGCCTTTCTTTGAAGAAGATGGCATCAAGTTGTATGCCAAAGACACTTATGCCACAAGGTTGAAAGACGATGCGCCGAGCCGAACATTGGCGGGGATTCTGAAGGCGCATCTTGATATGATCCACGCCTCTATCAACGGTTGTTTTTCTGTAAATGGATCGGTATCTGACAATTGGATCAAAGCCAGTGAAGATAGAAGCCGACCCTACTTCGCCACGCTGGCTTTCCTGCCCATGTTCCCCGAGCACGAGGCGGCGATCCAGGGCTTCCGTCACAAGGTGCGCGACGCCAAGCGGGTGGCCACATGCCTGGGATTTGGTCCGCGCTTCCTGCACTCCACCGGGCAGGATTACAAGGGCGGTCCCAACACCGGGGTCTTTCTCCAGATCACCGCGGACCACACCGTCGACGTGGATGTTCCGGGGCAGACGTACAGCTTCGGGGTGGTGATCGATGCCCAGGCTGCCGGGGACCTCGCGGTGCTGGAGTCGCGAGGACGGCGCGCGGTGCGGGTTCACCTGGGAGCCGATGTGGCGGCAGGGTTGAGGACGCTGGCCGCGGCCTTCGATCAGGCGCTCCGGTAAGAATCCGCAGGAAACGGCGCAGAGCGGAGGCGCGCGGTTCAAACGCCCACGACTCTTTTGCGAACTGCGGAACTTTTTCCCGTCCGCGGGGTTCTTACCGATGACGGCTTCCGCCAAAGCTCGTCTAATGAATTGAGCCGGAAGCAGCGCCTTTGAGCGTCCTTCCAACCCGCGCGGCATCCCGCTGCCGTTGGAAGAATGCCTCATGCGGAGGAGAAACATGAAGATAGATTGGTCATTACTGAAAAGAGTTTTCCCGCAGGTTCTGGCATGGGCCGCGGTGGTTTTGTTGTCCAGCGCAGTTGCGCTTGCCCAGGACACGGCGGCTCCGACGGCCGGCCAGCGCACGGACGGAGAGATCGAGATGGACGTCGTGCATGCTCTGGACGCCTCCAAGGCGCTGAAGAACGAGCTCATCACGGCCGCCACCATCCAGAGCGAGGTCACGCTCTCCGGAACGGTGTCGAGCGAGGCCTCCAGCGAACTTGCGGAGTCGATCGCCAGCCATGTGGCGGGCGTGACCAAGGTGCACAACAACCTGCAAGTCGGCAATCCGCAGGACGCGCAGAATGCGCAGCCCATGAATGGCGCGGAGCCCGGCGCGCAGCAGATGGCGGACAACCCGCCGGACGAATCGATGGCGCCCATTCCGCCGCCTCCCGCTCCCGCGGATGGGCCGCAGCCAACCCCCGGCCAGCCTCCTTATCCAAGTCAGTCCCAGTCCCAGTCTCAGGCCCAGACGCCTTCTCCGCCGCCTCCGCCTTTACGGCCCCAGTATGCGCCAGCGCGGCCACAATATGTGCCGGCACAGCCTTCCGCGCCGGTTTATGAGACTCCCAAGGGTCCTGTGACCATACCCCAGGGAACCCTGTTGCAGTTGCGGACCAGCGAGTCCGTGGGCACCAAGAGGGCCAAGGACGGCGAACCGGTTCAGTTCACCGTGATCCGCGACGTGGCCGTCGGCGGCGTGCTGGCAATTCCGCGCGGCGCGACCATGCATGGAGTTGTCACCGAAGTTAAGCAGGCCGGCGACCTGGGCGGGAGCGCGGTGTTGGCGCTCAAGCTCACCTCGCTGGACCTCGGCGGGCAGAGCTACCCTCTGTATAGCGACCAGTTCAAGGTGAAGGGACCGAACAAAGCCGGTCAGACGGTTGGCAATGCCGTTAGCGGCGCAATTATCGGCACCATCATCGGCTGCGCTGTGAGCCGCGGCACAGGCTGCGCCATCGGCGCGGCGGCCGGAGCCGGCGCGGGCACGGCAGCTTCAGCGGCTTCTCCCGGACCGGGGGTGTGGATTCCCGCCGAGGCGCTGGTGACCTTCCACCTGAACACGCCGCTAACGGTCACGTCGGTGAACGCGCAGGAAGCGGCCCGGCTGGCAAAGGGGCTTTATCAGGGCGGCCCAAGCCTCTACCAGCGCGGCGATTACCCCTACGGCTCCCCGTATTACGGAGCCGGGTACTACGCCGGCTATACGTATTATGGCTATCCGCCGGTGTACTACCGTCCGTACTTCATGGCTGGCGGATTCTACTACTGGCGTTAAGAGCCGGCAATCCGCAAAGAAAACAGCGGGCATCCCGGAGCCGGGATGCCCGCTCCGCTTTTAGCGGCGCGTCTATGCGTAGAACGGGTTTTGTGGCAGTCCGTCCGCGCTTTCCGGGTTCCGGCTCGTCTATAATGACAGTGAATCGCGTCGAGCGGAAATTGCGCATTTGCGGGAAATGCCTGCCCCATGCGGCAGAGCTTAAACTGGCCCGCGCTGGCCTCAGCAGGCACGCCACGCCCGCGCGTAGAGAGTTGAAGGTTCAAGTCCATCCATGATCCGTTTCCTGCAACAAAAAGACAGCCGTGTTGTCAAGGCATTTTTTGTCGTCATCATCGCCGCCGCCTCGGTGGGCATGGTGTTGTACCTGATCCCCGGCCTGTCCAGCACCCAGGGCGCCGCGTCCGCCGATACGTATGCCGTGATCTACCCCCACTTGTACAGCCGCTTCCTCTCTTCGGGTGAGGCGGTAAGCCAACGGCAGGTGGAGCAGGCGGCCCGCCGGCAGTTGCAGCAGCAGCGCTACCCCGACAGCCCGGCCATCCTGGGCCTGTTCGAGCAGCAGGTCGGCCAGCAAATGGTGCAGAAGCAGGTCTTGCTGGCTGAGGCGGAGAAGCTGGGCATCCACGCCACCAACGACGATGTAATCCAGTTTCTGCACCAAGGCCAGTTTGGCGAGGTCCTCTTCCCCAACGGCAAGTTCATCGGCGAGGAGCAATATACCAACCTGATCGCGACCCGGTTGAATATCTCGGTGGCGGAGTTTGAGGATGACGTGAGGACCGATATTCTCATCCATCGTCTCCAGACGCTGATCACCGCCGGGGTCACAGTGGGAGACCAGGAAGTCCGCGATGCTTATCGCAAGGACAACGTCAAGATCAAGTTCGACTATGCGGTGATCTCCGCGGACGACCTGCGCAAGCAGATCAATCCCTCTGACGGCGAGCTGGCGGGCTTCTTCAAGACCAACGCCGCGCGCTACGCGACCGCCGTGCCGGAAGAGCGCAGCATCACCTACTTTGCCTTTACCCCCAATGAACTGCCCGGCGGGGTTCCGCAGCCCAGCCAGCAGGAGATCAAGCAGTACTTTGACCAGCATACCTACGACTACTCGACGCCGGAACAGGCGCGCTCGCGGCACATCCTCATCAAGGTGGCTCCGGACGCGGACGCCAAGACCGATGCCGCGGCCAATGCCAAGGCGGAGGGGCTGCTCAAGCAGATTCAGGGCGGCGCGAACTTTGCCGAACTGGCCAAGAAGAACTCCGACGACCCCGGCAGCAAGGACAAGGGCGGCGAACTGGGCTTCGCCCAGCGCGGCCGCATGGTGCCGGAGTTCGACAACGCCATCTTCACCCAGAAGATCGGCGACACAAAGATCGTGAAGAGCCAGTTTGGCTACCACATTGTTCAGGTGGAAGAGCGCCAGGCGGCGCACACGCAGCAACTCAACGAGGTGCTGCCCGCCATCCAGGCCACGATGATCCGCCAGAAGGAGGCTCAGGCCGAGGAGAACTATGCGCGGACGCTGACCTCGGAGGCCATCAAGAACGGCCTGGAGAAGACCGCGGCGGCCCACCATCTGGAAGTGACGACTACGCCGCCGGTCAACAGCCATGGCGTCATTTCGGCGCTGCCCGAGGGGTCTAAACTCATCGCCGAGGCCTTCCAGTCCAAGCAGGGCGACCCGCCGCAATATGCGCCGACCGGCGAGGGCTACGCGATCTTCCAGGTTACGGGCATCGCGGCAGCCCACGCGCCCAGCTTTGCCGACTGGAAGAGCCACGTTCTGGACGACTACCGCGAGGAGAAATTGCCGGTGTTGCTGAGCCAGAAGACCAGGGAGCTGGCGGACAAGGCCAAAGCGGAAAACGATCTGGCCAAGGCCGCCAAGGAAGCGGGCGCGACGGTGAAGACCAGCGACCTGGTGGGTGAGACCGGTCAGGCGCCCGACCTGGGCCAGGTGGGCCAGGTGGCCCCGCAGCTCTTTGATCTGGCGCCTGGCGCCTTGAGCGGTCCTATCGACACGCAGCGGACCGGCGTGGTGGCCAAGCTGTTGGATAAACAGGAGCCCAGCGCGGACGAGATCGCCAAAAACTTCGACCAGACGCGCGACCAGATCCTGGCGCAGCGCCGGTCGGATGCCTTCAGCGTTTTCCTGAGTAGCGTCATGGACGACTACAAGAAGAGCAAGCGCATCCGGATCAACGCCAAATCGAAGGGGCCGGAGATTCCGGGCATGTAAGCTACGGCAGCCGGGCAATAGAACAACAAAGCCCGCATCCCTAGAGCGGACGCGGGCTTTTTTGCGTTCTCAGGTTTGTTCTGCCGGGCAGGGCTCCGGCATTCCAGGTCTGCTGCGGAGATAATGAAGCCATGGAGTTTCAACGCTCGTCCGGAGTTCTGCTGCACGTAAGCTCTTTGCCGTCCTACGGCGGCATTGGCGACCTGGGGCCTGCCGCGCACGCGTTTGTGGCCTTTCTGGCCGAGGCTAAGCAGCACATATGGCAGGTTTTGCCGCTGTGTCCCACGGGCTACGGCAACTCGCCTTATTCGGGCTCATCGGCCTTTGCGGGCAATCCCTGGCTCATCAGCCTCGAATTTCTCTCCGACTGGGGCTGGATTGACGGGGAGCGGATCGCCGGCCTGGCCGGACGAAGCGGCAATGTGGATTTCAACCAGGTGGAGGCGCGCAAGCTGCCTCTGCTCTACGAGGCGGCGGGGAACTTTCTGGACCGCGGGCCGCATGATCCGAAGTTAGCCGCGCAATGGGAGCAGTTTGAAGGGTTTTGCCGGGCTGAGGCGGGCTGGCTTACCGATTACGCTCTCTATGCCGTGCTGCGCCGCCAGTTCTCGACTGGGGCATGGACGGCCTGGCCCAAGCCGGTGCGCCGCCGCCAGCCGGAGGCTCTGGCGAAGGTGGCCGCAAAGCACGGCCGCGCGCTGGCCCAGGAGCAGGTGCTGCAGTTTGCCTTCTCGCAACAGTGGAACAACCTCCGCGAAGCAGCGGCGCGCAGTGCAATCAGGATTCTGGGCGACGTGGCCATCTTCGTCAACATGGATTCGGCCGATGTATGGACGCACCCTGAGTTCTTCGAGCTGGACGAGGATCTGAAGCCGGTGCGCGTCGCCGGCGTGCCGCCCGACTACTTTTCGCCCACCGGACAGCGCTGGGGCAACCCGCTCTATCGCTGGGATGTGCTCGCCCGACGCGGGTTCGACTGGTGGGTGGAACGGATTCGCCGCGCCTGCGCGCTTTACGACATTGTCCGACTGGACCACTTCCGCGGCTTCGAGTCTTACTGGGCCATTCCGGCGGACGAGAAGACGGCGGTACACGGCGAATGGGTGAAGGCGCCGGGGCTCAAGCTCTTTCACGCGCTGGAGGCGGCGCTGGGGCCGCTGCCGCTGGTGGCCGAGGACCTGGGCATGATTACCCCGGCAGTGGACGCGCTGCGGTTGAAGCTGGGCATGCCGGGCATGAAGGTGCTCCAGTTCGGCTTTGGCGGCAAGGGCGCGCAAACGCATCTGCCGCATCGATTCACCCCGGACACCGTGGCCTATACCGGCACCCACGACAACGACACCACGCAAGGCTGGTGGCAGACGGCAGGCAAGGTCGAGCGCAGCGCTGTCGAGGCCTTCGCGGGACCATTCGGCGAGAGCCCGGTGTGGCCGCTGATTCGGGCTGTCGAGGCAAGCGTGGCGCAACTGGCGGTGCTCCCGGCGCAGGATTTGTTCGAACTCGGCTCGGCGGCGCGCATGAATACGCCGGCCATCGCCGCCGGCAACTGGAGCTGGCGCGCCCCGGAGGGAAGCTGGAAGACGAAACTGGCGGCGCGGCTGGCTGCATTGGTTGAAGTGACGGATCGCGACAACGATCCGCTGGGCAAGCCGGAAGAAGCGGCCGCGAACGAAGCATAGAGCGGACCGGCCCTCCCGAAGCTGCAGTCTAAGATTTTTTCTCTTTGTTGCTCATGCACAGGTTCAACTACCCGTTTGCCTGCTGGATCTGCTCATCGATCACGCGCCTCAAATCCGCGGGTGAATAGGTCGGCGACTTGATGAACTTGCCGTCCGGGCGCTTATGAACCTTCAGAATCGGCTTCCAATCGCCATGATGGGCGTTGCCGTCTCGCGGATGAACCAACTCCAGGCCCGCACCCCGCTCGAGAACGGCGTCGCAAACGCTGCAATGTGGCCAGGCTTTGCTCATGTTGCTGCGCTGCACTTCATCCCAGGCCGGCTGGGCCCTCACGCCGGCGGCGCTGAGCGCTCCATAAGTGACGACAAGCTGATCGATGCAGCCGTCCACGTATTCGACGAAGTCGGGTGTGCCGTTGGGATCGGGCACGACGGCGATCGAGTCGATGACCGCGGTCTGCTCTTTGCCGTTCGATCCGGCAAGAGACATCGTGACCGTGCAACCACAGCCCTTGACGAACTCGAGAGCTTCTTCAAACACCAGCCGCGCGCGAAGTAGGCGCGTGTCGGGGTCAGGAAGCTCAGGAGATTCCTTTACTTGCTGGTTGAACTGCTTCATTAAGGTCGCGATGTCTTCCTGCGGGCGATAGGGCTTACCGGTCATTCAATCCTCAATTCATTGTGCCCGCTGATGGCCAGCGGCTCGGGCTTTGGTTTGGCGCAATTGTAATCGATGCTGCGTTGCCCCCGGAACCGTTCCGAGTGGATGGCCGGCTATTCGGAAACCGGTCCGCCGCTCTGCCGAACGTCCGTTTTTGTTCCGGCCGCCAACCTTGTTATCCTTGCCGCACATGGAAATCGCGGCGATTCAAACCCACGGGCTCACGCGGCGCTTTGGCGCGCTGACTGCCGTGGATAATGTAACTTTTAGCGTGGCCCAGGGGCAGTTCTTCGGCTTTTTGGGGCCGAACGGAGCGGGCAAGTCCACCACCATCAAGATGCTGACCGGGCTGCTGGAACCGAGCGCGGGGACCATGGAGATTCTGGGCCGGCCGTTGGGGGCCGGGGCGCTCGATTTGAAGCGGCAGATTGGCGTGGTTCCGGAAGGGATGGCGCTGCAGGGACGGCTGACGGCGCCCGAGTATCTGCGTTTTGTGGGCCGCATGTACGGACTGGACAGGGAGACCACCAACCGGCGGACTGAAGAGCTTTTGGAGTTCATGCAACTGGCCGGCGAGCACAGGAAACTCGTGACCGATTTCTCGCACGGCATGCAGAAGAAGCTGGCGCTGGCCGCGGCGGTGATTCACGGGCCCAAGGTGCTGTTTCTGGATGAGCCGTTCGAGGGCGTGGACGCGATTGCGGCGGGCATGTTGAAGGCCATGCTGATGGGGATGATCAGCCGCGGGGCGACCATCTTCCTCACCACCCACGTGCTGGAGATTGTGGAGCGGCTGTGCAGCCACGTAGCCATCATCAGCCAGGGGCGGCTGGTGGCCAATGGGTCGATTGAGGAGTTGCGCGCGGGCGTGGCTTCCACGTTGCCGGGCGCAGAGGGTGAACAGCGGCTCACTCTGGAAGAGATATTCCTCTCGATTGTGGGAGCGGGCGGGCAGGAGCCGGCGCAGGAGCTTTCATGGCTGGCATAAACGGGGCTGACGCGAATGGGGCGGGCGTGACCGAAGTGAGAGAGGCCGGCGGGGGACTGCTGAGCGCGCTGGCCCGGGCGCAGTATGCGGCGCTGGCCCAGTTGCGCTGGCAGATGTTGAAGAACGGAATGCGCTCCAAACTGGGCGCGTTTGAGCTGGGCGCGCGCACTGTGACGTTTGTGATTTACGCCGCCATGGGGCTGGGGCTTGGCGTGGGCGCGGGCGCGGCCGCTTATCAGCTGGCTTCCCTCCAGATGTGGAAGTATTTGCCCATCCCGCTTTGGGTGGTGTTCCTCATCTGGCAAGTGGTTCCGGTGATGCTGGCCTCGTTCCAGGAGCAGTTCGATCTGAGCAGCCTGCTGCGCTTTCCGGTGAGCTTCGGGCCGTTCTATCTGCTGTATGTAGTCTTCGGGCTGGCTGACATTTCCACGATTCTGGGCGGGCTGTGCTGCCTCGGCATCTGGGCCGGAATCACGATGGCGCGGCCGGAACTGTTTGCCTGGACGGCGCTGGGCCTGGGGATCTTTGCGGCCTTCAACATCCTGCTGGTGCGGGCCGTCTTTGCCTGGATCGACCGGTGGCTGGCGCAGCGGAAGACGCGGGAGATTCTGGGCGCGGCGTTTGTGGTGCTTATGTTAAGCCTGCAACTGCTGAATCCTGCGCTGCACCAGAAGCGGCATCAGGGTCCAATGAGCCGCCAGCAGCGGGATGAGAACTACCGCAAAGTGGGAGATCGGATTGTGCCCTGGCTGAATAAAGCCTACGCGGTGCAACTATGGCTTCCGCCGGGGCTGAGCGCGCGCGCGGTGCGGCAGGCCGCTGAGCGGCAGCCTGCGCCGGCATGGGGATCGCTGGGGATACTGGGGCTGTATGTGCTGGCAGCCGGGGGCGCGCTGGCGCGGCGCCTCAAGGCCGAGTATCGCGGCGAAAACCTGGGTGCGGCTCCCAGCTGGAAGAAGGCGACGCAGCGGCGCGAGGGCGGATGGCTGCTGGACGGCTCCGGCCCCATTGCCGCAGTGATGGAGAAGGAACTGCGCGCCCTGCTGCGCACCTTGCCGCTGCTTTACGCGATAGGCGCGCCCCTGCTGCTGGTCCTGGTCTTCTCGGGCGCTTTTTTCAATACCGGCCCGCAGGGACACATGTTCCGCCTGGCGCTGCCGGTGTGCATGGTCTACGCCCAATTGGGCTTTACGCGCGTGTTTTATAACAATCTGGGCGCCGAGGGAGCCGGGATTCAGGTGTACTTTCTTTCCCCTACGCCCATCCGGACGGTGTTGCTGGCTAAGAACCTGTTTCATTCCGCGCTGTTTGGCCTGGCGATCTTGGTGGCCGGCATCCTGGCTACGCTGCGGCTGGGCCTGCCTGAGGGTGTGGTGGTGGCGGCTACGGCAGCCTGGCTCCTTTTTGCGCTGCCCTGCAATCTGGCCGTTGGCAACATCTTTTCGCTCACCATGCCTTACCGCGTGAATCCCGGGCGGATGACGCGGCAGGGCGGATCGCAGGCCAATGCGCTGTCCAGCCTGCTGGTCCAGCTTTTTGTGCTGGGTGTGGGCGCGGCGGTCTTCGGGCTGTGCTTGCTATTCGACAGCCTGTGGGCTGCCGTGCCGGTCTTCCTGGTGCTGGCCGGGGGCGCGGTATTTGCCTGGATGCGTGTGCTGCGCATTGCCGACGGAATGGCCAACCAGCGCAAGGATTCGCTGATGGCGACGCTGATGAAGACGGAGTAGGGGGACAGTGGTCAGTGATTAGTGATCAGTGATTAGTAGTCAGCGAATTGTGAGGGCAAGGATCCCTTTTGCGGACTCCGATTCCCCTTTCCAGGGCCACTGACTGACAACTGATAACTGACAACTGACCACTGCCTTTAGAACGGAATGTCGTCGTCGGAGATTTCGGCGGATTGGTCGATGTCGTCGGGTCCGCCTGCTGGGGCCCGCTGGTCGAAGCTGGCCGTCGAACTGGCTGAGGTTGCCGGCCGGCTGGCGCTGCCGCCAGCGCCCTCGTCGCGGCCGGAGAGCAGCGAAAGGTCGTTGACGATGATCTCCGTCTTGTAGCGCTTCTGGCCGGACTGCTTGTCGTCCCAACTGCGGGTCGTGAGCTTGCCCTCGATGTAAAGCTTGGAGCCCTTCTTCACGTAATCGCGAATGATCTCGGCATTGCGCTTGAAGGCGACCAGGTTGTGCCACTCGGTGCGGTCCTGCCAGTTGCCCTGTGCATCCTGAAACCGGTCGCTGGTGGCCAGTCCAAAGGTGGCAACGATGACGCCGCCGGGGGTGGATCGGATTTCGGGGTCTTTGCCCACGTTGCCTAAAAGGATGACTTTGTTAACGCTCTTTGCCATGTTCGTTTACTCCAGTAATTGAAAAGAATAGCAGACGATCAGCGGTGACGCGCGAGTTGCCGGTTGCGGAGCCATTTGGCGACGCCCAGAGCCAGCAGCAGACCGCCGAAGGGGATGCACATCAGGGCGACGATGAGCGCGAACCAGCCGCTGTTGGTGCTGGCGCCGGTGGGCGAGAAGCCGCCCAGCAGAGTGACCAGCAACACGGCGGCCAAAAGGCCCGCGCCCAGCATCGATGCGCCCCATTGCAGGAGTTGGCGCGTGCCGTCGCCGGGCGGGACTGGATTCGGGTTGGGGCCGCTTGCGGGCATGATCGCTCCTATCCTTGCGCCAGGCGCAGCATCGCCCAGGTGATCACGCCGGTCACCGAGACGTAGAGCCACAGCGGGAAAGTCCAGTGGGCAACCTTGCGGTGCTCCCGGACTCGGCCGGTGAGTGAAAAGAAGAAGGTGACGAGCACCAGGGGCAGCGCCACCACCGCCAGCACGATGTGGCTGGCCAGCAGCGGCAGGTAGACCAGGCGCAAGGCAGCGTGGGCAGGGTAGCGGACGTCGCCGTGCAAGGCGTGGTGCAGGATGTAGCTGACCAGAAAGAGCGTGGAGAGGGCAAAGGCCGTAATCATGGCCGCGCGGTGGGCCCTAATGCGATTGAGCTGGTCGCGGCGCGCCCGGATGAAGGTGTAGCCAATGAGAAGAGCGGTGGCGCTGAGGCCGTTGAGCGCGGCATTGAGCGCGGGCAAAAAGGCGAACTCCGTGCTGGCCGCGGCGGCGGGGTGAACGTAGATCAGCCAGAAGAGAAACAGAGTGGCTGCGGCGCTGACGGCGAGAATGACGGCGACGGCGGCGCGGGCGTTGGATTGCTGAGCAGAGGCAGTCATGGCTTCCTCATGAAGATAACCTCTCCAGGTTCGTGGTATCCCAGGTCCAAAAATCGGGAGCTGGGGCACCGGCTACCGGCCAAAACTCTATTTGTGCTCGGACTCGAATTTCTGGTATGTATTGTCCAGTGTGTAAACTACTGAACTTAATATCACGAGGTTAAACTGAACCTTGCCGATGCGATCAGTCACCATATCAATCTGCGCGGGAGATGGAACCCAGTCGTCGGGATGTGAGATGAAGAGGGAGTCCGCACTGCCAAGATCTTCGGCATTAAGCAGCACCATCCTGAGATACACTTCCGGTTCAAGATAGATGTTAGAGAAGGCCTGGGCATCTTTGTAGGGCATATAGGTAATGGCGCCGGTGTTCTGCGCGGTCTTCCAGGCCATATCGTCAAAGGCCCCTAAACCAAACAATAAATATATTGGACCTCTTTTGGCGTGGGGATGCGCCCGCATCTCCGCTAGGCTCTTTAGGGTAGTTTCCAGTTTATTCTGGCCATCCTTGATCATCTGGCGCTGCCGGCCAATTTCTTGCGCGTTATGGGCGATCTCGGCGCGCAAGCCGTCCTCCGCTTCGCGGGCCAGATGACGGTGATGCTGATATTCCACCAATCCGTCCAGGCTCAGAGCAATGAGCAAACCGATGGCGATGGTCAACAGATGAATGAAAAAATCCTTGACGCCGTGCAGTTTTACGTAAGGTAAGTGAATTTCGCGCACAATCTCCTCCTCCCGTCCAACAGGATACTCCTGCGGCCGTGTTGCAATGTTACGAAATTTTCGCCAGGAGCTGATCATCCTCCCCATAGATGAGTTTGCCAGCTTATCTACGCTTTGGGGATGGCGCAGAGCATCAGCGCGGTTAACAGCAGGGGCAGGTAGAGGACGCTGACCTTGAGCAGATCGCGGGCCAGCCTGCGGCTCTCGTCCTCGGTTTCGGCGCGCAGAATGCGGGAGAAGCGGATGGTATAAGCCAGATAGCCCAAGCCCAGCAGAGTAGCCAGCACGGCGTAAGCTGCCCCGGCCACGCCCAGCCGCCACGGCGTCAGGCTGACGGGAATCATCACCACGGCGAAGAAGAGCGCCTGGGCCACGGTGGACGAGCCGTCGGGCTGGACGACGGGCAACATGCGGATGCCGGCGCGGGCGTAGTCCTCGCGATAGAGCCAGGCAATGGACATGAAGTGGGGAAACTGCCAGACAAAGAGGATGGCGAACAGGGCCACGGCCGGCCACTCGATGCGCCCGCGGGCGGCGGTCCAGCCGAGCAGGGGACCCATGGCGCCGGGAAATGCGCCAATGAAGGTAGCCAGGGCGGTAACACGCTTGAGCGGCGTGTAGATGGCCACGTAGGTGAAGGCGGTGAGCAACGCCAAGGCTACGGTGAGCAGGTTGGTGTGCAGCAGCAGCCAGAAGGCGCCCAGGGCCAGGGAGCCCATGCCGGTCACGATGCCCTGGGCCAGCGAGATGCGTCCGGCGGCCATCGGACGGTCGGCGGTGCGCTTCATGAGCGCGTCGGTCTTGCGCTCCAACGCCTCGTTCAGGGCAGCGGCTCCGGCCGAGACCAGCCCGATGCCGAAGAGCGTGTCCAGCAGGCCGCGCTGCAAGCTGGAGATGCCGGACTGCATTGATCCCAGGTAGAAGCCGGCCCAGCCGGTGACGAGCACCATGCCCGTGACCCGGAGCTTGAACAGCTCGCGGAGGTCGTGGATGAGGGTTGCCGTAGCGCCGGGAAGCGGCGCGTAGACCATGCCATGCCCGGCGGTCTCAATCGAGGACGCGGCGGGATTTTCCGAAACTGCGGACTGGGAGGAGGGAATCATCTGAGCGGTTGAAGACCTTAGAGGAGTACCCGGAGCGCATGGCCGCCGGGAGCCCGTCTCGATGATAGCAAGCGGGGAAGTTTCGGGGTGGAGCGTTGCGGTCAGCCCAGGCACGCAGCCTGGAGGATCGCGTCCACGATCTGCTCGGGCGTGAGTGCGTCTACGGGAATCGAAACGTGGGCGGTGCGGTAGAGCGGAAGGCGGCGCTGGTAGCGGCTGGCCAGGTTGGCCTGGTCGGCAAGGATGGGACGGGCGTGCTCGGTGCCGCGGCAGCGGGCGAGGGTGGTGGCCAGTTCCACCTCCAGATGAACGAGGAGCGTGCCGGGTGTGGTAAGCAGCAATTCGCGTGTCTCAGCTCGCTCGATGGCGCCGCCGCCCAGGGCCAGAACCAGCGCGTCGCCGACGGCCAGGCGGGCGATGGTGGCGTGTTCGCGGTTGCGGAACGGGGCTTCGCCGTAGCGGGCGAAGAGCTCGGCGATGGTTGCGCCGGCCTCGGCTTCGATCACGTCATCCACATCGAGAAAGCTCCAGCCCAGGCGGCCGGCAAGGAGCGGGCCTACGGTGCTCTTGCCCGAACCCATGAAGCCGGTGAGAACGATGCGGCGGGGCAGGGCTGGGCGGACTTCGGATTGGGTCGATGGGTCCACGGGAACTTTTTTGCGGCAGCAAAAGCCGCATTCTCTCTCTTCTCAGTATAAGGAAGCGGCGTTCCGCTGCCGGTCATCCGAGCGCGATGACCACGGCTCCGGCGGTGATGAGCAGGCCGCCGATGAGGGCCGG
>JBKQRH010000122.1:0-11659 GCA_052326045.1 Occallatibacter sp. | reverse complement strand
CGTCAAGCGCGTGAAGGACCGCGAGCGCGGCGTTCCAGGCGGAGTCTATATCTCATGCTCTGTGTGCGACTTCTACGAGAAACTATAAGCGCCGGCTGAAATATGGCGTCTCAAAAGCCCAGCTCTTCGCTGGGCTTTTCCGTTCAATGAGGATTCATCCTGCTGCGGCGAACAGAGCTTTCACGGCCGGACTTTGGCATTTCCAGGATCGCTCGCTGAAGGGTTTCGGCCTCTGCGGCAGAGCCAGACACAAAGCGCTCGAAAAGGCCGCTTCTGGCGCGAAAAACCGCCCCCAAACCGCGATTTTCCGCGGTCGAAGTTTACCATTACGATAACAGGTTTGGCTTTAAGTTTAGGCCATAAGATTATGATTATAAGTATGTTACGGTTTCAGTCCGAGCGAAGATGCTGCAAAGGGAATGAGCATTTTGGTAGGGGGGGTGGGGGGTGGCGCCAGTGGGCAGTGGTTAGTGAACAGTGGTCAGTGGACAGCGAACAGCGGTCAGTAACGGCCCGCGCCTCTGGTCCTTGTTCATGCTTTGATTGTGCGCCGGGCGACGGTAATTCTCTGCAATGGGCAAGCGGGGCCGCAATGCTGCACCGGCGCTGCGGTCTGGAAACGGCCGTTGAGCCTGGGGATATGCCGACCTGGAGGCCGACTTGCACATATACAAACAGCCTGATCGGCTGCAAATTGGCAAGAAAGTCCTGTTGCAGATGGTCATAAAAACCGTGAAAGCCGACCTGGAAGTCTACCGATATGACCCTTGTTTGCGCGCACTTTGCTGCCCTTTTCAACAGGGGATAGGGACTAGGGACTGAGGGACTAGGGGACTAGGGAATAGGGAATAGGAGCCGGCGGGGCGGTCTGGAAACGGCGACCTAAAGGCCCGCAAACAGCCTGATCGGCTGCAAATGTGCAAGATAGTCCTGTTGCAGGTAGTCATAAAACCGTGAAAGCCGACCTGGAGGTCTCCAGATTTGAGCAAAAGAAGGAGACATCGGGTGTTGTCAGGGGCGTTTTGCGCGTTTTACGCGTTTTTTGCATGCATTTTCGACGCTGGGAGAGGCTATTCCTCGCGTAAAAGGATTAGCGGATCAATCGCCAGCGCCCGACGTGCCGGAATCCACGCCGCCACCAAGCCCAGCAGCAGCATAGTCGCAACCACCCCGCCCAGCACCAGCGGATCCTTCGGCGTAGCCTGGTAGACGATGTGCGACAGCACGCGCGTGGCCAACACTCCCAGTCCCAGGCCCGCAGCCGAACCGATGGCCAACAGCCGAAAGGCACGTCCCAGCGAGGCGCGCAGAACTTCGCTTCTCCCCGCGCCCAGCGCCACGCGTATCCCCAACTCGCGCAGCCGCCTGCTGATCACATAGGACGCCATGCCGAACACGCCCGTCACCGCCAGCATCGCCCCCAGCAATCCCAGCATGCCCAGCGCTACCGCCGCAACGCGCGATGCAAACAAGGCGAAATCCATCTCCTCGTTCCATGTCCTGATCGTGAGAGGCAGGCCGGAATCCAGCCCATGCAGCGTGCGCTCCAGCTCCCCCGCCATCTCTCCCGGATCGCGTTTGGAGCGCACAACCAGGCAGGTGGGGCTCTCCTCCATCTGCAGGAACGAGAAGAAGGTTGCCGGTTGCTGATCTTCGGTCAGCGTCTGGTACTTCCCGTCCTCGACCACGCCCACGACCTCGGCCCGGAAGCCGCCCCAATACTTGAAATGCCCTCCGATCGCTTTGTCGACCGAGCCGAACACTTGAAGCGCAAACCGCCGATTCACAAGAACCTTCTTCAGCGCTTTGGAGTCGGCATCCTCGTCGTTCAGCGTAAGATTTCTGCCGGCCAGCAGCCTCGTGCCCGCAGCTCCCAGGTAGCCGGGCGATATGTGGTAGAACATCGATTCCGCGACATAGTTGGTTGGCCGGAAGTCGGTGGTGCTGTCGCTGTAGACCTCGTTGTTACTTTGACCGAGGCTCAACGGAAGCTGGTCGGCATAACCCACGGCAGATACGCCCGGCATTGCCGTCACAGCATCCAACATGCGCCGCTGCATCTCGGGCACGCGATCCTGGGCGTAGCCCGCCATGTGCAGATCGGTTTCCACCAGCGTGACATCCTGCGGCGTGAATCCATAATTGCTGTGCAGCGATCGCACAAGCCCTCGCACAGCCACCAGCGACGAAGTGACCAGCACGGCGCATATTGCGAATTGGGTTACGAGCAGAAAGTCGCGCAACGTGAGGCGCCTCATTCCCGTCACGCCGCTTTCACCCGTGCGAATCACTTGCCATGGATCCGCGCGCATGACCTGCCGAACCGGCACGATTCCGAACAGCAATCCGCTGGCCACCGCCAGCAGGAACGCCACAGCGTATGTGCGCACATCGGGATTCACCGCTACGTTGATGGGGATACCGGTTAACGGCTGCCACGCGCTCAGCCCATGCAGAATCATTACGCTGCCCGTAAGCCCGACGAATCCTCCCGCCAGGGAAACCAGCAATGCCTCTGTAAGTAGTTGGCGCAAGATGCGCACGCGCCGCGATCCCAACGCCAGCCGCACCGCCACCTCTTTTGCCCGATCCGCTGCGCGCGCCGCGAAAAGGCTACCCAGATTGGCGCACGCCGCCAGCAGAATGAGCCCGGCCAGCAACATCAGACCGGCCATGAATTCCCGCGCCGGTCCGCCCACCAAGTCGCCTAGAAGACCTGGACGAGCGAGGCTGAACTTGATCCCTTCATCGTCATTCGGGTACGTCTTGGCCAGCCACGCGCCGATCACGTTCAGGTCGGCCGTGGCCTCGGCGGGAGTGACTCCCGGCTTGAGGCGCCCTATGACAAAAAGAAAGTGATTGCTACGAAACTGCAGGCCGTTGAAGTCCTCCACGGAGGGCAGTTCGACGAGTGGAGCCCAAAAGTCCGGCGCAAAGAACATCTCTGTGCCGCGAAATGCCGGCGGCGCCACGCCGATGATGGTAAACGGGTGCTTGTTGATCTCGACCATCCGGCCCACAACGCCCGCGTCGTCGTGAAAATGGCTGTGCCAATATGCGTAGCTCAGCACAACATAGGGAGCGCTGTTGATCCCCTTTTCATCGGAAGCGTGGAAGAATCGGCCCAGATACGGCTGTATTCCCAGTGCGTCGAAGTAGTTTCCGCTCGCCAGGTAGGTCCACACTGTCGATGGGTTCCCGCCAGTATCCATGCCAACTGGACCAGCGATCTGGAATGCCGACAGACTCTCGAACATCCGATTCCGGTCCCGCAGGTCCACATAGTCCAGGTACGACTGGGATGGACCGCGCTGCTGCACCGTGTAGAGATTCTCCCCATTCGGCACATTGACCGGCCGAAGGAGCAGTGCGTTCAGAACGCTGAACACCACGGCGTTCGCGCCAATCCCGAGCGCGAGCGTCACAATCGCCGTCAGGGTGAAGCCCGGCGATTTTGCAAGTTGCCGGGCAGTGAATTTCAGATCGCTGAGCATGAGTGCCTCTCTAAATGGGTGCCCTGCGTCAGGTTATTGCACGCGGCATGCCAAACTGCAGACTGAAAACAAAGAACTTACGAGTGAGAGAGATGCGCGCCGTGTCCGCAATTAGGCCCGCCCGTTCAGAAACGAACAGTCGGTCGACGTAGTCGACATTATCGGTCAACCACCGGGTCACTCAAGAACATAAGTACCCACAAGCCGGCATATCGGAAGCGTTTGAGATGCCGAGATTTAAGCGCGGCTTACGCCGCGCTGATTGATTTTCAAAATGGGTGGGTGGTTTATGCGGGGGTTGAAACCCCCTTCTTCCACCCCAGCGACAAAGACATGTCGCTGGGGACCCAGGCCTCCCTCCGGATCGGATTTTCCGGGGCCTCTGAACCCCTCATCTCCCTCCGGAATCGTCGATTTACGACTGTAGTTTAGAGTACTTCAGCCATTTCCTTGAGGATGGCTTCGGCGGCTTCGGCGGGGTCGGGAGCGTCAATGATGGGGCGGCCGACGACCAGGTAGCTGGCGCCCTGGCGCAGGGCTTCGGCGGGGGTGGCGATGCGCTTCTGGTCGCCAGTGTCAGTGCCGGCGGGGCGGATGCCGGGAACGACCAGGACGCCTTCGGGACCGGTGAGGGCGCGCAGGGAAGCGACCTCGTGAGGGGAGCAGACGAAGCCTCGAATGCCCGCAACCAGGCCCATGCGGGCCAGCAACTCCACTTGGCTGGCTGGGGAACGCTCGACGCCAATGGCGCTCAAATGGGCCGAATCCATGCTGGTAAGCACGGTGACGGCCAGCAACTCAGGGGGATCGGAGAGGCCGTCGAGAGCGGCGCGGGCGGCGGCCAGCATGGCAGGGCCTCCGGCGGCGTGGACGGTGGTCATGCGCACACCCAACGCCGCGGCAGAGCGCACCGCTCCGGCGACGGTGTTGGGAATGTCGTGGAGTTTGAGGTCAAGGAAGACGGAGTGGCGGCGCTTGAGCAGAGGCTCCAGGACGGCGGGACCGGTAGCCACGAACAGCTTCAATCCCACCTTGAACCAGCCGCAGGTGTCCTGCAGGCGGGCAACAAGGGCGCTGGCCGAGGCTGCGTCCGGCACATCGAGGGCCACGATAAGGCGGCGGCGCGCCTCTGCCATCGGGTCTGGGCGGCGGGGCGCCGGCGGCCGGGCGGAAACGAAGGTGGGGTTCAGCCGTTCCGGGATGGGCATAATTGAATCCTAAAGCATGCAGGTCCCCCGGTATTCTCACGCGCGCAATTGGGGATCTGCGCACGAGGCTAGCGATTTCATGGAGAAATCGCCAACCTCATGCGGCCGCGGGGAAGCCGCGACTTAAAGCTGTTGGGGCCAGGGCCGGCAAGGCTCAGGCCTGGGCCGCCATCGGCGGGGCGGCGGGGATTTCGCGAATCCTGGACTGGTCCTGCGGGGGCAGGAAGCGGGAGAGATAATCGATGGGGTCCTCGGCGGCGGCCATCTGGCGCAGGTGATACTTCCATGCATCGGCCCTGATGGTGCGCCGGGTAAAGGGCTTGCGGGTCACGTAGGCCACGTCGCCCTGGGCGGTGACCCTGGGATAGGTGACGGAGGGCATCATGAAGCTCATATGGGCGCCGCTCCGCCAGAAACTGCGGGCGAAGTCGTGGGAGAAGAGCAGCGTGTAATGGCGGCCTTCCTCTGCCAGCAGGGCCAAAGCATGTTCGGCGCCGGGCCAGATAGGCTGTATATGGGACACGAACCAACGGCGGAACTCGAATCCGTTAAACTGAGCCTGATTGAGCAACAGTCGCAGCATCTCTTTGCGATTCATTTCACCAATCCTTCAAGCAAGAGAAAAATCCGGGGGTTGAGCGGCGCGCGGGTGACGCCGCAAATATGTCAGCAAAGGGTGAAGCATGTTGGAGCGTCTTCTGTTGTTGGTTAACGTCAAACAGGCGGGAGTTTCCTTTTTTGAGAGCAAGAAGGAGAATCAAAGGTTGAAGACAGGATCATTCTCGATGCGCGGATGGGGATGGGGCGTTGTACTGCTGGGAGCGGCGAGCCTGGGTTGGGCTTCCGGGGTTCATACCAATCCCCTGAACAACGATCCTCTGGTCCGCGAGGCCTTCGCTCACTTCTACCAGTTGGACTATGCGGGGGCGGAGGAGAGGTTCGAGCGGTTTCACGCAGCACACCCCGGCGATCCGCAGGGGACGGTGCTGCTGCTGGACGCGGTGCTCTTTCAGGAACTCTACCGGCTGGACCTGCTGGACACGACCTTCTACGCCAACGACGGCTTCCTGACCGGGCGGCACGCCACCGTTGAAGACCCGAAGGCGCGGGACCGCATCCTGGCCCTGGCCGACGAAACCATCCACGAGGCCAACTGGCGGCTGAGCAAGAATCAAGACGACGTGGACGCTCTCTATGCGCGGGGCTGGGCGCGAGCCCTCAAATGCACCTATATCGCCATGGTTGAGCGGGGCTACGTGACGGGATTCAAGCTGGCGCTGGGGGCCAAGGACGATCACGAGCGCGTGCTGCAACTGGACCCGGAGTACGTGGACGCGAAGCTGGTGGTGGGGGTGTATGAGTATGTGGTGGGAGCGCTGCCGGTTCCGTTCAAGCTGCTGATCGGGTTTGCCGGGATGACGGGGTCAAAAACCAAGGGCCTGGAGATGCTGACCGACGATGGGAACCGAGGGCCGGTGACGAACGTGGAGGCCCGCACCACGATTGCGCTGTTCCTGCGCCGCGAGGCTCGATACAAAGAGGCAATCCAGGTGGTGCGAATCCTCAAGAACGAGTATCCCCGCGACTACCTGTTCAGCCTGGAAGAAGCCAACCTGCGCAAGGATGCGGGCGAGGGCATGGTGGCCGTCGACGCATACCGCGAGATTCTCGCTACCAACGCCAAGCCCGGCTATTACTATTCCGCGCGCATGGAACTGACCTACTTTGGCCTCGGCGACGCCCTGCGCGGGCAGCGGCACTACGCAGAGGCGGCGCAGTCTTATGAGCAGGCCGCGTGGGCCCCGAATGTGGGACCTGAACTCAAAATCCGGTCACTGCTGGCCGCCGGAGAGTGCCACGACATGAACGGCGAGCGGCAACTGGCGGTCAGGGACTACCAGATGGCCATCGACGCCGGTCCCAACACCTCGCGTGCCGATACGGCGCGAAAATACCTGCGGACGGTCTACAGGGGGACGTAGAGCGGAACCAGAGTAAACGTGCCTTGGCAGACGGTCTTCTGGGTGGCTTTTTCTTGAGGAAAAAGCCACTTGGCGTGCTTGCTTTCGGGGAACATCTACTCTGGTTCCGCTGTAGCGGGTTTGAACGGAGCGCATGGAACCGCGGACGCTTCGCTTCCGTATATTCAGGATGGATGGGGTTTGTGCAGGAGGGATCCATTATGGCTGTCTTTTGTCACCGATGCGGAACTGGATTACCGCCGAGCGCGCGGTTCTGCTCGAACTGCGGCGCGGTGATTCCCGTGGCGCAGGCAACGTGCTGCAGGCCGCTGGGCAGGCCGCTGGTTCGGCCGCGTGTGGGCCGCCAGATTGCCGGGGTCTGCCTGGCGCTGGCGGAGTGCAACGGCTGGGATGTCGCCGTCGTCCGCATTCTGACTGTATTGGGATTCATCTTCACCAGCGGATTTGTGGGCGTGGCCTATGTGGCTGCCTGGATTGGGATTCCCGAAGAGCCTTTGGAGCTGCCGGGGGCGTATCCTCCTAATGTATGAACGGTTGGTACGAATCGGACGGAGCGAGGCTGAGTTTTCGCGATACCGGAGCAGGGCTGCCGGTGGTTTTTCTGCATCCCACGCCACTCGATCATGAGTATTGGCGTCCGCTGACCGAAGATCTGGCCGGCGTTCGCGCCATCGTTCCCGACCTGCGCGGCCACGGCAGCTCGGAGTTGGGCAAAACCCTGCCAGTAGGCGGCTTCGCGCGCGTTCCCGACGCCCCGGTGCTGACCATGGAGCAGTTGGCCACCGACATTCTTACCCTTCTGGATCATCTTCATGTGCCGGCGGCAGTTTTTGCCGGATGCTCGATCGGCGGCTATGTGCTGCTGGAGTTGTGGCGCAGGGCCCCGAAGCGGATGCGGGGGCTGGCGTTTGTCTGCTCCAAGCCGCAGCCGGACGCCGAGGTCAACCTGCTGAAGCGCGCCGAAAACATTGCGCAAGTGAGAGCCCAGGGCACGCGGGCGCTGTTCGACGGCATGGCGCAGAACCTGATCGGGAAAACGGCGCATCTGCGCCGCCCTGAGATCGTGGCCGAGTTGCGGGCCCACATGACGCTGACTGCGGAGGCCGCGGTGGCCGTGCAGGCCGGCCTCGCCACGCGGCCCGATTCCGTGCCCACCGTCGCCACCATCGGCGTCCCGCTGCTGGCCATCGCCGGCGGCGAAGATCCCGCCGTGACCCCGGCGGAGATGGAAGCCTTCAACGCCGCGCCCGGCGGCTGCGAGTTCCACGTGTTGCCCGGCGCAGGCCACTTTGCCGCCTACGAGCAGCCGCGCAAGATCGCCGCCCTGATGGCCGAATGGCTCCGCCAACCCGACGCGTAACCACCTGCGGTGGGGCTGACGGCACCTGCGGTGCGGCAGACGCCGCTTCCGCGGCAAGGGATCTATGTGGCGGTCGGCTGATTCGACCTTCGCTGCGAGGGTCAGTCGGCGGCGCGGAGGTCGAAGACGGGCTGGTAGCGCGAGCCGGTGGCCATGAGATCGTCAATTGCCTGAACAGTCCGGATGCCGCCGCGCGCGCCGGAGAACATGCAGTTAGCCGCGGCGGCGGCGCAGGAGAAGTCCAACTGCCGCTTCAGCGGCCATCCTTTCAGCAGCCCGTAGATGAACCCGGCGTGGAAGATGTCGCCGGCGCCGGTGGTGTCGACAACGGGGACGCGGTAGGCGGGCCGGTGCAGCAACTGGCGCCCGTCCCAGGCCAGCACGCCGTCTTCGCCCAGCGTTGCCGCGGTGAGGCGGCAGCCGTAGCGCAGACGTATGCGGCGCAACGCGCTGTCCAGGTTCCTGTCCGCCATCAGACGGCACGGAAAATCGCGGCTGACGATCAGGTAGTCGATGTTCTCGATCAGCTCTTCCACGCCGTCATAAATCTCATCGAGATCGGCAACCACGGGGATGCCCGCCTCGCGCGCCCACCGTGCGGCAAGCGTCGCGGCAGCCGTTTCGCGGCCGTCCAGATGCAGCGCGCGCGCAGAGGTGATCCACTCGCGCCGCAGCTCTTCCGGCTGCAGCACCATGCGTTCGTCGCGCTGGCAGAGCACTGTGCGCTCGCCCTCGTCGACCATGATCAGGTTCTGCAGGCTGTGTGCTCCGGGGACGGTGACGATCTGCGCATCCACACCGGCCCGCGCGAAGGCCTCGCGATGCAGCCGCGCCGCGTCGTCCTCGCCCAGCTTGCCCACATAGCGGGTGCTCAGCCCCCAGGTCTGGCAGGCCACCACCGTGGTCGCGGCCTGGCCGCCGGGCAGCACGGTGCGCGTCGAGTACTCGATCTTGGAACCGCGCTCAGGATAGCTGGACAGGGTGATCAGCGTGTCGGTGGCGTTCAGGCCAACGCCCACCAGGTCGACCTGTTGCGGCTCGCTCATTCCGCCATTGTAACGGCCTGCGCCGTTGCCTTACGAGAACCGCGTCGCCTTCCACAGCCCCCAGCCGGCCAGCAGCGCGCTGGCTGCGAGCACCGCGGCCAGAGCCCACATCCAGGCAAACTCCATGGCCAGCGCGGGCACCCGCGCATTCAATCCCAAGTAGACGAAGACGCCCACCGCCGCGGCAACAATCGCATAATCCCACCAGGCCCGCCCGCCGCCTTGCCCCGCGTCCAGCTCAGAACGGCCGTAGGTTGCGAGGACGCGCTCGTAGTCGAGGCCGTAGCGGTTGCATTCGCGCAGCAGAGCCTGGTTGGTCGAGGCGTTTTCGCGCTCCGTGGCCACGGCCGTGCTTACGGCCAGTGCGCCCACAATCATCACCACCGATCCGGCCACCACCAGCAGGCGGTGCGCCGCGTCGGCGCCTGCCAGCTCGCCAAAGACCAGCGCGCCCCAGGCAAGTCCCCACAACTGATTCGTGTTCGACAGCGGGATCGCCCGCCCGATTCCCAGGTATTTCGTTGCGAATTGCTGAAACAGGTCGCCGATGACCCACACAAATCCGCCCAGAAACAGCCAGAAGATCATGTGCTTGACCTGGGGCGAGTGAAAGACCGCGGCCTTTGTTCCACCGTCCAGCGCCAGCACCAGCGCAAAGCAGGTGGCCAGCTCGCCGACGGTGAACACGGTGACGAACGACAGCGGATTCATGCCGCTGATGTAGGCCTTGCGGTAGGGGATGTACATGGTGCCCCACAGCAGGCTCGCGCCCGCGGCCGCCAGAATCCCCGCCACCGCGCGCCCGCCGTGCGGCCCCTCGGCATGAATGGTGCTGAAGCCCAGCAGCACCGCGGCCACCACGATGGCCAGCGCCCCCAGCACCACCTTGGCAACGTTCCTCCCGCTCGCGCCCTTGAGCTCGCCGAACAGAATCCTGCCCCACAGAATACCGACCAGCGAGTTGGCGTTCCACAAGGGAAAGGCGATGGTCAGGCCCACGTCGCGAATGGCGAAGACGGTGAGCGTATTGGCCACTGCCCATAGCATGCCCGCAAGAATCGCATTCAGGATCAGGTGCCGGTTCAAAGCCAGGTCGGCGAACACATAGCGCGTTCCTTTCAGCAGCGTGGGGACAGTCCAGCGCGCGGTAAAGACCCCGGCCACCATGCACAAGGAAATGGCGAAAGGCGAAAGCCCGGAGTTGACCAGCTTGGTGGGAGCCTCGGCCGCGCCCAGCCACACCCCGGCCGCCAGCCCGCAGGCCACGCCCACGCCGTGCACCGATCGAAAGCTCGCCTCTGCCTTTGCCGTCGTGTTCAAGGGTATCGTTCCTTTGCTGCGAGCGGAGAGACCTTTAGTGGAGCGTGACCAGCAAAGCCAGCCCGATCGCGAAGACGATGAGCGGAATGAGGAAGTGGCTGTCTGTGAGGATGGCGCGGGCCTTGGAGGAAGTTTTCATCGGCAGTCGGTCGATTCCGGAACGGTTATCATGCATCAGCGAAGACCATCATAGGGGAGCGCGGCGGCTGTTGGTAAGCTCGGCGGCGAAGTTTTTTAGGGACGGAGCGAAGGCTTGTGTTGCTGGCCGTCGGATCGGGAGGGGCAACCGGAAGCCCGTACATCGATGAGGCGATGGAGATGCTGTAGGCTCAAAGAAGAGCTTCTACCCTGGATGCCTATCTTGACGACTGCCTCGACCGCACCCGCCCGGCCATTCCGTTACCCGCACCCGAATGGGGCGCTGCACTGCGGCAAGGTCTCGCTTGGAACCCTGGCCCGCCGCTACGGCACGCCGCTCTTCGTCTACTCCGCCGACCAGATTGTCGCGCGGCTGGGGCTGTTTCAGCAGGCGTTCAAAGGCCGCGAAGCCCTGGTCTGCTACGCGGTCAAGGCCAACTCCGCGCTGGCCATCTTGAAGCTGCTCGCCGCGCACGGCGCGGGCTTCGACATCGTCTCCGGCGGCGAACTGGAGCGCGTGATCGCCGCCGCGCCTGAAGCCCTTGGCCGCGTGGTCTTCTCCGGCGTGGGCAAGACGGCAGCGGAGATCGACGCGGGACTCACGGCCGGAATCCTGCAATTCAACGTCGAGAGCGAAGCGGAGCTGGCGCTCCTTGCAGCGCGGGCCCGCAAGCTCAAGCGCATGGCGCGTTTTGCCCTCCGCGTCAACCCCGACGTCTTCGCCGACACGCACCCCTACATCTCCACCGGCCTGCGCGAGCACAAGTTCGGCATCGATATCCGCCAGGCGCGCCGCATTTACACGGGCGCGGCCGGCAATCGCTGGCTTGAGGCGCATGGCGTCAGCGTCCACATCGGCTCGCAGATCCGCTCCGCGGCGCCGTTTGGCGCGGCGATGGAGCGGGTGCACAGGCTGGTGGACGAGTTGAGTCGGGATGGCATTACGCTGAAGGCGATCGATGCGGGAGGCGGGCTGGGGATCGATTATCATGGCGGGGTTTTTGACGCGGCGGCCAAAGTCGCCGAGTACACCGCGGCCATCGAAAAGGCCCTGACCGGCTTCGAGGGCCGTCTGCTGCTAGAGCCCGGCCGCTTCCTCGTGGCCCAGGCC
>JBKQRH010000121.1:0-15464 GCA_052326045.1 Occallatibacter sp. | reverse complement strand
AAAGAGCGCGAATCGGCGAAGGTGGGGCACCCGGCTGCGCCGGGGATCAACTGAGAGACACTGGTCTATCCAAGGCGAAAACTGACCCCTGATCTCTTACCTGATCCCTTACTTGTTCTCATTGCCGATGAGGCGGAAGGTGATGGTCCCCCAGAAGAGGCGGGCGCGCATCTGGACGGGCAGATGACGCTCGTCTTCGGTGTACCAGATCCAGATGTTGCCGCGATTCTTGACCACGCCGGCGTCGGCAGTGGGCTGAACGCGCAGGGTTTTGAAGGTTCCCAGAGTGGTCTTGATCTCTTCGCGGCCTTCTACCTTCATGGTTACCGGCACGGTGTGCAGGGCGTCCACCACCGGGATGACGAAGGTCTTGCCCACCTCCATGGGCTGCGACGAGGCGTAATAAACGCCGGTCAGCAGGTCGGTGAGACAGGCCTGCACGGGCGCCTCCACATGCTTGGTTTGCCCGGTGACCAGGTTCTTCTCATCCAGAATGGATTTGGACTGTGCGTAGTCCA
Source organism: Occallatibacter sp. (assembly GCA_052326045.1). Taxonomy (GTDB): domain Bacteria; phylum Acidobacteriota; class Terriglobia; order Terriglobales; family Acidobacteriaceae; genus Telmatobacter. The sequence continues at coordinate 14,946 of JBKQRH010000121.1, read as the reverse complement.
GCTTGAGCGTGGAGTCGATCCGGCGGCGGCCTTCGACGGTCTGCTTGTCGAACTCATAGGTACAACCTTTTTCGCGGTCGAAGGTGGACTGGAAGCGGTCGCCCACATGGAAGAGCAGGTTGATGGCGCCGATGGTGTCAGCGTTGGCGGTGAGGCGCTCGCGATTGCCCGTTGCTTCAAAGTGAAGAATGGCGGTCCCGGCGGGAAAGACTCGCCAGTCCACCGAGTAGATGAGGGTCTGCTTTTGCGGGAAACTGAAGCCGGCGCGTGGCGGCGCGAGCAGGGCCACCTGCTGGCCAAGAGCCGCGGCGGCCACGGCAAGGGCGCAAAGAACGATAGCTACGGTTGTGCGCGTCTTCACCGGCAGGCAGGGCTCCTTAATAAAACCGAGTTCTTGGCGCTAGAAACGCTCACCGCATCCCGTTGAGGAGTGCGCCCAACGCCGGCCGCAGGAAGAGCAGGCTGAGGTACAGAAGTGCGGCCCCTAGCACAGCATTGTACTCGCGGTGCTTGAGGTAGAGCGCAAAGGAAAAGCTGCCGTGGGCGCTCTCACTTCTCGGATTGGGTGTCGGGGTGAGCCGCGGAATCAAGCGGGGCACACGACGGCAATACTGTTCAAATTCGGGAAAGGCAGCGCGCAGGAAGCGCTCCTCCAAGGCAATGACCGGGACGTAAATCACGCAAAACCCAGCGGCCAGCACCAGCGCCACCGGCCAACTGAGCAGCGCCAGTGCAAAACCCGCGGCGATGAGCATGGAGCCCAGGTAAAGAGGGTTGCGGGTGTGCGCGTAGGGACCGGTCACCGTCAGCTCGCAGTTCTTTTTCACGCAGCCGGCGGCGTATCCGCGCAGAGCCAGGCCGGGCAGCACCAGCGCCAGGCTCCAGGCCACGGCGGCCGGCTGGGGCGCGCGCCGCCAAAGCTCGAAGAGGTAGAGGGCCGCGGTGAGAAAGCCCAAGGGCACGCGGATGCGGCGGGCCGCGCGCTGCCAGCGAGCAATCCAGTCCTGAACCCCAGCGACGGAGGACCCCGCAACGGCGGGCTGGGGACCCCGGTCCTCCTGGGGAGGATTGAGTTGCGGGTTCCCGGGCTGGGTTCCTAGCTGGGTCATGGAGCGGTCTCTTCTGCCAGCAGTTCGCCAGCGGCCCGCAACACGTCTTCCGGCGAGATGGTCAGCAGGCCAGCCTCGGGTGCCGTATGGCGGGTGTGGTCGCGGCGGCTGTCCGGGCTGCGCAGCACTTTGAATCTGGTCCCGAAGGGGCCGTTACGGCTGGGAAGAGTCGGTCCATAGATGCCCACCACCGGCCGGGCGAGGGCGCAAGCCAGGTGCAGCGGGCCGGTATCGCCGCCGATGCACAAGGTAACCCGGCGGGTGAGGGCGATCAACTGGTCCAAAGAGCAGGTGAGGGGAGCAGCGGCACCGCAGGCGCCTTGAACGATGGCCTCCGCCAGCGGTTCCTCGCCGGGACCGGCGTTGACCAGTACGCGGAAGCCGCGGTCGATGAGGCCCTTAGCGACGGCAGCATACCGCTCCGCCGGCCAACACTTGGCGCCCCAGCCGGCGCCGGGATTGATGAGGACGGCGGGCTGGGAAGCTGAGGGAGGCAGAATTTTGTCGGCCCAGGCCTCGGCGGCGGCATCCACAGGCAGCCAAGGCGTTGCGGGCGCAAGTTCGTCACCGGCCACAGCCGATGCCAGTTCCACATCCTGCTCAACCACGTGCGCGCCGCGGGTTGCCACCCGTTCAGTAAACAGCCAGCGCGCACCTGGCTCACGCGGTTCGGCCTCGCCGATCAGCCGCCGGCAACCCGTGAGGCGCCCTACCAGGGCCGAACGGATTGCCCCTTGCAGGTCGAGCACCGCATCGTAGCCGCCAGCCCGGAGCGTCCGCCGCAAATCCCTGATTTCATGGATGGTTTTCCAACTCAGCGGCGTTCTTCCCCAGTCCTTGGCGGGGGCCAGGTGTAGCCCGTCGACCAGAGGCTGCGCGGGACCGCGCCCGGCGCAGCCCTCAGTCGCCAACAGCGGTTGCCAGCGCGGTTCCACCACCCAGTCGATCACCCACTCCGGATGGGCCAGCCGCAGCGCCGTCACCGCCGGCAGGGCGTGCAGAATGTCACCCATGGCCCCCATCCGGACCACGAGCAAGCGAAAGTTGGATTGCGTGTGCAAACTCTGATTTTCTCACAGGGGCGGGTGGTGCGGAGACGCCGCGAGTCGGCCTATCAGAGAAGCGATGGCCTCGTCCTCGCGCTCGATCTCGATGCGCAGGCGGACGGACTTGAGCGGCAAGGATTCCGGGAAGGCCGAGGATAGTTTTCCCAGCCGGACCAAATCCTTCTCGGTGGTGATGAGCACGGTGGCTCCTGCCTCGCGGGCTCTGGCAACCAAGCGATCCAGGTCGCGGGCGGTGCAAAGATGGTGATCGGGGAAGGCGATGCGGGCGGCGATGTGGAGGCCTGCGGCTTCCAAGCCGGCAAAAAACTGCTCCGGGCGGGCGATGCCGCAGAAGGCGACGACGGGACCGGCAACGGGAGGGATCTCCATTTTGCGATGCAGCCGCCAGATGGGACCTTGCCAACCCCAGATGCGCACAGCGGTCTCCAACTCCGAAGCGTCGCCAGGGCTTTCATCAGGCGTGGGAATCGCGATAATGGTGGCCCGGCGGGCGGCCTTGAGCGGTTCGCGCAGATCACCGGCCGGGAGCAGGCTGTCCGTCAAGTCCCGCCGGTTGAGCAGCAGAACGTCGACATCGCGGTGGAGCTGGCGATGCTGAAAGCCGTCGTCGAGAAGATGGACCTGCGGCCGGCTCTCGTTTTGGACGGGTTTCGTGTAACTTTCGGCCGTGAGACCGGCCTGGTAGCGCCGTGCGGCCACGTAAACCGGAACCCCGGTTTCACGGGCAATCAGGAGGGGCTCGTCGCCGAAGTCTTCGGCGGCGCCGTCGGGAAGAACGCGGGCGGGAAGTTGGTTCTGGCGGCCATAGCCTCGGGAGAGCACGTCAACCTTGAAGCCGCGCCGTGTGAGCGCCTTGGCGAGCGCTATGGTGAGCGGGGTCTTGCCTGAGCCGCCGGTGGAGAGGTTGCCGATACTGACGACCGGCCAGCGGAGGCGGCGGACCGGCTCCCAACCGTTCTCGATGCAAAGGTTGCGCAGGGCCAGTCCTGCAGCGTAGAGCGGGGTGAACGGAGCCAGCCAGGGGCGTCTCATGCAGTCTGGTCCCCCTCGGTGAGCAGGTCTTGCAACGCCCGAACCGTTCGCTCCGTGGCGCCGGCCTGGCTTGCGAAAACCGCAAGCGCGCGCGCCCCCATCGCCTCGGCCGCAACCCGATCCTGCAGCAACTCCATCAAGACCCCGGCCAGTTCTTCTTTGGTGGCGATGCGGACGGCCTGGCGCGCCAGCAGGTCGCCGGTAATGGCGCGAAAGTTGGCGTAGTGCGGACCCATTACGATGGGAACGCCAAACTGTGCCGGTTCCAGCGGGTTGTGTCCACCGGCGGGAACCAGGCTGCCACCGATGAATGCCACGGCGGCCAGAGAGTAGACCGAGGCCAGTTCGCCGATGGTGTCGAGGAGGACGATGGTGCCGGAATTCAACGGCTTGAGCGAGCCTTCGGGAGTGATGTGCCAGTCAGAGCGCTTGACCCAGGAAAAGCCGGACCTATCAAGCAGCGCGGCCACAGCAGTAAACCGCTCCGGATGCCGGGGCGCGAGCACCATCGCCAGTTGCGGATAGGCTTCGAGTAGTTGCGGCCAGGCGCCGAGAAGCGCGGTTTCCTCACCTTCCAGCGTACTGCCGGCGACGATGAAGCGCAGATTGGAGGTGAGCGCCTTGATCTGTCGGGTTGCATCGGCTTCCCATGCGGCGCGCACGTCGAATTTCAGATTTCCGGCGACCGAAATCCGCTCCGGGCAGCAGCCGATGGCCTTCAGCCGTTCCGCGTCCGTCTCGGTCTGGGCCAGCACCCGGCTGAGCCGCTCCAGCAGCGGCCGGAAGAAGCCCCGCAGCAGCCAGTAGCGCGGCCAAGAGCGGTCGGAGATGCGGGCATTAACCACCGCAACGGGAATCCCGCGCCGGAAGCAGCCGCTGAGCAGGTTGGGCCAGAACTCGGTCTCGGCCAGGATGAGCAGCCGGGGCTTGAGAGCATTCAAGTACGCCCGCACCGCCCAGGGCAGGTCCAGCGGGCAATAGAAGACGCGGTTCGTCCCGAAGCGCTCGCGGGCCAACGCCCGGCCGGTGCGGGTGGTGGTGGAGATGGCGAGAAAGTGATCGGGCAGTACGGCGTCGAGCGTCTTGACCAACCGGGTGATTGCCAGCACCTCGCCCACCGAGACGGCGTGAACCCATATGAGCGGGCGGTCGGCTTCAAAGCCGCGCGGACGCCGACCTTTGAACTGCCCGCCACGGCCCATTCTCACCCGGCCAAGCCGCTCCAGCAGCCCTTCGCGGTATTTTTGCGTGGTAGCCATCCGCCACAGCCACCAGGGAGCGCCGGCCACCAAGGCCGTCAGCAATGCCACATTGTAAAAAAAGAGAATCATGCGTAACGGAATTTCCCGTTCCCTGTCTAACCCTCAAATGATACAGTCGAGCACGATGAGAATCCTGCGGGCAATTCCGCTATTCTTGTTTTGGCTGGCGCTTCCAGCCGTGGCCAGCAACCATACACCGCCTCCCGTGCAGCCGGCTACGTCGTTTGCCGCGGTCGAGGTACATGACGACGAGAAGGTGGCCATTGCCGCCGAACCCTACGACACGCGCGAGAAGGAAGCCATCTTTCGGGTCGATTATCTCAGCCACGGCGTGATGCCGGTGAGGCTTATCGTGACCAACAACAGTAACCGGCCCATCTCCCTGCGCGACGCGCGGATTCTCTTCGTCACCGCCGCGGGCGACAGGATTCAAGCCGCCGAGCCGGAGGACGTGGAGCGGCTGATGACCCGCAAGGAGCGCGAGGGCGGCAAGATCCCGATGCCCGGCCCCATCCCCAACATCAAGCTCAAGCCCAAGGCCAGCGACAAGGAGATCGAGCAGGACTTCGATACCTTCGAGTACCAGGCCCTGGTGGTCGAGCCGCACACCACACGCGCCGGTTTCCTGTTTTACGACGTATCAGATCTCGGCCACCCGCTCAAGGGCGCCAAGCTGCACCTGCACAAACTGCGCGACGCCGACGGCAAGGAGCTCTTCTACTTTGAGATTCCCTTCGACAAGTACCTGGAGTCCAAGTCCAGCCAGATGAATTGAGTCTCTCAGCCGCCTACTCGTAGTAGGTAGCCGTGGTGGTGTCCGTCTCCCAGATGGTGCAGTCCTTTACGCGCACGCGGCCCTGAGTCATTCCGGCAAGCTGCTCGTTGGTCTGGTCGTAGAAGTATTTGGCGATGTTCTCCGCCGAGGGGTTCAGGACCGTGAAAGGCTCCAGGTCGTTGAGCATCCGGTGGTCGATGCGCTCGACGACCGGACGCAGCACCTGCTTGAGCAGCTTGAAATCGAGCAACAGGCCAGCCTCGTCCAGCGCGGCCCCGGCCAGGGTGACGCGGACCTTGTAGTTGTGCCCGTGCGGGTTCTCGCACTTGCCCTTATAGTTGCGGAGATAGTGGCCGGAGGAGAAACCGGCCTCCACTGTGACTTCAAACATCGGCGTCTGCTCTTGTCCTGTGCGGGAAAGGTCCCTCATTCCATTCTAGGGTCTGCGGCCGCCTCACGGCTTCCGGCCGCCCCGGCTCTTGCGCCGGGCGGCCAGCCGGGCTTCTTCGTTGCGCCGGTCCACCTGCTCGAAGAGGTGGCACATCACGCCGATGAGCGCCGAAAGCAGCCCGAAAAGAAGCAAGAACATGGCCACTGTGCGCCACAGCGATCCGTTGGCCGGCAGTCCGGGTTGGAAGCTCGAAGGCACCAGCGCCATCGCCGCCGATACCAGCGCTAAGAGCACCAGCGTGGCGGCCAGGATGTAGAAGTTGCGCGACATGGATTGGGAAGCGGCTACAGCGCCGGCCTGCAGCGATTCTAGAGCATATCCCGAAGGCCGGGGTTGGCGATCGCGCGAAGCGAGCCACAATCTATACTGTTTACTTGGCTATGCGCCGCGCCATCGCAATCTCGCTGATGATGCTCTTCAGTTGGACGCTGATTGCTCCGCTCCTTCCCGCCAATGCCGAGGCGAATCTTCCCGCTTGCTGCCGAAAGAACGGTAAGTGTCACTGCGGGATGTGCCGGAGGGGGCATCGCTCGGGCAACCGGAAGGGCTTCACCACCGTCGCCGGGAGGTGCCCGTGCTGCCCGGCAAGCGCCTGCACGTCAGCTTCTCCAACGTACAAGCCGGAAGCCGGGGAACGGTTCTACGCCGAAGTGGTCCGTCATCCGGCGCGCGCTCCGCGGACTGAGGCTCTCCGCCGCACTTCATTTCTGCGCAGCCATCCAAAGCGCGGCCCTCCAACTCCTCTCGCCTGACAACTTGCGGTTATTTGCGGATGGAATTGGCGTTGCCGTTTCCCTCCTGTTGTTGTGCGTTCTTTGAAGCTTGAGGAGACTCCATGAAATCCAAGCTGTTGCTGGCGTTGCTGCCAGCCGTCTGCCTATGCTGGCAGACAAACTTAATCCATGCCCAGCAAAACCCCAGTGCCGCTGAAACTCCCATCGCAACCGGCAGCATTGCCGGCGTATTGAAGGATCCCTCCGGCGCAGTTGTCCCTGGAGCAAAGATCGAAGTCCGGAACCTCGCTTGGGGATGGAAGAAGTCATTGGTAACCGATCGACAGGGCCGCTTCGTCTTCGATGAAGTTCCCGTGGGCCGTTATCAGATCACCGTCCATGCAACAGGTTTTGAAATCGCAGTCATCGACGATCTTTCGGTCACCGCAGGCAGCGAAGCAAGCGCAAATATAGCTTTGAAAATCGCCCCGGCAAGGACCGACATCGAAGTAAAAGCTCCGGCTATCAAAGCCGGCGCGGCGACCCCGCGCACGATCGACGAAAGCGACCATGCGCGAAGCCGCAACACAGCCGAGCTGCTGGGAAACACGCCTGGCGTCAGCCTGCGAGAAAACGGCCAGCTTGCCAGCATCCCATTTCTTCATGGGTTGGGAGACGAGCGCGCCAAGCTGGTGGTCGACGGCATGACGGTCTCCTCAGCCTGCCCCAACCACATGAACCCGCCGCTTTCCTACATTGCCCCATCTCATGCGGCTAAGGTAACCGTAATGGCCGGCATCACGCCGGTCAGCCTGGGCGGCGACAGCCTGGGGGGGACGGTTTCAGTCGAATCGCGTGAGCCGGCCTTCGCCAAAGCCGGTGAACGGCTGCACGAGGAAAGCGCGTCGACGGGATTTTATCGCAGCAATGGCCAAAACTATGGAGGATCGTTCTCGGAATGGGCCGCCGGGCGCAATCTGGGCATCGGCTACAGCGGCTCGTGGGCCACCAACGACGATACCACCGACGGCAGCGGCCACAAGGTCACTTCCACTTACGCCCAGAGCACGGATCACACCGTAACCCTGGCGGCGCAGGGCGCGGGCAACCTGGTGGTCATTCAGGCTGGGCTGCATCACACTCCGTACGAGGGCTTCGTGAACGCGCAAATGGACATGGTGCGCAACTATGCAGAGTCTCTCAACCTGCATTACAGGAGGAACTTCAACCGGGGCGCGCTCGACACGCACGTGTACTGGCAAGGCGCATGGCACTCGATGAACATCGGCCGGGACAAATCGACTTTTCCCATGCCGATGTGGATGCCGATGAATACACACGGAAGGGACCTGGGGTACTCGGTCAAGTATGCCGTCCCACTCTCCGCGCGGCACACGCTTGAGGCGGGCAACGAGCTGCACCGCTTTGTTCTTGACGACCGCTGGCCCGCCGTCGCCGGCACGGCGCCCATGATGGGACCCAATACCTTCGTCAACATCAACGATGGCCGGCGCATCCGGCTGGGGACCTTCGCCGAGGTGGCCAGCAAGTGGAACCCGCAATGGTCCACGATCTTCGGCCTGCGCAACGATACGGTCTGGACGAATACCGGCCCGGTGCAGGGCTATTCTGACATGATGTATGGCGCCGACGCCGACGCCTTCAATGCACTGAACCGCGCCCACGCCGACCCGGAGATCGATGCCACCGCATTGGCGCGTTACGAGCCGAACGCTGCCAGTACTTATGAGTTTGGCTACGCGCGCAAGAGCCGCGCGCCCAACCTCTATGAGCGCTACGCCTGGTCCACCAATTGGATGGCCAGCGGGATGATTGGCTGGTTTGGCGACGGCAACTACTATGTGGGCAATGTGAGCCTCAAGCCGGAGATCGCCAACACCGTGAGCGGCACGGCAAGCTGGCGCGGCCGGGCAGGCAAGGACTGGGAGATCAAGCTCACGCCCTACCTGACAACCATCCAGGACTATGTGGACGTGGATACGCTGGCGACCACGACTTACGGCACGAGCACCTTTGCCCAACTGCGCTTTGCGAATCACAACGCCCGCATCTACGGAGGCGATCTCTCCGGCAACAGCCCGCTCTGGAGCAGCGGCCGGTTCGGAGCGGGCCATATCAACGGCGTTGCCGGATGGCTGCACGGCGAGAGGCTCGACTCATCGACGCCGCTTTACCAGATGATGCCAGTGAATGTGCGCTTGGCCTTCGACGAGGAGCTGAAGGGATGGACCGCCGGCATCGGCGTTCAGGCAGTGGATCGCAAATCCAATGTCGACCCGCACCGCTTTGAGCAAACCACGCCGGGGTACGCACTCTTTAACCTGCACTCGGGCTACCGGCGCGGGCATCTGCAGCTGAGCGCCGCTGCCGACAACTTGCTGAACAAGGACTATGAGCTGCCACTGGGAGGCGTAAACTTTGACGACTTCATGGCCAGCGGTTGGATAAGCAAGATCAAGCCGCTGACGGGCCGGGGACGGTCATTCTATGCGAGTTTGACCGCTCGATTCTGATGCTCCACTGCTACTTCAGCCGAGAAGCGCCGCGCTCTCGATCAGCGCGACCCTGGACTTGGCAAACTCGGCCTCGATCTTCGTGACAGAACCGTCCAGGTCGATCGCGCGACAGGCGTCGCGCAGAATGATTGCTGACAGGCCCAAACGGCGCGCATCGAGAGCCGAGTAGCCAACGCAATAGTCGTAGGCAAGTCCAGCCAGGAAGACGCGGGTCAGGCCCTGGTCGCGCAGATAATCGCCCAGCCCGGTTGAAGTAACCCGATCGTTCTCAAAGAAGGCCGAATACGAATCGATGTGCGGGCTGAAGCCTTTGCGCAGGATGATTTCCGCCTGCGGCAAATGGAGCGCGGGGTGAAACTCAGCGCCCTTGCTGCCCTGAACGCAGTGGTCGGGCCAAAGGGTTTGCATACCGTAACTCAGTTCGATCTGCTCGAACGGCTGTTTCCCCGGATGAGCGGTAGCGAAAGAAGAGTGGCCCGCGGGGTGCCAATCCTGCGTGAGAACAATATGCTCAAACTTCGGCGCCACACGGTGAATGACATCGATTACCAAGTCCCCACCGGCAATGGCCATCGCGCCGCCGGGGCAGAAGTCGTTCTGTACGTCTATGACTACGAGTACGTCTTTCGCGGTGACTTGCATGAGTTTCCCTCTGCGAGCTGTGCGTGGGACTGACTTGAAACCTCGTCCGATCGTTTGCGCAAGCGGCCTTCCGCCGCCGCTTTTCCACTTGCCAATCTGAGACGCGTTTGATGGCCGCGGCTTCGACCTCATCCAGAATATCCTCTTCTTCAAGAAAGCAGTCAAGGCTGGAGCCGGTGTGGTCGAATGGCGCTTCTTGTTGAGTACGCATGTCAATCTCTTTTCATTTTTCCACTGACTTGCCGGTCTGAGCTTCAAAGAACTTCTCCACATCCGTAATCGTTGCCGTCATCCGGTAAGGCGGCAGGCTGGCCAGGAAGGTCTGGCCGTATTGCTGGCGGCGGATGCGAGGGTCAAGCAGAACCAGCACGCCGCGGTCTTCCAGCGAGCGGATCAGCCGGCCGAAGCCCTGCTTGAGGGTGAGGACCGCCGCCGGAACCTGGTAGTCGTTGAAGGGTTTGCCGCCGGCCTCTTCAATGGCCTTCATGCGGGCCTGGACCACCGGGTCGCTGGGCACGGCGAAGGGCAGCCGGTCGATGATGACGCAACTCAAAGCCTCGCCCTGCACGTCCACGCCCTGCCAGAAACTGGCGGTGCCGAAGAGAACCGCGTTGGGCGTCGCGCGGAACTCCTCCAAAAGGGCTTTGCGGGGCGCCGTGCCGTGCAGCAGGATGGGAAAGCTCAGCACAGGCATGAGGCGCTCGTAGAGGTCGCGCATCTGGCTGTAGCTGGTGAAGAGGCAGAAGGCGCGCCCACGGGTGATTTCGAGCACGCGGCGAATGCAGTCCGCGGCGGCCTCGGGAAACTCCGGGTTGCGGGGGTCGGGCATCTCAGGCGGCAGGTAGAGCAGCGCCTGCTCGTCATAGCGAAAATGAGATGGGACCACCAGCTCCCGCGCCTCCGTGAGGCCGAGCCGCTTGCGGATGTGCTCAAAGCCGCCCTGCACGGTGAGCGTGGCCGAGGTGAGCACCACTGTGGGAATCTGGTCGAAGACCAGCTCGGAGAGCAGTTCGGAGACGTCGATGGGCGTGGCCAGCAGGAACGTGGTTCGCGACTGCGCGCGAAAGCCGCTTGGCCTTCCTGCAGGCGAAGACCTGTCCGTGGCGCCACCGGAGATGCGCCGCTCCATCCAATAGACCATGTTGCTGGCGTTGGATTCGAGCAGAAATTCAAACTCGGAGCGGAGGCGGGTGACGCGCTTCTTGAGTCCCGGCGCTTCGTCGATGCCGGTCAGAGCGTCCATCTCCGCTTCAATGCGCTGCAACGTCGTGCGCACGGCTAGGTAGAGGTCGCCAGAGGTTTCCAGAAACTGCCCGCGCTCGGTGAAGGGCTGGCGGCCGTCGCCGGTCATGGGCAGGCCGGCAAAAAACATGCGCGCGCGGTCGCGGAGCTGCTGCGTGACGGCGGGCAGGCTCTCCGCGCCTTCCTTGCCGCGCAACAAAGCATCGGTGTCGCGGGCCAACTCTTCAAAGCGAATGTTGCTGACCGAGAGGCCGAAGTAGCTCGACGCAACCTCTTCCAGTTCGTGCGCCTCGTCGAAGACCACGGCCGCGGCTTCGGGCAGAATGCCTGCGTCGGGCGCGCGCGCGGCCTCCTGCTTCACGGAAAGGTCGGCGAAAAACAGGTGGTGGTTGACGATGATGATGTCAGATTCGAGGGCTTTGCGCCGCATCTCGGTGATGAAGCAGCGGCGATAATCCGGACAGGTTGTTCCCAGGCAGGCTTCAGTGCGTGCGTCGAGCTTTTGCCACAGGGCGCTCGACTCGGGCATCCCGGAAAGCTCGGCGCGGTCGCCGGTCTCGGTGGTCTCGTCCCACTCGGCGATCTGGCGGTACTGGTCGATCTCTTCCAGGCCGGAAAGGATCGGCTGGTTGCGCAGCGCGGCCAGCTTGTGGCGGCAGAGGTAGTTGGCGCGGCCCTTCATGTAGCAGACGCGCAGGCCGCCCACCAGCGTTTCCAGGAAGGGAACGTCGCGAAAGTAGAGCTGGTCTTGCAGGGCCTTGGTGCCGGTGGAGACGATGACGCGCAGGCCGGTGCGCAGGGCGGGCAGCAGGTAGGCCAGCGTCTTGCCGGTGCCGGTTCCTGCCTCGACGATCAGGTGGCGGCGTTCTTCGAGAGCTCGCTCGACGGCCTTGGCCATTTCAAGCTGGCCGGGGCGGTACTCATAGGGCAGCGAGGAACGCGCCAGAATGCCGCCCGGCGCAAAAAACTCGTGCAGGGTGGGCAAGGCGCGAGTTGAGGTGTCGGCGGGAGGCATCGGGACCGGGTGCTCACTCCATCATAGTGAGCCAGCCGGTCCGGAGAACGTGGTGAACTGCTTCCCGGTGGACTCGGCACCGAGTCCAGGTCCTGCACTTCATCCGAAATCCGGATCTTTGCCGGAGACGGCGGCATGGTACTGGTCCTCGCTTTGGACCTGACTATGCCGCGAGTCGCTCCATTGGCCGATCAGCAGAGATTCCTCGGGGGTTGCCGGGCCTTCGCTCTCCGATGCGCCTTTCAGCAGTTTCTTGCGGACGTCGGCGGCTCGCTGCGCTGCGGCTGTCTTCTCGCCCTGCGCGGCGGAGTAAAAGTTGGCCGCATTGACGGCCATGGAGTTCCCGTGGATATGCATCGTTCCCTCCTGTGGGGCGAGAGGGCAATTGGGCTGCCTAAATTCCGCCGGGGAGATAAGAAGAAACTCATCCCGTCCACCCCGTATGATGGTTTGCAGCGAATCAGGGTTTGAACTGTGCCGTTTACGCCGGCGAGCAGCGGCTGGAGACAAGTTTTGGCGAAGTATCGCAGATCGGTAGTGCCCGGCAAGTCCGGCGCGGCGGCGCTGCCAGGGTCCCCGCGAACAGGTCTTCGTCCGCGGGATGGTTTGCCGCTGGTGGCTATTGTGGGCCGGCCCAACGTGGGCAAATCCACGCTCTTCAACCGTCTCACGGGGAGCCGGCGCTCGATTGTGGGCGACGAGTCCGGCATCACCCGCGACCGCATCTATGGCGAATACGAGTGGGCCGGGCGGCAGTTTCGCCTGGTGGACACCGGCGGCATCGTGCCCGACGACCCCGAGCTGATCCCCACCGAAATTTATGCGCAGGCCAAGGTGGCGCTCAAGGAGGCCGACGCGCTGGTGCTGGTGGTGGATGCGCGCACCGAGTTGGCCAGCCCCGATTACGACCTGGTGAAGCTACTGATTCGCGGCGGCAAGCCCGTGTTTCTGGCGGTCAATAAGGTCGAGGGCGAGGCGATGGCCCTGGCCGCGGAGAACTTTCGCCAGTTGGGCATACGCGACGTGTATCCCATCAGTTCTGAGCACGGCCTGGGCATCGGCGACCTGCTGGAAGCGATTTCAGCAGCGATTGCACCGGCGATTCCGGCGCCGGCTGAGGTTGTGCTGCCGGAGGAAGAAGCGCGAGCCGGGCCGGAATCCAAAGCAACTGCCGCGGCCGAGGACGCCCAGGCCAGGGAGGCTGAAATCTCCGAGGGGGGCCCGGTCCCGCCGGAACCGGGAGACGACCAGCTCCGTCCGCTGCACCGCACTCACGGCGAGTTTGAGCAGCACGAGACTTCGGTGGCTATCATCGGGCGGCCGAACGTGGGCAAGTCCACACTGTTAAATGCGCTGACAGGGACCTCCCGGGCGATTGTCTCGCCCATCCCCGGCACCACGCGCGACGCAGTGGACGAGATGGTCGAGTTCGAGGGCAGCCAACTGCGCTTTGTGGATACGGCCGGCATTCGCCGCAAGGGCAAGACCCACCTGATGGCCGAGAAGATGAGCGTGGTGATGGCCCGACGGCATTTAGAGGCGGCGGACGTGGCCCTGCTGGTGATCGACGCCACCGATGGAGTGACGGCCGCGGACGCCACCATCGGCGGCTACGCCCACGAGAGCGGCCGCAGCGTGATCATCGTGGTGAACAAGTGGGACGCTGTGACCACGGGCCGCATCGACGGCAAGCCTGCGGCCAAACACCCCAACGACAAGGACCCGTCGTTACCACCCCAGGAAGCCAAGTCCGCTTCCTGGGGACCCCGGTCGTTGGGGACCCCGCCAGCCGATCGCGAGATCTTCGAGAAGCAACTGCGCACGGTGCTCAAGTACCTGAACTACGCGCCCGTGATCTTTCTCTCCGCGCTCGAGGGGATGGGCCCCGAACGCAAAGGAATGGCCCGTGTGCTGCACGAGGTAAAGGCCGTGGCCGCCGAACGCCGCAAGCGCGTCTCCACCGGGCAGATGAACCGCTTCCTTGAGCGCATCGACTTTCAGCGCGCGCCCGTTCCCATGGCCAAGCGGGTGCGCATCTTCTACATGACGCAGGCCGCTGTGGCGCCGCCGACCTTTGTCCTCTTCACCGACCGGGAGATCAAGCTGCACTTCAGCTTCGCGCGCTTCCTGGAAAACCAGATTCGCGAGGCCTTCGGCTTCAAAGGCACGCCGATCTGGTTCAAGGTGAAGGCGCGGAACGCGAAGAAGGACGAGTAAGGTCGCAGTGGCTCGTCCGCCGGGCAACGCGTAACCCCGGCAACCATGCCGAATGCCGCCAGTCAGAGACGGGAGCTGCCAGGGGAGTATAGTAGCTACGATACCGGTTTAAGCCGGAGGAGGAAGCCATCCATGAACTACTTGAATCTCGAATGCCTTCAAAGCCTATCTGCGGAAGCCTTTCAGAGCCGCCAGCCGTACCCCTGGGTGAATATCGAGCACGTACTGACGCCGGAGGGCTATGAGCGGCTGCGCGAAACGCTGCCATCCGTCGAGGGCTTCGACCGCCAGGTGGGAATCAAGCGCGCCTATGGCCAGGATTCCCACGACCGCTTTCTGTTGCACTACCATCCCGGCCTGGGGATTGCCGAACCCTGGCGCGAGTTTATCGCCGAGTTGCAGGGCCCGGTGTACCAAGAGTTTCTGCGCCGGATGCTGGGACCACGCACCTTCATCCCCACCTTCGAGTGGTACTACGCCTGGGAGGGCTGCGCGGTCTCGCCGCACTGCGACGCGGCCCGCAAACTGGCCACGCACATCTTCTACTTCAACACCGATGACGACTGGGACTCATCCTGGGGCGGCGAAATCCTCATCCTCGACAGCGAGCGCCGCTTTCCCACCCACTCCGGCCCCAGCTTTGACCAGCTCAAGGTGGCTGCGTCGATCGAGCCGCGTGGAAACGGCAGCCTGCTCTTTGAACGGACCAAGCACTCCTGGCACGGCGTGCGCCCGCTGCGCTGTCCGGCTGGCAAGTTGCGCCGGCTGTTTCTGATCACCATCAACATTCCCAGCTTCCAGGTGTGGTGGCGCCGCTTGCGCGGCAAGGACCCGGATGGGTACCGTTTCAAAGCGGCGTGAGGACAAAAGACTGGACAGTGTGG
>JBKQRH010000120.1:0-10113 GCA_052326045.1 Occallatibacter sp. | reverse complement strand
AAAGTAAAGGCCCAGAACCAAGCTGAATCCCAAGAGCAGCAGCGTGGGGGCCAACGGCGGCATATCGCCGTAGCGGGACATCGTGTCGCGCACCCAGTAGCAGTTGCCCATGTACCACAGGAAGCCGCAGAGATAGGCGAGCAGGAAGCCGCGGCGCAGCGGGCGCGGCCCGTTCGCGCAGGTTGGCGAAAGGAGGGCCCACAACAGCGGGACCAGCCCAAACCAGGCGAAGGCCGCGCGCCAGACGGGCAGCGGCCCAGCCAGCGGAAAGGGCAACTCGAGCAAGCCGGCGGAGAGAGCGGCAGCGGCCGAAAACTTCCAGGCCCTGAAATTCCAGAATGAACGCTGCA
This sequence comes from Occallatibacter sp., assembly GCA_052326045.1. Taxonomy (GTDB): domain Bacteria; phylum Acidobacteriota; class Terriglobia; order Terriglobales; family Acidobacteriaceae; genus Telmatobacter. The sequence continues at coordinate 9,763 of JBKQRH010000120.1, read as the reverse complement.
TACAGGCCCGAGTTTATAGCATCCGGGGCGCGGGCGCGGGAGCAAAGCCGGAGGCCAGACGACAGGGGAGGAAACTTTCCAAGGCCGCGGGTTTATTCCACAGGGAAGAAGCGCCATCCGGGGCTGTTCCCGCTCAGGGCAAGTCCCCGACGCTATTGCCTGGAATTCTGCCGCCGTTCTTCCTGCTTCAGCAAGCGAACCGCCGGAGAGACGGAAATCGCGCTACAATCAAGCCTATGCAACTGGCTATCTTTGCAATGCGCGTGCTTGAGGTCATGTTTCTTGTAGGGCTGGCGGGATCGGCCGTGGTCGTGCTCATCAGCTTCTTCGAGGATGGGAAAGAGCTGTTCGGAAAGGACGAGCCGCCTGAATCCCGCGCCTGACACCCATGCTCCATGGTTCTTCATTTTTTATTGACTCGGCCCTGATTCAGAAATAAACTCATCGCAGGGCGTATCGTTCGTTTCGCCCCCTTTCACCAATAAAGCCGGCCGTCGCGCCGGCACCATCGCGATGGCATCTACCCGAACGACCGTAGCCCCTCTTTCAAACCGCGTGCGGCTCATCGTGGCATCCTCGGTGATGCTCACGTTCATCTCCTTTTGGCGCGCGGCGGCCATTGTTCTCTGCGATCTCGGCTCCTCTGCTTTTTATGCCGGGGGCATTGCCGAGCAGGCGGTGGGCGCGGCCGCGCCGTGGTTCATCCTGGGCGTCATGCTGTTCAGTTTCGCGGTGCGCGCGGTCTACGTCGAAAGCTGTTCGATGTTTACCCGCGGCGGCGTCTACCGCGTGGTGAAGGAGGCTCTGGGAGGCACCTTCGCCAAAGTCAGCGTCTCGGCGCTGATGTTCGATTACATCCTTACCGGGCCCATATCCGGCGTATCCGCCGGGCAATATATTACAGGTTTGATGAACGAACTGCTGACGGTGGCCAACAATAGCCACTGGCTGCCTCCGGCTCTGCTGGACGCGCATCACCATCCCTTCCAGTTCGATATGAATGCCACCGCGGCGCTGTTTGCGGCCGCGGTTACCCTCTATTACTACTGGCAAAACATCAAGGGCATCGAGAACTCCAGCGAAAAAGCTCTGCGCGTCATGCAGATCACCACGGTGATGGTGGTGATTCTGCTGCTCTGGGGCAGTTACTCAGTATTCGTGCGCGGGGCACATGTGCCTCCGTCGCCCATACCCTCCCATCTCAAGTTCAGTAGCGATGCTTTGGGTTTTCTGAAAGGATCGCCGCAACTGCTTCCCCTGATGGGCCTGTTCGGCATTCTCATGGCTTTCGGCCACTCGATTCTGGCCATGAGCGGCGAGGAGACCTTGGCCCAGGTCAACCGCGAGGTGGAACACCCCAAGCTCAAGAACCTGAAGCGGGCGGCGATTGTCATTGCCATTTACAGCCTCATCTTCACAGGCGGCGCCACGCTGCTGGCCTCCATGCTCATCCCCGCGTGGGAACGTACCCACATCTACCAGGACAACCTGATCGCCGGCCTAGCCATGTACATGGCGGGGCCTCTGTTCTGGCGCATAGCCTTCCGCATCTTCGTGGTTCTGGTCGGCTTCCTGATTCTCTCCGGCGCCATCAACACCTCCATGATCGGCTCCACTGGCGTGCTGATGCGTGTGGCCGAGGACGGCGTGCTGACCGACTGGTTCCGCAAGCCGCATTCCAGGTTCGGCACCAGCTATCGCATCGTGAACATGGTCTTCATCCTCCAGATGGTCACGATCATCGGGAGCCGGGGCAACGTGATCGTCCTGGGCGAGGCCTACGCCTTCGGCGTGATCTGGTCATTCACCTTCAACAACCTGGCCATGCTGGTCCTGCGCTGGAAGTATCATGGCGAGCGCGGCTGGAAGGTTCCTCCTAATTTGAGCATCGGGAAGTTCGAGGTTCCCGTGGGGTTGCTCTCGGTCTTCATGGTGCTGCTTTCCACCGCCGTCGTCAACTTGTTCACCAAGTCGGTGGCCACGATCAGCGGCCTGGCGTTTGCCGCGGCTTTCTTCATCATCTTTACTGTTTCCGAACGCGATAACCTGCGCAAGCATGCAGTGACTGCCCGGCAGATGAAAGATTACTTTCAACTGGAGCACCAGGACACGGTAAGCCGTGAGTCGGCGGCCATCCGCCCCGGCGGCGTAATGGTCACCATGCGCGACGCCTCCAATCCCTTCGCGTTGAAGTGGGCGCTCTCCCACACCAGCACCGAGGAGCAGGATGTGGTGGTGATCAGCGTCCGCATCGTGGGCGCCGGCGGACCGGAGTACCTGAGCGCCGTAGATCAGAGCTTCAGCGAGCACGAGCAGATGGTTTTCACTAAAGCGGTTGCCGTTGCCGAGGCCTTTGGCAAGAAAGTCTCGCTGCTGTTGATTCCCGCCGGAGACCTGTTCGCCGCGCTGGCGCAGGGCGCAAACTCGCTGGAGATTGACTCGGTCGTCTCCGGACTCTCCACCAGGATGACCGCCGGGGACCAGGCCTTTCATTTGGGACAGGCCTGGGAGGCGCTGCCCGAGCCCAAGCGCCAGTTCAATTACTATGTCGTCGATCCTAGCGGCGAGGTCAAGGTATTTTACATCGGGCCCCACGCGCCCAAACTGAGCCCCGATGACGTGCAACTGGTGCATCGTTTGTGGGTGAACATGCGCCGCGATCCCTCCATGCAGGACCTGCATCATAGCGACATCATCACTTATGCCCTCACCCGGCTGGCCGGCCAGTATGCCCGCGAGAAGCAGGAGATCCTGCGCGATCTGCGCAACTATCGCGCAGCCGAGGCCCCAGACAACATACGGCTCCGCCGCCAAACTCTATCCGGCACCAAGACATCCGAGTCTGCTCTTGCACACCCCCCGCTCCCGCCCAGGACTCCGCGCTAGAGCGGAGCCAGAGTGAACGTGTCCTCGCAGAGAATCTACTGGGTGGCTTCTTCTTAAGGAAAAAGCCACTTGGCAGGCTTGCTTTCGGGGTACATCTACTCTGAGTCCGCTGTAGCTTGCCGCCGCATCGCTCTTCTATTCCCCCTTTCTTCCTTTGCCCGCTGGATAGCTCGCCGGGCGCTCAACCGCCGCGCTCCTTCTTTCATTGGGACATTCTCCATGGAATAGTTCCATTCTCGGTAACATTTCGCGTTTCTTTATTTGTAAAATAGTTTACCGTTGCGTATTGTGTTTCGTAGGATAAGTGGCCGTTCGTCCGCAATTGTCGACTCAGGCACAACGGGGATTGGATCACTTACGAGTACCTGATAGGAGGAACCGTGGAAGTTTCGGAAATTCTGGCACAGATAGATCGGGAAATCGCCCAATTGCAACAGGCGCGTTCCCTGCTGGGCGGCGCAGCCACTCCAGCGCCCAAAAAGGCTGAGGTAGTCCGCGCCGCCAAGAAACCCGTCAAGAAAAAGAGGAATCTGACTCCTGAAGGACGGAGACGCATTGCCGAGGCCGTCAAGCGGCGCTGGGCAGAGCAGAAGAAAGCTGCTGCAAAGTAACCATAATCACTGGAAGGCCATGGGCTGGATTGAATGCCAGCCCATCCTCCATCAATTTCGCATGGCAGGACAGAATTCAGCCTAGATAGATTCCCCCGGAGCCCACCGCACAATCTGCACGCTGGCATCCACCAGCTCAGCTAACTCATCGGGTGTGCCCTTCAGCGCTGGAATCGTGCCGAAGTGCAGTGGAAGAACGATTTTTGGCTCCAGAAAGCGCGTCGCCAGCGCGGCTTCCTTCGGCCCCATGGTGAAGTGCCCTCCAATGGGAAGCATCGCCACCTCAGGCCGGTATAGCTCGCGGATCAGTTTCATATCTCCGAAGACCGCCGTATCTCCCGCATGGTAAAGCACCGGGCCGTCCGCAATGTTCAATACATACCCTGCCGCCACTCCCGTATAGTGCGTTCCATGCTCATCCTGCGCTCCTGCCGAGTGTTTGGCCTCCACCATCGTGGCCGCCACGTCATCCAGTTGCACGGTACCACCCAGGTTCATTTCGATCGTATGCGCCACTCCCTTACCCGCCACATACGCCGCAAGCTCATAGACTGCCACTACGGTTGAGCTATGCTTTGCCGCCGCTGGCACGGCATCCGCGATGTGGTCCATGTGCCCGTGCGTCAGAAGGATGTAGTGAATTCTCGCCGGCAGAACAAAATCCTTCGGGTACTTGGGATTCTGGGCGATAAACGGATCGATCAGGATGTTTGTGCCCTGGGCGGTCTGGACCAGCACGGTCGCGTGACCTAGCCAGGTGATGCGCGTTCCCTTCAATAACATCATGGCTCACTCCCTGAGAAGCTGTTGGATAGGGAAATTTCTCAGCGCGTAATGATGACCTCCAAGACGCCGTCCTTGGCCAGAAACTGCCTGTGACTCGGCCAGCCGGCAAAAAGCCGTTCGATGCCGCGGTTGGTAAAAGCGCGCTGAATGGGAAAAGGCTGAGTCAACTGCACCTCTACATCGTCGCTGGGCATGACGTGAAATCGGCAATGCACCGTCTCCGGCCCCTGCATGCGGGTGTGAAAGAACGCCAGCACCTGCCCGCCGGGATTCATCGCGGAAAACAGATGCGCAGCCACCGGCGCCAACAGCGGCTCGGGCAGGTAGTCGAGCGCCGTCCACAACAGCACCACGTCAAAGGTGCGCCCGGAAAATTTGAGCGCCTGTTCCAAAAAACCGTCGACGTTCCATGCCGGTTTGCCGTCCTCGTCCGCGCCCGTCTGCCAGTTTCCGGTCCACGCTTCGTTTACCAGATCGGTCTGGAAGATGCTATGGCCAAGCCCGGTGATGTAGTTGATGTTGGCCGACGAGGTATACCCTACGTCGATGACGCGCAGCCCGGCCTCGGCAAGGAACCGCGCGCGCAACGCCGCCCAGCCTCCGGAATGGCGGGGCACACGAGGACCCCTAAGACCCGGAACGGAGGCGGGGGGAGCGCTCTCCTGTTTCTTCTCCAACCAACGGCTCATCAACCGGGAATCCCCTTGCGGTCAAACAGACAATTTCCTAGCCGACCGGAGCACAGCCTGCAATTAATAAATACCGCCCGTGGGCGGGGCGTTGGCGCCTTCCGGTCCCTTGGCCGCGCTCTGTGTCAGGTCCACTTTGCCGCGGAATGCCGCGTTGTCCTCCACCGCCAGCCGAAGCGCGTGAATATCGCCATCCACGCTGCAGCCAGCCCGCAACTCCACCCGGCCGCTAGCCACCACGTTGCCCTGAACCTGGCCCAGAATCAACACGTCTCTGGCAAAGAGGTCCGCATGAACGTTTGCGTTGGGCCCTATGGTCAGCCGGCTCTCGGTAAGGGTCACCGTCCCCTCCACGCGCCCATCCACAATCAAGTCTTCACTGCCCTTTACTTCGCCGCAAATCACGACGCTTTTGCCGATGCGCGCGGCTGCATTCTCCACTGCCATGGTTTCGTCCCTTCCCTGAGCCCAAATAAGGCCCTGCCCGAACTATACGCAACCCGGCCCTGTTGCTTCAATCCGTTCCGCCGCTTCAATCGGGAAACCGGACAGCCGTCCGGGCGTCTAAGCGGAAATCAGTCGCAGCCTGGATGCAGGGATGGACAATGCCCGTTAAACTGATCTATGTGCGCAGCCTCTTGCCGCTCTTCCTCCTGCTGCCGTGGGCCGTTGCGACCCAGGGGCAGCCTGCAACACCCCTCCCGCCCGCCCTAGCGCCCCCTCAGGCGCAGGCGCTGGTAGAGCGGGCGCTGGCCTGCGAATTGCGCACCGCCCAGGACCCAACCCACCCCATGCGCTACAGGTTGCGCAAGTCCAGTCCGCGGCTGACGACGACCAAGGAGATCGTTGAAACCCGTGACGGCGACGTGGCCCGTCTGGTGTCGATCTACGACCAACCTCTCAGCCAGGCGGACGAGCAAATGGAACAGGCGCGCCTCGATGCGCTGCTCGGCGATCCCGGCCGGCAGCGGCATCGCAAACAGAGCGAGGAAGAGGACACCGGGATCGTCCTGAAGCTGTTGCGCATGTTGCCCCAGGCATTCACTTACGAATACGCAGGCGCCGGCCAAGGCGCCTCGGGAAGGGTGGAGAAGTTCCGCTTTCGGCCCAACCCCGGTTTCAGCCCGCCCGACCTGGAGACGCAGGCGTTGACCGCCATGAGCGGCGAACTGTGGATCGACGCCGCCGAGGAGCGTGTGACGCGGCTGGAGGGCCATTTGCAACAGGACACGGACTACGGTTGGGGCATTCTGGGCAAGCTGGACAAGGGGGGATGGATAGTTATCGAACAGGCCGATGTGGGCGGGCGCCAGTGGCGGATCGCGCGCTTCCAGATGAAGATAAGCCTCCGTATCCTGTTCAAGACCAAGAGCTTCGACACCACGCAAGAGATGACCCAGTATGCGCCCGTCAGCGCCGGGTTGGACTACCGGCAGGCCATTCAGATGCTGCGCGCCGCGCCGGGAAGTGGGTCACAGGACGGTCGCTAGAAATCAAGTTTCCAATGCAAAGCGGCCCCATCCAGACGGGTGAGGCCGCTTTTGCTGTTGGGAGATTCCCCTTACTTCACCTTGAGTAAGATGATGACCAGGGTGAACAGGGTAAGGGACTCGATAAGGGCCAGGCCGAGCACCAGGAAGATCATGAGGCCGCCACGGGCGCCGGGGTTACGGGCCAGCGCTTCACAAGCCGAGGCGGTCGCCCTGCCCTGACCCAGGCCGCAGAGACCCGCGGCCAACGCCATGCCGACGCCGGCGCCGATCGGCACCAGACTGATGGCGGCCGAACCGCCATCCGCGAAGGCCGGAACGGCGAAGCAAAGAACCGCCAGGGCCATGAACACATATTGAAGTATCCGCATAGTTCTCCTGCTTCCCTGAAATTGGCCGCCAGTGGGTGGTTGAGGTTCACCGTGCTGACCCCCTCACGCTTGCGGCCGTTCGTTTGCCCGGAGCGGAAGCTCTCTCCGGCGAAATTTTCCTCGTGTGGACGAGGGTCGTGGAACAAAAGCCCTAGTGCTCGTGCGAGACCGCCAGGGAAAGATAGATCATCGACAGAAGCGTGAAAACGAAGGCCTGAATGATAGAGACGAAGACGTGCAGACCCAGGAAGATAACCGGAACACCCACCGGAACCAGCGAGAAGAAACCCAGCGTCACCATGTCGCTGGCACACATGTTGGCGTAAAGACGGATGGTGAGCGACAGGATGCGCGCGAAATGCGAGACCATTTCAATGGGGAGTATCAGCCAAGCCATCCACCAGATCGGGCCGGCAATTTGTTTCAGATAGCCGATCGGCCCCTGCTCCCGGAAACCCTGGTAGTTGTAATAAAGGAAGGTGGGCAACGCCAAGCCCAGCGGCACAAACGGCGAAGTGGTGGGCGCGGCGAAGCCGGGAATCAGCCCCAGCAGATTGTTGATCAGGACGAACAGAAAAATACAGGTCACGAAGGCCTGGAAACGCACATACCCATGACCGATGATCTGGTCCGCCAAACCGCCGATGCCCTCGTGGACCATCTCGGCGATCTGCTGCGCCGGGTTGGGCTTCTCCACTGACAGGGTCAGCCGCACCAGAACAAAAAAGGCGATGAGGCCGCCGGCCACCAGCAGTTCCAACCCCAGAGCCTGATTGACCTTGACGGCCTGTTGGGCAGCCTCGGCAGGGATAAGGCCTATCGATTGAAAGGCCTTGACCTCGACGCCCATGAAGAGGGCGTTCAGCAAACGGACCAGCGCAAAAGATTCCGGCATGAAAACTTGAGTCTTTCTGCCTCCGGGGCGGATGTACACTTTCGCCGCTGGGCTCGTCAGTCGCCGAGCAACCGGATGGCTTCCCAGGTCACGGCCAATGCCGCCAAACCCAGTCCGCAAAGCAGCGCCACTACAGAACCCTGGAAACATCTCAGGCTACCATAGATCACCACTGCATAAACGGTGAGCCTGAGCACAAAGAAGAGGACCACGGCGGGGGCGCTCCTGGGCGTCTTTTGGCGGTCGAGTTTGGCGTTGATCACCCGGACGAGGCGCTGCCACTCCAGGACGCTGGCCGCCGAGATCAGAGTGCCGGTCAGCAGCATGGCGGCGTTCCGCCAGCCTGCGCCGATCAGCACCGCCAGGGAAGATAAGAGACCCAGAATCAGCGTGTTGCGCATGGCCCGCCGGAAGAAGCCTTGCAGCTCCTCAGGGCCGATGTCCAGGATAGGTTGAATCTCTTCCGTCATGCCGGATTGCCGCTGTTTCCCTTGCCGGTCCCGTTTTGGATATTGCTATCAGGACGGGAATTTCTTTCCGCCGCCAACGCCATCCGGACCATATAGATGAGCCCAGAGATGCATCCAATGATGACCCCGGTGATCTCAATCCAGGACTGGTGCAGGCGGCTATTCGCCCACCAGCCAAGGACCCAGCCGATCACTACCGCTGAGGGCAGTACAAAGGCGATGTGGACGAGCTTTTCAGCCTCCACGTACGCATTAAGCCCGCGAGAAGCCTTCTTGGGCAACTTTGACTCCGGGATGGGGCGGTTGAAGGGCATGTAAGCTCCTCCACAGAATACAGCGCCAACAGCTGATCGGTTCTCCAATTGCTATTCCGCTGAACCACAAACGCCGGGTTGCTCGCCGCGGCGAGCCAGCTTGCACAGCGCCCGCCGCGGCAGCTGAACTGGAGAACCGATCGAGCGGGTATACTTCCCTTTTGGGCCTATGCCCTTTGGATGGAAGGAATCACCGTGTTCGATTCGGAGTTTGAGCGCAGTCTCTTCGATCTGCGCAAGGCAAAACTCGAAGAGATCGAGAAGCTGGGCCAGGCCGCCTATCCCAACCAGTTCCCTGCCTCGCACACCGTCCCCGAGGTGCGCGCCAAGTGGGGCGAGGCGACCGCCGAGGCTCTTGAAGCCAGCCGCGCGACGGTGGCCGTGGCGGGGCGCATCATGGCCATCCGGGGCCAGGGCAAGGCCGGCTTCGCCACCCTCCAGCAAAACGGCGAGCGACTGCAGATCTACGTCCGCCTGGACGCCGTTGGCGAGCAGGGCTTCGCGCTCTACAAGCTGCTCGACCTGGGCGACCACATCGGCGCCACGGGCTATCTGTTCCGCACCCGCACCGGCGAACTTACCATCCACGTCGAGCGGCTGACCTTCCTGGCCAAGGCCATGCTGGCGCTGCCGGAGAAGTATCACGGGCTGGCCGACGTGGAGTTGCGCTACCGCCAGCGCTATGTGGACCTGTTCGCCAACCTGGACAGCCGCGAAGTCTTCGTCAAACGCGCCAAAGTCCTCAAGGCCCTGCGCCAGTTCTTCGACGAGCGCGGCTACCTGGAAGTGGAGACGCCGATGATGCAGCAGATCGCCGGCGGCGCGGCGGCGCGGCCCTTCACCACGCACCACAATGCCCTCGATCTGGATCTGTTTTTGCGCATCGCGCCGGAGCTCTATCTGAAGCGGCTGGTGGTGGGCGGTTTCGACCGCGTCTACGAGATCAACCGCAACTTCCGCAACGAGGGCGTGAGCACGCAGCACAACCCCGAGTTCACCATGCTGGAGTTCTACAAGGCCTACGCGAATTATTACGACCTGATGCAGTTGACCGAAGAGATGATCGGATTTGTGGCGCGGGAGGTGAACGGGACGACGATCACGAACTTCAACGGCGTTGAGATTGATCTGGGTAAGTGGACGCGGATGACAATGCGCGAGGCTATCCGCGAGTACTGGCCGGAGGAGGCCGGTGCGAAACCAAAACAAGAGGATTTTCCCGATTTACAGCGACTGATTGGTGTGGTCGAC
>JBKQRH010000119.1:0-4249 GCA_052326045.1 Occallatibacter sp. | reverse complement strand
CGAGCCAGGCTTCAAAGGCTCGCTTGCGGGCCGGCCACTCGTGGTCCAGCATCGAGAACCAGGCGGTGTCGCGGCTCCTGCCTTTGACGACCATGTGCTGGCGGAAGATGCCCTCGAAGGTGAAGCCCAGGCGCAGGGCGGCGCGGCGGCTGGGTTGGTTCTCCGCGGCGCATTTCCACTCGTAGCGGCGATAGCCGAGGTGGTCGAAGACGTGGCCGGCCATAAGGAACATGGCCTCGGTGGCGGCGGTGGTGCGCTGCAACGACGGCGCCAGCAGGATGTTGCCCACCTCGATGACCCCGTGGGCCGGCTCCATGCGCATGTAGCTGGCCCAACCGGCTGCTCCTCCACCCCACGGACGAAGACCTGGCCGCGGGGACCCCGGCAACCCAGTCGCTTCCGGCACAATAGCCAGAAAGACAGCGCCGGTTGCGGCCTGCTTCTCCTCGATGGCCCGGCGCAGATCGGCCTCGGTGGCGAAAGGGCCGTCGAACAGCCAGGTCCAAAGCTCATCGTGACCCTCGACGGCCCGCCATAGGGCCGCCGTGTGGCGTTCGGCGTTGAGCGGCTCCAGGGTGACGTAGAGGCCGCGGAGGGTGATGGGGCCGGGCCGCGAGACGGGCTTCCAGTCGAGGGTTGATGGGGTGGGTGCGGTCACAAACCCAGCCTATCAGCCATCGGCAGTTCTCTCGCCAACCAGGTTGCCGAAGACGAGGTCCCAATCTCCACAATCCCCACAGCCACACCCCGAATCTGCACCGTTTCTGCGCCTTGTACCCGGCCCCGGCGAGGACTAGGCTGATTGTAGGGACCGGCAAGAGTCAGGCTGCACTGAATCTGGGGCAAAATTGGGCGCCAACTCCGCGCCGCGCTTGGGGCTTTTGAGCTTTCCACAGGCAATTGCCCGTGTTTAGAAACCAGATGCGGGGAATTGTTAGAAAACACAAGATATTGTGGTTTTTTGTTGACAGGCACCACAGAGAGCGGTACTTTTTCATCTGCGGCTGTAAACAGATTGTAACCAAACCCGGCGCCGAGAGCCGCCGGGGAGTCGCTGAGAGAAGAGAACTCGCGGTCTTTCCAAGTCCCCCGATTCCCGTTCTTTGTCAGAGATTTGCATTGCCCCCTCCCAGGCTGAGTCGCGCCTGGTCGTGCCAGAGCATTAGCCGTTTCTTGCCGATGAAGGAGATTTCATGAACGAGGCCCAGCTTCAGACTTCCACCACCGCCCTCCAGACTCCCTACACCCAGGGGGGGCTGATCTTTACGCGCCGCTTTTCCACTGAAGGCGTCTCCCCTTACGACCAGCTCCAGTGGGAACGGCGCACCGCGTCCATCACCGATGCCAAGGGCAACACGATCTTTGAGCAGAAGGACGTGGAAGTGCCGGTGGACTGGTCGATGACGGCCACCAATATTGTGGCCTCCAAGTACCTGCACGGGCAGTTGGACACGCCGGAGCGGGAGACTGGGGTGCGGCAACTGGTGGGGCGGGTGGTGGAAACCATCCGCGACTGGGGCCTGGCGGGCGGCTACTTTGCCACCCCCGAGGATGCGGATATCTTCCACGACGAGCTGGCGAACATGTTGCTGACCCAGAAGGCCGCCTTCAACTCGCCGGTCTGGTTCAACGTGGGCTGCGACCGCCTGGAGCCGGATGCGGAAGGACAGAACTGGCACTGGGATCCGATGACGGGCGGGGTGCGCTACGCGGCCACCGGCTACCACAATCCGCAGTGCTCGGCCTGCTTCATCAACTCCGTCCAGGATTCCATGGAAGGCATCATGGACCTGGCCAGGACTGAGGCCTTGCTGTTCAAGTACGGTTCAGGCACGGGCACCAATTTCAGTTCCTTGCGATCCAGCAGGGAGAGTGTGACCGGAGGAGGCACCGCAAGCGGTCCGCTCAGCTTCATGCGCGGCTTCGACGCCTTTGCCGGGGTCATCAAGTCCGGCGGCAAGACCCGCCGCGCGGCCAAGATGGCGATTTTGAACGTGGATCACCCCGACATCCTGGATTTCATCGATTGCAAGGCCAAGGAAGAGGCCAAGGCCTTCACGCTGATCAAAGCCGGCTACGACGGCTCGGGCCCGGATTCGGAGGCCTACTCGTCCATCTTCTTCCAGAACGCCAACAACTCCGTGCGCGTCAGCGACGAGTTCATGCGCGCCTATGAGAGCGACGGCGAGTTTACCACTTATACGGTGAAGGGCCATGAGCCGGTGGCGGCCTACAAGGCGCGGGAGATCATGCGCAAGATCGCCCTGGCCACCTGGCAGTGCGGCGACCCCGGAATGCAGTTCGACACCACCATCAACCGCTGGCACACGTGCAAGAACACGGCGCGCATCAACGCCTCGAATCCCTGCTCGGAGTACATGTTTCTTGACAACTCGGCCTGCAACCTGGCCAGCCTCAACCTGATGAAGTACGTGACTCCGGCGGGCAGCTTCGACATTCCCGCCTACCGGCACTCCATTTCGGTGATCATCACGGCCATGGAGATCCTGGTGGACAACTCCGGCTACCCGACCGAATCCATCGCCCGGAACTCCCACGATTACCGGCCGCTGGGCCTCGGTTACGCCAACCTGGGCGCGCTGTTGATGGCCTTCGGCCTGCCTTACGATTCGGCTGCCGGCCGCGACCTGGCCGCCAGCTTTACGGCCATCATGTGCGGCCAGGCCTATCTGCAATCGGCCATTGTGGCGGCCAATTGCCGGCCGGTGGCCTCGGCCACCCCGCTCACCGCCTCCATCGATCGCCAAGGCGGCGCATGCCCAGGTTTTTACGTCAACCGCGAGCCGTTCCTCGATGTGATCCGGATGCACCGCGCCGAGGTCAACGAGATCGGCAAATCGCGTTTGAGCGGCGAGCCCTTCAGCGTGCCGCAGTTGGATGCCCTCATCGACGCCAGCCGCGAGTGCTGGGACATGGCCTTGCTCTATGGCGAGCGCCACGGCTACCGCAACTCGCAAACCACCGTCCTGGCCCCCACCGGCACAATCGGCTTCATGATGGACTGCGACACCACCGGCATAGAGCCTGACCTGGCCCTGGTCAAGTACAAGAAGCTGGTGGGCGGCGGCATGATCAAGATCGTCAACAACACCGTGCCTGCCGCGCTCTTCAAGCTCGGCTACTCCGACGACCAGGTCAACGCCATCGTCAGCTACATTGACGCCACCGGCACCATCGAGGGCGCGCCGGGCGTCAAGCCGGAGCACCTGGCGGTCTTCGATTGCAGCTTCAAGCCCGCCAAGGGCACCCGCTCCATCCATTACATGGGACACATCAAGATGATGGCTGCGGCGCAGCCGTTCCTCTCCGGCGCCATCTCCAAGACCGTGAACCTGCCCCAGGAAGCCACTGTGGAAGACGTAGCCGAGGCCTACGCCGAGAGTTGGCGGCTGGGCATCAAGGCCGTGGCCATCTACCGCGACGGCTCCAAGGGCACTCAGCCCCTGAATACGAGCATGGACGCCAAAAAGGAGCCCTCGGCTCTGGACGCCGCGGGCAGCCGCGTACTGGCTCAACTGGCCGCCGCCCAGCCGCCCGCCGAGACTGACCTGAAGGCCCTGGAAGCCAAGCCCGGCGAAAAGCTGGAGGTTAGCGCCGGGCAGGTGATCGCCGCGGCCGCGGCCTTCCAGAATGCCTTGGAGGAGATCGCAAAAGCTGCCGCCGTGCCGGTGCTCCAGCCTTCGCCCGCCCTCGACTCCGCTCACGAGGCCGCCAAGTCCGCCGCGCAAGACCCCAATGCGCCGCCTCGCGCCGTCCGCCACCGGCTGCCCGAGGAGCGCGCCTCCATCACCCACAAGTTCTCCATCGCCGGCCATGAGGGCTACATCACCGTGGGCCTCTATCCCACCGGCCAGCCAGGCGAAATCTTCATCAAGATGGCCAAGGAGGGCTCCACCGTCTCCGGCCTCATGGATTCCTTTGCCACCGCGATCTCCATCGCCCTGCAGCACGGGGTGCCGCTCAAGGTGCTGTGCGAGAAGTTCGCCCACACCCGTTTTGAACCCTCCGGCTGGACCGGCAATGAGCAGATCGGCTACGCCAAGAGCCTCATGGACTACATCTTCCGCTGGCTCAGTCTGCGCTTCCTCTCCGGTGAGCAATTGACGCTGTTTGCCGGCCTCGCGCCGCAGGCGCCGCAACTGCCCGCCTCGCCCAGCATGATTCCGGAGAGCGAAGCGGAGGAGGATGACGCCATCGCGCAAGGTCAACTGGCCAGGTTAGCCGCGGA
>JBKQRH010000118.1:0-35955 GCA_052326045.1 Occallatibacter sp. | reverse complement strand
CACGGGAAAGGATAAGACGCCCTGGGGCCAGAATGGCCAGATCGTTTTGCTTGGACAGGGTCCCGTTCTCAGTACGGTCCTGCAGGAAGCCCAGGCCGCCGGCACCATCAACTGGCTGCGCTGGGAGCTGGTCAACGGAAGGGAAGCCGCGGTCTATTCCTTCACCGTGGACAAGAAGAAGACCCACTACGCGGTCAACTATTGCTGCTTCCCGAGTTGGGAGCAGACCGGTTTGATGAGTTACTCAGCTCCAGCCGCATCGGGAGACTACACAGCCAGGGGCAACATGCAAACCAACACCACTTTCAACCCCTACAAGGCCACTGTGCCTTACCACGGCGAAATCTTCGTCGATCCGAATACCGGGATCGTCGTCCGGCTGATCACGATAGCCGAATTCAAGCCCACGGACTTCGTCCACCAGGAAGAGCAGCGCATCGACTACGCCCCGGCGACGGTCGGCGGCAAGGCTTTGGAACTCCCCATCAAGACCATCGTCAACACTGAGATTGTTCCCAACGCCGACACCGGCGCGGGCAAGTACATCACCCGCCACACCCTGTTTACCGCCGAGTACAAGAACTACCAACTGGCCGCACACTAGGAAGCGGAAGATTCACAACCGGTGCGGCGGTTGCCCCTTCGGCCGCCGCGCCTGGGAACTGTTCTGAAATACTCATAGCCGGCAAGGCGTTTTCTCCGTCCAACTGGCGCGCCGATTTTCCTTGAAAGGAATAAGCGAATGAAACGCCTCTGCTGGTTTCCTTGCCGCAAGGCAAGAAGACTGGCGAAGAGGTCGCCAGCTACGCAAACTATCGCTTGGCAGGCGCCGCACAGAAGTAGCCCGCTGCCTGTTTAGCCCCGGATCTCACAGCAAGGACTTTTTTAAGGTTAACTAACCTGGAATTTAACCCCGGTGAAACATACAGGTAACCGGTGTAGCCTTGTGGTCTGGCTGTTCTGCGGACGTATCGTGGATGAATAGCGGTTCGGCGCGGAGTTGGATCATGCCGGCTTCGTGGCAGTCCTGGCTCTTCCAGCCGATGCCGCTCAGCGCGTCACGGTGGTGCAGTGGGAGCAGGCTGCGCCGCACATCGGGTCGCCAGTTGCGCAAACGATCGCCTGGCCGGAGCCGCACCGCAGCAGTCCGCAGTTTTGTTGCTGAAGTTAAGTTTGATCACTCTGCCGCCTCGGCAGATCCTACTCTTTCTGGAGGGATTGGAAGATGAAACGCCTGGTATGGATACTCGCAGTTCTGATGCTGGCTTCGCCCGCGTGGGCCGCCAAGAAAATCACCGTGGGTGAACTGGAGGACTTGCTGCGTTCGCTACAGCAGCAAAATAAGACCGACGCAGATGTGGCCGCCCAACTCAAGCAGATTGAGCTGACGGAAGAACTGACCCGCAGGGCCATGAACAGCATGGTCAAGTACGTTCCCGGCCCGCTGTCGACCGAGCAGATCTACGTCCTGGAAGCTCGCAGCGCCGATCTCATCCCCCCGGCCTCGGACCTGCCGGCCACGCCCGCCCCGGATGCGGCTGCCCGGCAGGCCATCCTCGCCAGGGCTGAGACCTACGTCACAAGCACTTACGAGCACCTTCCGTCCCTGACGGCAACCAAAGCCACTTTGCGCTTCCAGGACAACATGGAGGCTGTTGCCTCCTGCTCGGGCGTAGTTGGATGTGCAAAGGAGTACGTGGATGCTCCCCCGGGGTTCTCGAATCCGGCCTCGTTTGTCCACTACATCAGTTCTGCTGTCACGCCGATCGTGAGCGAACACGGGGCGGAGAAACTGCCATCGAAAACGGACAAGACTCCCTGGGGGGCAAACCGGATGATCGCGCTTCGGGAACCCGACCCCAGCCTGGGCGTCATCCTCCAGGAGGCGCAGGCCGCCGGGAACATCCAATGGCTGCGCTGGGAACTGGTCAATGGCAAGCAGGCCGCCGTCTATTCCTTCAAGGTGCCAAAACAGAACTCCCGGCTCACAGTCGACATTTGCTGCTTCCCGAATATCAACCAGACCGGAATTGCGAGGTTCTACACTCCCCTGGATGCGACCATGATCGCCGGGGATGAAGCAGCGGGGGGCGGGTCGGGCGGCGTAACGGGCAACTTTCAAACTAACACCGAGTGGCGCGATTACAAAGCCATCGCGCCTTACCACGGCGAGTTCTTCATCGATCCGGACACCGGCTTCGTGGTGCGGATGATCACAGAGGCGGAACTGAATCCATCCGAGGTTGTTCACCAGGTGGACACGCGTATCGACTACGGTCCGGTGAAGGTCGGCGCCAGGGTGCTGGTGGCGCCGGTGAGGACGATCGTCAACACCGAGGTGGTCCCCAACGGCACCTCTGGCGTGGGTGGCTACTCCACGCGCCGGACGCTGTTTACTTCCGAGTACAAGGATTATCAACCCGCCGCCGCGGCTCGCTAGAGCGGTTCACCATCGGTCTCAATATTGGCTTTCCGCATTGGTCCTGGCCAGTGCGGAAAGCCCGCGCCGCAGGCGCTATTCCCACTCGATGGTGCCGGGGGGCTTGGAGGTGATGTCGTAGACCACGCGGTTGATCCCGCGCACCTCGTTCACGATCCGGCTGGAGATGCGCTTCAGCACCTCGTAGGGCAACGGCGTCCAGTCGGCGGTCATGCCGTCTTCAGAATGCACGGCCCGTACCGCCGCCGTATAAGCGTATGTCCGCTGGTCGCCCATCACGCCCACCGTCATCACCGGCAGCAGCACGGCAAAGCTCTGCCAAATCTTTGAGTAAAGCCCGGCAGCCTTGATCTCCGCCACCACGATTTCGTCCGCCTCCTGCAGCAGCGCCACCCGCTCCCGCGTCACCTCGCCCAGGATGCGCACCGCCAGCCCCGGCCCCGGAAACGGCTGCCGACCTAGAATCTCCTCCGGCATGTCCAGGTCGCGGCCAATGCGCCGGACTTCATCCTTAAACAGGTCCCGCAACGGCTCGATCAGCTTCAGCCTCATCCCCAACGGCAACCCGCCCACGTTGTGGTGGCTCTTGATGGTCTGGCTGGGGCCCTTCACGCTGGACGACTCGATCACGTCGGGGTAGAGCGTGCCCTGCACCAGCCAATCCACTCCGCCGGTCTCCTTCGCTATGCGCGTGGCCTCGTCGTCGAAGACCGCAATGAACTCCGCTCCAATTCGTTTTCTTTTCGTTTCCGGATCGATGACCCCGGCCAGTTTCCTGAGGAAGCGCTCGCTGGCGTCCACGGCGACGATCTTCAGTCCCAGCTTGTCGCGCAGGTTCTTCTGCACGTTCACGAACTCGTTCTTGCGCAGGACGCCGTTATTCACGAAGATGCAGGTGAGTTGATCGCCGATGGCCCGATGCACCAGCACCGCCGCCACCGACGAGTCCACCCCGCCCGAGAGCCCGCAGATCACGTGGTCCTTGCCCACCTTCTCGCGGATCGCCGCCACCGTTGTCTCGATGAAGTGCGCCGGGGTCCAGTCACCGCGCGCCCCGCAGATTTTGAAGAGAAAGTTCTTGATGAGCTGCGGCCCCGCCGGCGTGTGATGCACTTCGGGGTGGAACTGCACCGCCCAGATGCGCCGCTCCTCGTTGGCAATGCCAGCCAGCGCGTTCGAGCTGACCGCGGTACGCCTGAACCCCGCCGGCAGCTCCAGCGCCTCGTCGCCGTGGCTCATCCAGACTTGGAGCGTGGGCGGCAGGCCGTTAAACAGCGCCGTCGCGCCGTCCTCGATCGTCACCTCGGCATGACCGTACTCGCGCTTATCGCCCGGCCGCACCTTTCCGCCCAGGTGATGCACGATGAAATGAAGACCGTAGCAGACACCGAGCACCGGCACGCCCAGCTCAAGCAGTTTTGGGTCGGCTGCCGGCGCATCCGTGTCATAAACCGACGACGGCCCGCCGGAGAGGATGATTCCCAGGGGGTTGAGCGCCTTGATTTCGGCGAGGGGCGCCGTGCAGGGCAGCACGACGGAGAAAACGTTCTGTTCGCGTATCCGCCGCGCAATCAGCTGCGTATACTGCGAACCAAAATCGAGGATAACGATTGTCTGGGTGTCCACGTTTCAGTGTGGCAGGGGTTAGGCCCGAATGTAAAGAAGACAATCCGGCCACTTTCTGGCGGAGGGGGCAGGGGGTTTCCGGCTCTTGAACCCAAGCCCGCAATGGGAGGGAGCAGGGGCCTTCAGGCTCCTGAACGCAGGTTTGCAATCAAAGTGGCTTTAGCCACGGGCTTTTCGTTCATGCTGCCCAGGCCGCATCTCAACGCAGCCGAAACCGGCTCGGCGGAGGCAGTCGCGGGTATACTGGACCGTAAACTTGAATCCAGGATGGAATTCCGGATGAATCAATCTCTCCCGGCGGTCATGATTAAAAACCTCGCCTTCATGATTTGAGCGGTTACTCAAAGCCACGGATTGCGTCTTGTTCATTGGTTTTTGCTGGTGAACTGAAGCGGAGGAACCTTATGTCAGTCCAGAACGCCTTGAAGTCTCTTCTGGCCGGAGCGCTGTTTGCTTGCGCGGCCTCCGCGCCCCTTGCGGCGCAGTCAAGTTCACCCGCGTTGAGCGCAGCCCCGGCGCCGGCGGCTCCCGTCAAGGCTGCATCCGGATATGACCAGCCGCCGAAATACATTCTGGATGTGATGCGCGCGCCCTCCCCGCCAACGCCCGTGGTGAGCCCGGAAAAGGACTCGATTCTCCTGGTCTCCTGGCAGGACTACCCGCCGATTTCCAGGGTGGCGACGCCTTTTCTGCGCCTTGCGGGCGTGCGCGTGGAGCCCAGGAACCACAGCAAGCACGACACCCCGGGGGGTTACGGCATCACGTCCTGCGCCACGAACTTCGAGCTGGTGCGCATCGCCGATGGCGCGCGGATTCATGTCGCGCTTCCCGAGGGCGCGTGTCCGGGCGGGCCAGTCTGGACGGCTGACGGAAAGCGCTTCGCGTTTGTGAATCTTGCCCCTGAGGCGGTCGAAATCTGGATCGGCGATGCCCAGACCGGCGAGGCGCATCCCGTGCCGGGAGCGCGCCTGAACCCGATGTTCAACGGCGAGATGCGGTGGATGCCCGACCAGAAAACGCTTTTGGTCAAGCTGGTGCCCGAGGGGATGGGCGCGCCGCCTCCCGAGCCGATCGTGCCGAGTGGTCCGAGCATCCAGGAAACGGGAGGCGAAAAAGGACAGAGCAGCACCTATGAAAACCGCGACACGCTCGGCAGCAAGCACGACGAGGATCTCTTCGATTCCTATGCCTCCTCGCAACTGGCCTTCGTTGATGCGGCGACTGCGGCGATCACGCCAATCGGCAAGCCGGGGAATTACGAATCGCTGGATCCCGCGCCGGATGGGCTGCACATCCTGGTCACCGCGATCCACAAGCCTTACTCGTACGTCACCACGTACGATCGCTTCCCGAAGGTGGTTGAGGTCTGGGACACATCGGACCGCACAAGCATTCATGTTCATACCGTCGCTTCGCTTCCACTGGCGGATCGCGTTCCCATCATGGGCGTTCCGTTAGGCCCGCGCAATTTTTCCTGGCGCGCCACCGAGCCGGCGACGCTGGTCTGGGCGGAAGCACTGGACGGCGGCGACTGGAATGTGAATGTTCCGGAGCGCGACAAAATCATGCTTCAGAAGGCGCCCTTCGATTCGCCCGCTCGCGAGATCACGCGTACCGAACAGCGTTATGCCGGCTTCTCCTGGAGCGACCAGCCCGGCATCGCTCTGTTGACCCAGTGGGATCACAACAGGCACTGGTGGCGGACCTTCATCATCGACGTCGATAATCCGCAACAAAAGCCCCGCCTGCTTTGGGATCTCTCCACCGACGAGAGGTATGCGGACCCCGGCAATCCAGTGATGCGCCAACTGGCCAACGGCTCCTGGGTGATTCGCCTGGACGGTGATTCGATCTACCTTTCGGGAGCCGGCTCTTCGCCCGGCGGGGATCGGCCGTTCCTCGATCGGCTCAATCTCAATACGCTCAAATCCGAACGCCTGTTTCGCTGCGACAAGACCTCCTACGAGCATTTTCTTTCCTTCACCGGGCCGGAGACACGCACGTTTCTCACCTGGCGTCAATCGCCCACCGACCCGCCCAATGCCTTTGCGCGAACGCTGGGAAAGCACGTCGATGCGCGCGCCGGAGAAGCGGCCTTTGCCTCAACCAGCGTCGCGATTACCCACATCACCGATCCCACGCCGGAGGTGCGGGCGATCAAGAAGCGGCTGGTCACCTACAAGCGCGCCGACGGGCTTGACCTGTCCTTCACGCTCTATACGCCACCCGGCTATCAAGAGGGAACGCGCGTCCCCACCATTCTTTATGCATATCCTCTCGACTATGCCGACCCTTCCAAAGCCGGCCAGGTTGCCGGTTCGCAGGAAACCTTCACGCGGCTCCGCCAATACAGGCTGCTGCTCCTGGCGGGCTACGCGATCATCGACGACGCTTCGTTCCCCATCATTGGTGATCCCAAGAAAGCCTACGACACGTATCTGGAGCAGTTGGTCGCCGACGCCAAGGCCGCGGTAGACGAGGCGGTGCGGCTGGGCGTTGCCGACCCCGCTCGCATAGGAGTCACCGGACACAGCCATGGCGCTTTGATGACCGTGAATCTGGTGGCCCATTCCGACTTGTTCCGCGCCGGCGTTGCCACCAGCGGCTCCTATAACAAGACCCTCACGCCTTTCGGTTTCCAGAATGAGCAGCGATCGGTTTGGGAGGCGCAGGACGTCTATCTGAAAGTCTCTCCCTTTTTCTTCGCCGACAAACTGAAGACGCCGCTCCTCATCGTGCATGGCGCTGAAGACGCGAATCCCGGGACCACGCCGCTGCAAGCCAGCAAGCTCTACGAAGCAATTCGAGGCAACGGGGGCACCGCTCGCCTGGTGATGCTCCCCCACGAGCCCCATTGGTATGCCGCAATGGAGTCGAACGAGCAGCTTGTTTACGAGATGCTGCGCTGGTTTGACAAATACGTGAAGAACGCCCCCCCGCGGTAACCCCGCCATGGAGCTTGAATGGAAAGAAGACAAACCGGCCACTTTCCAGCGCAGGGAGCGGGGCCTTCAGACCCCTGGACGCAGGCTTGGCTGCACCCCTCATCGCTCCGGCGAACCGGCTTCCCCAGCCATACCCCGGCCCTGGAGGGCGCCCCAGTGCCCACTTCGCCGATGGGGTGGAATCCGCGCCGTCCGCAGCGCATCTTTCCCCCGCCTGCTCGTTGACGTTTCCCACCATTCCGGCGTCCAAACCCCATCCGCGCCCGAAATTCGATGGCAGGGTTGCCGGGCGCCGGATTTGGCCGCGCCGGAGACGGGATGGCCTCGAAAAATGCGCTGTTTTGCCCGGTCTCCGGCCAAAACTAGGCACAACCTACCCTGGGCTTTTACAATGCAGCAGGGACCAGTCCCAACCCAGCTCTGCTGTGGAACTAGCAAACTTGGCGGCACACGCCTGACCAGGATGAAGGAATCGCATGAAGTTTACGAAATTCGGCAAGGCACTTCTGATGTGCGCCCTCTCTGCTGGCGTCGTCCTCAGCGTTACGTCTTGCAATCAGAGTTATACGGTCGCCTATTTGTATGTGACGGGTACAGTGACGGCCCAGTCCTCCGGCGAAGGCATTATCACGGGCATCCAGATTGATCACAATACAGGCAAGATGTCCGCAGTCCGAGGAACGCCCGTCTCCTCCGGAGGCGCCAACCCGGTTCGCGCCGTCCTGCTCCAGAATAGCCGCTTCCTGTATGTCCTCAACCGCGGCGCAACCGCTTCGGGCAGCGCCGACTGCACCACAGCGGACCCCTGCCAGAACTCGAATATCACTTTGTTCACAGTCGGCGGCAACGGCGTCCTCACTGCGCAGCAGACCTTCTTCACCCAGGGCATCAACCCTTTCCGCGTGGTCGCCGACTCCTCAGGAGGCCACCTGTACGTGCTTGACCACGATGCGCCCGACAGCGCAGCTTACTCTGGCGTCACGCCCACGCCGGCCAACCCCAACAGTTGCATGTTGGCGCTGGGGAACTCGGCCACATCCTGCGGCGACATTACGGCTTTCTCGGTCAACCAGAACACGGGGCGCCTGCAGCTCATCGTGAATGCCCCGGTTACCGCGGCAAACGGCTCGGCCCTGCTCTACTTCCCGGTGCCGGCCAATCCCGTCGACTTCGCCCAGGCAGCGGGAAACGTTCTCACGCTGAGCGGAACTCCAGCCGCCAGCTACCCGTATACCGGGGGCGCCTCGGTCTTCCCTTACTCCTACAGCGCCATAAACGGGCAGTTGACCATCAATCAGAACAGTTCCCAGCCGCTGGGCATCGCGCAGGGCACGGCCATCGTATACGCCTCCGGAGTCGTCTACGTACTTGACAACGAACCCATCACTGTCAACTTTAACGGCGTCGTCACGACCTCCTCAAGCCAGATACTGCCCTTCACCGTGGGCACCAACGGCGCACTGGCGGCTGAGCCCGGCGGAATCATTCCCGATGACCCCACTCTCTCCAATCCGATTTATTTGCTGGTGGAGTCCAAGGGCAAGTTCGTCTACGTGGCCAACCAGGGGAACAACACCCAAGGGGCCAACGCGCAGAGCGGTCTGGCCGGCTATTTCATAACCACCAGCCCTGCTTACCAGCTCAGCTTCATCCCCGATGAACCCTTCGGCTCCGGTGCCGGTCCGCAGTGTCTGGTGGAAGATCCTTCGGACCAGTTCATCTACTCGGCCGACTTCAATGATTCGTCCGTTTCCGGCCGGGTGGTTGACCCGAACTCGGGTGTGCTCAACAATTTGCGCGTGACCAACTCCTATGCGCTCCAAGGCCCGGCCACATGGTGCCTGGTTGACGGGCGTACCGACTAGAGCGGCGCAGAGTGCAGTTGTAACGGGTGCGGGCGTCAGCCGGTTGGCTGGCTCCCGCACCGGGTTTCCGCTCAGAATCCGGATTGACCGGATTCTTCTTCAAACGTAGACGAATGCCCGGCGCGGCTATTTCCTGGGTGCCCTGGGGTTCGATTCCAAAATCTGTTTTTTTCGGGCCGGGATTCCGGCCCGCTGACGAAAGATGCGCATGAAGTTCAACAAATCGAGCCAGTTGCTTTTGGTTTCCGCGGCCAGCCTCCTGGCGGCTGGGCTTCTGACCGCCTGCGGCACGCTCACCGTGGACTTTGTCTTCGTGGCCAGTTCCAAGGCCGCGGGAACCAATAACTACGGCGAGATCAACGTCTTCGAGATCAACTCGGAGTCCGGCTTTATGCGCCAGATTCCTACCTCGCCCTTTCCTTCCGGCGGACGCGACCCCGTGGCCGAAGCCGTCTCCTCCGACAACACCAACCTGTATGTGGTCAACCAGGACGACAACTCCATCGTCCAGTTCATTATCGGCAACGACGGAAAGATCTATCCGCAGAACACCGTGAACACGCCGGGAATCTTCCCCCTGGCCGTAGCCGTAAGCGGATCGAACCTGTTCGTTGTCGATACCTACCAGCCGCTGCCGATCTGCTCCAACGCGGACCCCTGCTCGGGCTCGGTGGCCGTCTTTCCCATTACCGCCTCCTCCACATCCCCTCCCAGCGACGTGCTGGGATCGCCGCTCGCCAACGGAAGCCTGAACTACTGGCCTTTGAGCCTGCCCGGCAAGCCCAACGACATCATCGTGCCGACCGCGATCAACGTGCTGAAATCGGGCACTGCCCTCTTCGTGACGGCGTATGACTCCTCTGTAACGCCCAACGTCGGCTATGTCTTTGGTTTCTCCATCGGCTCGGGTGGCGCGCTCACGCCCCTCAATGGCGGCGTACCGCATGATATGGGAGTTGGTGATATGGGACTTGGCATTCATCCCTCCGCGATTGCCAGCGATTACTCCAGCACCTACATTTACGTGACGGATTCCACCAACGGCATTGTGGTCAGTTACTCGATCGCATCCGGGGTACTGACTAAGATCAGCGACACTCCAACCGGCAATCAACCCTCCGCGATTGTCGTCGATCCCGTGTACCCTTATGTCTACGTAGCCAACTCGCTGGACTCGACGGTTACGGCCTATTCCATGAGCAGCGGCGAGCTGACCAGTCTCGGCACCTACGCCACAGGCACGCAGCCGGTGGCCATCGGCATCGATCCCTCGACCAACCACTTCCTTTACACCGCCAACTATCTTGGCAACGGGGTTGTCGGCACCGTCTCCGGCTTTCAGTTGAGTCCTACTGCCGGCACGCTCGTGAATTCGCAGAACTCCCCCTACACGGCCAACGCCCAGCCGACTGCCGTCGCCGCGATTCCGCATAACGGCGCCGGGGGCGGCATGCAGAAGTAACTGCCGTTGCGGCCCTGGCCACACCATGTAGCAACACCCCGTACCGGGCTTTTATAATACATACGGGGCAACCTAACCAGTTTTCTTTGGGCTTCAACTTGATGGCCCACGACGAAGGAAGCGCATGAAGTTCAGCAAATTGAGCCAGCTCTTTCTGGTCTCTACGATCGGCCTTCTAGTGGCCACCCTCTTGACCTCCTGCGAGATCACCACCATTGATTATGTCTTCGTGGCCAGTTCCAAGGGTTCGGGAACCGGCAGCCCCGGACAGATCGAAACCTACGATGCGGACTCGCAAACCGGCGCGCTGCGCACAGGAACGCCGGCCGTGAACTCCGGTGGATCCAATCCAGTTGCTATGGCCGTGACCTCCGACTACCAGAATCTCTACGTCGCCAACCAGGGAAACAGCTCTGTGGTCCATTTCGCCATCGCCTCCAATGGCGTCCTGACTCAGAAGGACACGGTTATCGCGACCAGCATGCCCGTCGCCCTGGCAGTGAACACGCCCGGAACCTACCTGTATGTGGTGTCTTGCGTCCCCACTAGTTCTACCGCGCTGACTTGCGCCGGCGCCGCCACGCTCACGGCCTATTCTCTCTCCAGTGGCACCATCGGCTCCCAGGTTTTGCAGCAGACCCTCAGTCTCTCCGGCGTTTCCAGCGCTTACGCGAGCGATGTTCTCGTTCCAACCGGGGTCACCGTGCTGGCCAACAACAGCACCGTTAGCGGCAACGCCATCTTCGTCACGGCCTATGACCAGTCGGCCTACAATCCCGGCGGAACGACAACCAGTACCGCAAATCCCGGCTGGGTCTTCGGCTTTACCGTCGGCTCGGGCGGCGCGCTCACCCCGGCCACGGGCAGCCCTTACATGGCCGGCGTCAAGCCCACCGCCATCATCGCCGACCCCACAGACCGCTTTGTCTATGTCACCGACTACGCCTCCAACGAGCTGATCGGCTACACGATTCAGGACGGCAGCACCCTGGATTTCATGGTCAATGGCCCCTTCAGGACCGGCAACGAGCCCCAGGCACTGGTTGTGGACCCGCGCGGCCTGTATATTTATGTTGCCAACGCGCTGGACTCCTCGATTTCGGCCTACAACATCACTCTGGCCACCGGCGCTCCCTCGACCGTGGTCAACGTCATCGGCAGCGCCGTCAACTCCACAGACACCACGCCGGTCGCCATTCTGGTGGACGCGGCGGTGGGCCGCTTCGTCTATACCGCCAACTACCAGGGCAACTCCATCTCCGGCTTTAAACTGAGCGCGGATACGGGCTCGTTGGCTCCCACGCAAGCCACGCCTTACCCCACCGGGTTCCAGCCCACCGCTCTGGTATCGGTTCCCCACGGCAACCATGCGCTGCAAACAGTAACCCCATAAGGACAGCGGCCTTCCAGCGCCACAAGCCCAGCCTTCCCGGCTGGGCTTTTTGTCGCGCTCGAGGCTACGCCCCCATCCACTTGCGCAGTAGCCGCTGCGCGGGCCTCTCGACCAGGTATCGCGCCAGCAGTGCCACGCCAATCAGCGCCGCATAGCTGATCCAAGGGTCGAACCGGCTCAGGCCCAGCCGCTCCAGCACATGGGTGTCGTGAATCAGGTTCCACAGGTTGAAGTGCAGCAGATAGAGGCAGTAGCTGGCCTCGCCCACCAGGACCAACGGGCGCAGACCGAATAGTGTCGCCAGCCAATTCTCTCCGGCCAATCCCAGAACGATGCAGCCGAAGAACGGCAGCAGCAGGCCGTCGTGAAGAATCGGGTAGGGCGCCAGCGGCCCCAACTCCAGAATGGCGAAGGTCCCTGCAAGGCCGACCAACCCCAGCGCCACGCGCAGACGGCCCGGCCGCGGCGCCAGCTCATCTAGGCCGGCCAGCAGAATGCCGAAGACGAAGCTGGCCAGGTGCGGCAGCGGCGTAAACTTGAGCGCCTGCAGCCACTCGCCCCAACTCCACCGGTCGGGATGCGGAATGCCGTCCGGATTGAACGCTATGTAGAGCAGGCCGGGAATCAAACCCAGACCCCATACCGCGGCCAATTGAACCAGGGTTCGCCAAATCCCCGCCGGCCGTTTCCACTTGGCCAGCCAGGGAAAAAGAAGGTAAAAGAAGCTCTCGGCCGGCATGGCCCAGGCCGGGGTGTTCAGGAAGGTGGCCAGCGAGGGAATCCAGCCCTGCAGCAGCAGCGGCGTGAGCGCCATGCCGGTCCAGAACATGGCGTGCGTGTGGGCCCCATACTCCGGCGCCACCATCCGCCAGCTCAGTAACAGGCTCAGCAGGTAGATGGGATAAAGCCGCGTAAACCGGGCCTTCCAGAAGCGCGCCCGGTCCAGTTTGCCGGTCCTGGCCCGGCCCGCGTAGTTATAGGCCAGCACAAACCCCGAGAGCAGGAAGAACAGTCCCAACCAGACGAAACCGGCATTGACCACCGCCCCCAGGAAGCCAAACGATTCTGGATTGGAAAAATGAAAGAGGACGATGCCGGCGGCCGCGAGACAGCGCAAGCCCGTCAGAGCATCCAGCCGCGCTGGCTTGCGCACTTCCATTTCGTAGCTTCTAGCCTCTAGCTTTTAGCTTCTAGCTCCAAGCCTGTCTTGTTCGGAGCAACATCCAAAATGAATCAAAGCAGCTCATACGACCGACAATCAGCTAATAGCAAATAGCTAAAAGCTAATAGCTGTTCTTCACGCCGTCACCAGCGATCCGACCTTTTCGCCCAGCACCACCCGGCGGATATTCCCCGGCTGGTTCATGTTGAAGATAATCAGCGGCAGGTTGTTGTCCTTGCACAGGCTCACTGCGGTCAGGTCCATCACCTTCAGCCCCAGGCGCAGGATCTCCATGTAGGTAATCTCGTCGTACTTCACGGCATCCTTCACCAGCACCGGGTCGGCGTTGTACACGCCCTCCACCTTGGTGCCCTTCAGCAGGACATCGGCTTTGATCTCCATGGCGCGCAGGCTGGCTGCCGTGTCGGTAGAGAAGAAGGGATTGCCGATGCCCGCGGCGAAGATCACCACCCGCCCCTTTTCGAGATGCCGCACGGCCCGGCGGCGAATGTACGGCTCGGCCAACTGGTTCATGAACACGGCGGTCATCACCCGGCACTGCACGCCGCGCTTTTCAATTGCGTCCTGCATGGCAATGGCGTTGATGACCGTCGAGAGCATGCCCATGTTGTCGGCGCTTACCCGGTCCATCTCCCTGGCCTGCTCCTCCACACCGCGGAAAAAGTTGCCTCCGCCCACCACCACGCCAACTTCCACGCCCAGCGCGTGAATTTCGGCAATTTCGGCGGTGATCCCCGCCACCTTGTCGGCATCCAGGCCGAAGCCGCGTTCGCCTGCCAGTGCCTCACCCGAAAGCTTCAGAACAATGCGCTTATACATGCCTTTTCGAGTATCGCACACCGGCTGCGGCCCGCCAATCACAGAACTGGCCGATTCATCTCGACGCCGATGCCCCAAAGAGCGTTTAATAATAGTGAAAAAGGAGAGGACCGCCCCCGTTCCCCTCCTCGATGGTCGTGATGCCCATGAGTTGCGCCTCCCATTCATGCAAACGTATCTCCTTTGCCGGTCTGATGTGCGTCTTCATCCTGGCGCTCTGCGCCCGCGCGGGCGTTTTGCGCGCGCAGCAGACCTTGCCCTCCGACAGCCAACTCCCGTCGGCGCCCATCCCTGCGTCCGCACTCGCTCCCGTCCCAGCGCCTGCGCCCGCGCCCGTCGCCGTCGATGCGGTTTCAACTGCGGGTTCATCCCCCTCCAGCCCAGGCTTGAACCCCGGCTCCCCCGGCTCCGTTCATGGCCGCACCGCGCCGCGCGACGCCAGCCAGGGCTTTTCACTTTGGGACGGCACGCTGCTCGACGCCATCCAGCTTGGCGGAGGAACCCGCTCCGGCCGCTTTTCCAGCCCTGGTGGTCAACCGGGGTCCCCGCGGACAGGTCTTAGTCCGTGGGGTGGTCAACCGGTCGACTTCAAGTCCCTCTTTCAGGGGATAAACAGCCCCGGCTTCGGCCGCGGCCTGGCTTCCGGCGGACAGGGCCCAGGGACGAACGGCGCCGCGCCGGGAGGCCTCCAATTCAATCAACTGAATCGGGGCAATCTGGGAATGTACATGAAGTCCCCGGCGGACAGCTTCCGCGTCTCCTACCAGGACGCTTTCGGCACAAGAAGCAATGGCCTAGACCTCGCAGCGGGCCAGGGCTCCGTTCGCGCCACCTTCAACAGCTCCGCCTTCGGCAACGGGATGTTCAACTTCTCTGCGACCTCCATGGTGGGCTCTGGGCCCATGGCAGGTTCGATGCGCAGCCTCTCCGCCAGCCCGTCCGCCCCCGCCGCCACAGGAGCACGCCCTACCACGTCGCTCTCGCTGAAGCTTTCGTTTTAGTGCGCTGACGCCTCCCTGAAAGAGCGAGACTCAGCGGCTACAGCGGTTCCACAATTGCTGTACCTAAAAACTTCTATTCTTCAGTGCCTCGCCGCGGCGAGCCATCTGGCGCGATGCTGGAAAGGGCACTTGAATTGTGGAACCGCTCCAACCGTGTGCTCTTCTACCCAAATGCAAAAAAGCCCAGGGTTTGCGCCCTGGGCCTCTTTGCCAATTCCTGAATCTGGCTGAAAGTTACTCGCCAGACGCTTCCACGGGCTTGGTAGTCGCCACGGTCCACTCCGGCGCGCCCACCTTGAAGCGCGCGAACCGCCGCACGGTGATGTTCTCGCCCAGTTTACCCACCTTCTGCGCGATAAGCTCCTTGATGCTCATAGCCTGATCCTTGATGAAGGGCTGCTCCAGCAGGCAGACCTCCTCGTAGAACTTGGCCATCTTACCCTCCACGATTCTCTCGATCACCGGGGCCGGCTTGCCGGTGGCGGCGGCCTGCGCGCGAAAGATATCCTTCTCCCGCTCCAGGTCCTCCGCAGTCACGTCCTCGCGCTTCACGTAGCGGGGATCGCTGGCCGCGATGTGCATCGCGATGTCCTTCAGCAACTCCTGGAAGTCCTCGGTGCGGGCCACAAAGTCGCTCTCGCAATTCAACTCGATCAGCACGCCGATTTTGCCGCCGGCGTGAATGTACGTCCCCACCGCGCCCTCGTTGGTGGTGCGGGAAGCCTTCTTCTGCGCCGAAGCCATGCCTCGCTTGCGCAGCACCACGAATGCTTCCTCGATGTTTCCCTTCGTCTCCTGCAATGCCTTCAGGCAGTCGCCCATCGGCGCGCCGGACTTCTCCCGAAGCTCTTTCACCAGCTTGGCATCAATCTTTTCGCTCACTGTGTTTGTCTCTCTCTCTTGGTCTACGCACTGCGCCTGCCACGGATTTCTGGGAAGCCGTTAGCTATTAGCTTTCAGCTATTAGCGAAAGGCATCTGGACCAGTCGTCGCGGTGGACCCATGCGGTCAGTTCAATCTTGTACAGCTAATAGCTAACAGCTAAACAAAAGCGTGGCGCTTTGCCCTCGCGGCCACGCTTGTCTCATGATGCGCGCATCGGCGCGCAGGAAAGATTACAGAGCGCCCTCGGCCACTTCCGCCTCGTCCAGCAGCGCCGCCACCGCGGCGGGCGCCTTGCGAATGCCGCCGCCCAGGGCCGCTTCCAGGTCCACTTCCTCCACAGGCGCAGCCTCGGCGGATGGCGCGTCTTCGGCCGCCGGAGCGGGCAACTCTTCCTGGAATGCCTTGTCGCCCACCAGGTTCACGCCCTCGACCGCCGAGTCGGCGATCTTCGAGGTGAACAGGCGAATGGCGCGCAGGGCATCGTCGTTGCCCGGAATCACGTAATCGACCACCGTCGGATCGCAGTTCGTGTCCACCACCGCCACCACCGGAATGCCCAGCTTGCGGGCTTCCTTCACGGCAATCGTCTCGTTGTTCGAGTCGACGACGAAGATCGCGTCCGGCAGCCGCTTCATCGTCTTGATGCCGGCCAGGTTGGCCTGCAAATGCTTGCGCTCCCGCTCCAGCCGAATCACTTCCTTCTTGGTCAGCAGCTCATAGCGGCCATCCGTGGCCATCTCATCCAGTTCCTGAAGGCGCTTCACCGACTTCTGCACCGTCACCCAGTTGGTCAGCAGGCCCCCCAGCCAACGCTGGTTGATGTACGGCATCCCGGCGCGTGTTGCCTCTTCGGCCACGGCATCCTGCGCCTGGCGCTTGGTGCCGACGAAGAGAATCGTCTTGCCTCCGGCGCACAACTCTGTGACGAACTTCGACGCTTCCTTGAACAGCTTCAGCGTCTTCTGCAGGTCGATGATGTAGATTCCGTTGCGCTCTCCAAAGATGTACTCCTTCATCTTCGGGTTCCAGCGCTTGGTCTGATGCCCGAAGTGAACACCCGCTTCGAGCAGCTCCTTCATTGTGATCGTGGCCAATGGGCCTCCTTATTGAATTGCATCCGGGCAAGTCCTACCTTGGCCTGGATTGATCCCGCTCGCGCGGGAGATTGGTAAAACGAGTTGTCAGTTGTCAGTCTCCAGTTGTCAGTGACCTCAAAACTGCCGGGAATTGACTACTGAAAACTGACAACTGACCACTGAAAACTATCTTTTCGAGAACTGGAACCGCTTGCGGGCGCCCTTCTGCCCGTACTTCTTACGCTCCTTCTGGCGCGCGTCGCGGGTCAGCAGGCCCTCGGTCTTCAACAACTTGCGCAGTTCCGGGTTGAACTCGATCAGCGCGCGGGCAATGCCCATCTTCACGGCATCTGCCTGCGCGGTCACGCCGCCGCTCTTCACGGTGGTCACCACGTCGAAGGTGCCTGCCAGTTCGGTCAGCGCCAGCGTGCGCTTGGCGGCCACGCGCTGCTGCTCGGTCACAAAGTACGTTTCAAAAGGCTTGCCGTTGACCTTCCACTCGCCTGTGCCGGGCCGCAGAAAGACGCGGGCGATCGCCGCCTTCCGCCGCCCCGTCCCGTAGTACTGAACCAGATCCGCCATTCCTTCTCCTAGCCGTTAGCTATTAGCTCTTAGCTATTAGCCGTCCCTGTTTCTATCCCGCTCTTCGCATTCCCGTTCGCCTTGCCTCAGCATTTCGTTCCCGCACCAACGAGCTAAGAGCTAAAGGCTAAAAGCTAATAGCTGCTCTTACAACGCCACCGGCTGCTGCGCCTGGTGGGGATGCTTGTCGCCGCGATAGACCTTCAGCTTCGAACCCATCGAGCGCCCCAGCTTGCTCTTGGGCAACATGCCCTTGATGGCCTCTTCCAGAATCTTTTCCGGCTTGCGCTTCAGCAGGCGCGTGAACGATTCCTCGCGCAGCCCGCCGGGAAAACCGGTGTAACGGCGATAGAGCTTCTTTTCGGCCTTCAGGCCGGTCAGGCGCACCTTCTCCGCGTTGATGACGATCACGTGGTCGCCCATATCGATGTACGGCACATAGCGGGGATTCAGCTTGCCGCTCAGCACACTGGCCGCCTTGGTCGCCAGACGCCCCAGCGTCTGCCCGCTGGCATCCACCACATACCACTTGCGGTCAATATCCTTGCCGCTCGGAACAAAGGTGCCCATCTCTCTCCTGCCCTCTAAAACCCCTCTTATAAAACCCTGCCCCAAAAAAACCAGCGCAAAATGCCGGGTGCCCCATCCTCGGCTCGCTTTTGTTTTTGCGCCTAGGGTGGGAACGATTCATCCCACTCTTCTCAACAAAAACCACAGCGCAAAGCGCCTTTGCCCATGCCAAAACGCGCTTGGGCCTCTTCTACCCACGTCCAAACAAGTCTGTTCGGGTGAGAACTGCGGGGGCTTGCCCTCTAAAGGCTCTGGCTCGGCTGGACACATTTAATATCCAACCGCCGGTGGCCTGCTCCAGCCTACCCCTCCGGGGCATCGGCCAGCCGGGCCCGGGTGAACGCCCCGCCGACGAAGACCTGTCGGTGTGGACCCCTGCATATAGACCCCTGGCGCAACACCGCGCAAGGTCTACAGAATACCGGAATCCCGGCCTTGAGTCAACGACAGACAGAAAAGGCGGCCGAAGGCAGATCGCCCGCAGGCATCTCTCCGGACCAGGCAGTTCCCAGGGCATTCCGCCTGCCACTGTTTCCCCGCAGGAATTGGAACATTGTTCCGCTTCGTATACATTGAAGGGAATGTTCATCCAGCCGGCCCCTCTCCAGCGATATCCGCCGCGGCTGCCGTTTCCCGGCCGTTTCTATTTCCAGCAAGCCATAAGCGCGCCCGCCGGCAGACCTGGAGCCGGCCAGTGAAAGCAATTCCCCCGCGCGCCCTTGCCGCGGCTTGCATTGTCGCCGCTGGCTTTTGTCTCGTCTCTGCCATCATTGCCTTAAGCCTTGCTCCTACGAACCCTGGCTCAAGGGATTTCATCGAATATTGGGCGACGGAACAGCTGCTGATTCACCACGCCAATCCGTACGACAGAGTTGCAACTCTCCAGATCGAGCGTGCCGCGGGTTTCACGAAAGGCCGCGCTCAATTTTGGTACAGTCCGCCGGTGGATCTTTTGCTGGCGTTGCCCCTGGGATTCGTCGGCGCCAGGTCGGGGCTGATTCTTTGGACGATTGCACTATTTGCCGGTCTCTCTCTGTCTCTATGGTTGATATGGGACCTCAACGGCCGCCCCAACACGTTATTGTCCCTGGCCGGATTCCTCTTTGCTCCTGCACTCGTCTGTTTTCAAGCAGGACAAATCAGCATCTTTTTCCTTCTTGCATTCGTCCTCTTTCTTTACTTCTACGAGTCGCATCCGTTTTGGGCAGGCGCGGCACTCTTGTCATGCACTCTGAAATTGCACCTGTTTCTGCCATTCGCCGTTTCTTTGCTTCTGTGGATGCTCGTGCGGAAGAGATACTCAATCCTCGCTGGATTCGCCGCGGCATTCACCGCCGGTTGCGTGCTGACATTCTCCTTCGACAGTCACGCGTGGTCCGAGTACTCCCAAATGATGAAGACTGAAGGCCTGCTCAATGAGTTTGTGCCGACTTTAAGTGAAACTCTGAGATTTCAGATCGATCGGAGCGCCATCTGGTTGGAGTTTGTTCCCGGCGTTCTCGCTTGCTGCTGGGCGGTCTGGTACTTTTGGACGCGACGAGACCGTTGGAATTGGATGAATCACGGTTTATTGTTGCTTCTGGTCTCAGCACTGTGCAGGCCGTACGGCTGGTTTTTCGATGAATCCGTGCTGCTTCCCGCCGTTCTGGCTGGCATGTATCGCGCAGCCAACTCGCGGCGGTCGCTACTGCCGCTTGGATTGATCGCCGGCGTTGCGCTTATCGAGGCGCTCATACCCGTCCCCATAACATCCCTTTACTACCTGTGGACTACACCCGCTTGGCTTGCATGGTATCTCTACGCAACGAGAGGAAACGGCGCGCCAGCGGAGAAAAGCGCGCAGCCTAGTCCATAAAAGCGTTTGCTCTGTCTGCGGACAGTTGGGATATTTACAGTTCCAGTTCCTTATGGTCTTTCACAGCCTCCCGGAGCGCTGCCGCCATTTTATCAAATGGTCACGGCAGACAAGGTTTCTCGTGGCTTAAAATCATCTGTCGGCAGCACAACCGCTGCCAGACCTGGGAGAAAGCAAGTGTCCGATGTCCTCATTCCTACCCCGCGCGGCCAGATGCCCGCTTACCTTGCCGTTCCGTCCAGCCCCGGTCCTGTGCCCGGCGTCGTGGTCCTTCACGATGTCCTCGGCATGACCAGGGACCATCGCAAGCAGGCCGGCTGGCTCGCCGAAGCCGGCTTTCAGGCCCTGGCCATTGACCTCTACTACAAGGGCGGCCTGCTGCTCTGCCTCCGCTCCGTCATCCGCGACCTCATGGCCCGCACCGGACCCGCCTTCGACGATATTGAAGCCGCGCGCTCCTGGCTCCTCGCCCAACCCAGCTCCAACGGCAAGGTTGGCGTCATCGGCTTCTGCATGGGCGGCGGATTCGCGCTCCTGCTCGTCTCCGGCCACGGCTTCTCCGCTGCCAGCGTCAACTACGGCGGCAAGCTGCCTAAAGATGTCGATGATTTCCTCAAGACCGCCTGCCCCGTCGTCGGCAGCTACGGCGGCCAAGCCAAGTGGGAGCAGGGCGTCGCCGATCAGCTGCAGCGCACCTTGGAACGCGCCCTTGTCCCGCATGACGTAAAGGAGTACCTCGATGCCGGCCACTCCTTCATGAACAAGCACCGGGGCTACTCATTTCTGAAGGTCCTGCGCTACAAAGCCGTCGGCTACGATGAGCCGGCCACGATGGACGCGCGCCGCCGCATCACGGCCTTCTTCCACACGCACCTGAGGGGCTAACAAACCATGAATTCAGATCAGAATCCCAACCAGCCAATCTCCGAAACGCCCGGCGATCTCAGCTCCTTGTGCCGCATCGGCGGCATCGCAGCCTTCCTTCTGATCATTTACTCGCTGGCGACGATGGTACAGATGGTTGTTCTGGGCGGCCAGCCCGCCTCTGCTGCCCAGGCTTTCGATCTGTTGCAGCACCACCGGGCCGTGGGATTGCTCCGCCTCGACCTGCCGACCATTGCCGTCCTGCCGCTCTACTACCTCCTGTTTCTGGGCCTGTACGCGGCGTTGCGGCGAACCAACCGTGCCCAGGCGCTGCTCTCCACGGTTCTGGTCTTCGCCGGATTGACGCTGGTGCTCGCCACGCCGACAGCGCTCTCGATGATCCCACTCAGCGACAAGTATGCTGCAGCCACAAGCGACGCCGCCAGGACGCAACTTCTGGCCACCGGTGAAGCGATTATGGCCGCCGACATCTGGCACTCAACCGCCGCCATTCTGGGCGGTGTGCTCCTTCAGTGCGGCGCGGTGCTGATCTGTGTCGTGATGTTGCGCGGCGGCGTATTCGGCAAGGCAACGGCCTGGCTGGGGATCGTGATGCATGCGCTCGACGGGGCTCACATCGTTGGCGGGCTTTTCCTGCCGGTCTCCGGCATCATCCTCATGGCAATCGCCGGTCCCCTGTATCCAATCTGGTTATTCCTGGTTGGCCGCAGGCTGCTGCAGTTGGCCGCAAAGAATCGAAGCTGAAAGGCCCACGCTCAAGCTAAGAACACCTACTTCACCGCCGCGGCGGCCGGCAGGTCCAGTACATATACGTGCTGCGTGGCCGAGAGCACCAGCAGTTGCCGCTTTTCCGGAATGAAGCGGGCCGCCAGGGGGTAGTGGTCCAGGGTTACGCGCGCTACTTGCTTCCCAGTGGCCACTTCGTAAACTGTTACTTCCTGGGGCCGGTTGGCGGCGGCAATCATGCCCATCCCGGCGTCGCCAGCAATGGCATGGCCGAAGAAGGCCAGCAGACGCGCGCCGTCGCTGACGCGATACACCACGGTGTTGTGGCTGCTGCCACGGACCGCCAATAGATCCCCATAGAGATCCGCGGTCCGTTCGTCGCGTCCGCCTGAACTCGTTTCCGGAGCAACCAGTAAGCGCTCGGGCTCCCCGGTGCGGCGCGAGATCACTTCGGCCACCAGGCCGCGCTCTTCAAGCTCCTTGTACTCATCGCTGGCGCGCACCACCAGCTTTTTGTGGTGGTCCAACTCGTCGCCGCCCGTCAGGCTGCGCCTGTCCATCAACAGCAGGAGTTGATCGCCGTCGGTGTCCAGGAGCGCGGGCGGGTTATTGGGAAAGCGTCTCGACCACAGCGGATTGCCGCTGGCCGCGTCTTCGGCAGCGATCTCGACATTGAAGTGAAGCTCCTGATCCGCCTCAAGAGGCTTGTACCTGGCCACCACGCTGCCGTACTGAATCTTCTCCGTAGCGATGCTGAGCGTTGGCGCTACCTTGCCGGTTCGCCGATCAATGACGGCGTCTTTGGCCGGTTTGAGTTCGTGGCCGGCGATCATGGCCTGCAGCTTGTCCTGGCTGTCGAACTGAGCGTTGCGAAAGGGACCGGTGAGTGAAACCTGTTTGCCGGTGTTCAGGTCCCAGACGGCGCCGCGGGCGCGATCGGAGATGGCCAGGAAGCGTCCATCTGCGCTGAATTTGCCGGCCTCCAGCGAATTCAGCGGCGTGACGGGCAGCGGGAGCGTCTCCATGCTGCCGCCCAGCGGGCCGGTGGAAACTCCTCCGTGCTCGGCTTCCGCAGCCACAGTGTCGCCGGCCAGGTCGGCCGGGTCGAGCTTGAACGAGGGGCCCGCCGACCCGCTGGCCGGATCGAAGAGCGTTGCCGCCGCGTCGTTTGTCGGGCCGGTGAGCAGCCGCGATCCGCGGGTCACGCGGGTCATCCACGTGCGGCCCATGGTAAAGCTGTTGAGCGGATAGCCTTCGGGGAAAGTGGTGTAACACATCTTGAAGGTGTCGCGCGGACCGCCCTCCTTGAACCCCCAGTCGCACTCGAAGGCTATCTTGTCGGAATTGACGAAGGTCATTCTGCTCTCATAGAGGTGCGAGAGGTCCTCGCCAAGGCCCACCGTCTTTCCCGCCTGAAGGTCGAAGCCTACCGCCGCGGTTCCCGACGCGGCCAGAAAGTAGCGTCCGTCCTGGCTCCAGGCCACCGACGCCTGGCGCGGCTCGTTGATCGCGCGCACGGCCACGCTTCCGGCCTGGGCCTGGAAGTTGGGGCGGAAGAAATCCGTGTTCTCGTACAACATCTTGCCGGTATGGAGGTCGCTGAGTTTCAACCAGCCATAGCTTCCATTGCCGTTGAGCCTCAACCGGGTGGTGCCGTAGTTGCGGCTGAAGCAGGCAAAGGTTTTTCCGTCCGGCGAAAGACTCGCCTGCAGGCAATCGGCATAGTCGGCAAAGTCGTAAACGCGCACCAGTTTCCCCGTCGCAACGCTCCAGTCTTCGAAGCGGAGGCCGTGGTAGTAGAACACGACATCGGCCGAGTCGGGCGTGAACTGCGCCATCTGGGCTCCGGGAGCGTCGATGGAGAAGAGCAGCTTGAGCGGCGCGCGGCTCAGCACGTGAATCTGCATCTCATCCTGCGCCAGCAGGAACTTCTCGTCGGGACTGAGGCGCACATTCTCGAGCGCCGGGCTCATGGGCGGGTCCAGCTTGATGGCCTTCAGCCCAGTGGTTGGAGCCACCAGAGGGTTGACCGTCTGGCGCAGCAGAAAATCCTGAAAAGTCTTGAACTCCGGGCGGTCCTCGGGCTGGGCGTTGCGGCAGCCCTCGGGAAGCGACCCGATCATCTTCTGCGCCATGTGCACCCGCATACTCACTGTCGTGGTCAGGTCAAGAGCATCGGTGAAGATGTTGCCCCTAAAGCCCTCGTTGAGGCTTGCGCGGTCGACGATCGAATCGAAGGCCTGGGGCGCGTAATCAGCTTTCACCACCGCATAAAATCCCACCCGATCGGCTAGCAGTTCGTCATTCTCCTGATCGTCAATGCTGAGGCGCGGTTTCCATTTGTATTCAAGGATGTCTCTGGGAATGTTCAGCATTCTCTGGAACTTGTCCGAGACATCGGCCTGGCCACCGAGCGATTGCACGCCCATGAGTTTGTCCAGCGCCAGCGTGTACACCGTGGCCGTGTGGTGGGTGTAGACGCGGCCGATCTCGTGCGCCAGCGCCCCGGCCAGCTCATCTTCGTTGCGCGCATCCAGTATGAGCTTGCGGCTGACATAGACATGGCCGCCAGCCAGGGAGAACGAGAGCACCTCGCCCGACTCGAAGATGCGGAAGGAATAGTGCACCGGCGTTGGCGGCAACTGAGCGAGCAGCTTTTCGCCTAGCCTAGTCAGGTATTCGCTCTTGGCCGCGGGCAGCAGCAAATACTGCGGTTCCACCCTGTCGGCCTGCACGTCCCCCAGCCACTGCTCCTGCTGCGGACTGAAGATGTTTGCCCGGTGGATGCTCAGCGGAGGCTCGGGAAGCAAGCAACCGGCCGGCTGCTGAGCGTTCGCCGTGTCATGAAGGACCGGCAGAACCATGAAAAGAACTGCTGTAAGTACACGCCACGTCATCGTGCCACCTCCGCAAGATCGTCCGGCATGGGTCTCCAGGATGCATTGAGCTTACTCGGCAGACCATAAGCCTTGCACCTTGAAGCATCTGGTTGACCGGCCCCGTTCCAAGCGGTCACTGATTGGATACCTGATTGTCCCCATCGGTTAGGGCCATTTTCACTCAGCCCCGGTCCGCTCGCCAGCCAAGAGTCCGCCAACAAATGGAAATGGCCGAAGCGCGCTTGCCGCACGCCCGGCCATGGTCGTTTTTCTTCCGGCAACCTTTAAGCCGCCTTCACATCCCCCACCGACCTGACCCGGAAGCGCTTCATCTGGATCGATAGCGTGCGCTCGATCTTGCGCAGATCGCCCCGTTCCGCCGGCCCGGCAAAGGTCGAGGCCACTCCATGCGCTGAAGCCCGCCCCGTCCGCCCCACGCGGTGCACAAAGTCCTCGGCAATCTTGGGCATATCGAAGTTGATGACGTGCGCCACATTGGCCACGTCGATGCCGCGCGCGGCCACATCGGTCGCCACCAGCACGCGGTGATGTCCCTCGGAGAAGCTGCGCAGCGCGGCATTCCGCTGCGACTGCGAGCGGTCGCCGTGAATCTGCGTCGCCGAGTGCCCCGAGCGGGTAAGCCTCCGCGCCACGCGGTCCGCTCCATGCCTGGTGCGCACAAAGACCAGGAAGCTGCCCGTCTCCGCGCCCAGCAGGTGTTCCAGCAATTCCTGCTTCTTGTCCGGCTCCACTTCAAAGGTGCGCAGCTCGACATTTTCGGCTGGCTTGAGCACCGAGCCGATCTCGATGCGTACAGGATTATTCACGTATTTGCGAACCACGTCCTTGACCGCGCCTTCGAGCGTAGCCGAGTAGCAGAGGGTCTGGCGCACCGCCGGCAGCGTGGCCGCAATGCGCGCAATCGCCGGCTGGAAGCCCATATCGAGCATGCGGTCCACTTCATCGAGCACCAGAATCTGCACCCCGTCCAGCCGCGCCAGCCTGCGCTTGAGGTAGTCTTCAAGCCGCCCCGGTGTGGCCACAATCAGCCGCGCGCCGCGGCGGATGGCCTCGATCTGCGGCCCTTCGGCCAGCCCGCCCACCACCAGGGCAACGGTCTGCGCCGAACTGGTGCGAATGGCGCGGAAGTGCTTTTCCACCTGCATGGCCAGCTCGCGCGTGGGCAGCAAAATCAGCGCCTGCGTTGCGGGGGCGCTCCGCGCTTCCGTCTTTTGCATCAGTTCGATGATCGGGATGAGGAAGCCGAGCGTCTTGCCGGTCCCGGTCTGTGCGGTGGCCAGCACGTCGCGGCCTTCCAGAGCGGGAGGAATGCAGCCGGCCTGCACCGGCGTAGGGATTTCAAATTTGTTTTGGTCAAGCCGCGCCAAAAGAGCGGGCGAAAGAGAAAACTGTGAAAACTGAGTCGTCAATATTGTCAAATTTCCTGTGGATTCCGGGAGCCCATCTTTCCCTGGGGCCTGCAATCGGAACCGGTCATGAGGCGCGCGCACGAATCCTCTTCAGGCGCGAACCTGTTTTTCAATCTATGCGCAAGGGAGAACCGAAAACGTCCCTGGGACCGGCAAACCGGCATTCAACAAGGGAAAGAATGCTCGCTCACCCGGAGCTGACCCACGCAACGATCACGCCAATCGGCACACCGCCGGTCAGCTACCCGCTTCCATGCAACCAACATTTGATTGCGTTCCCGGTTTCATTCGCGTCCATCCAACTCGCCAATCCAATTCAAGGAGGCTGGGATGCTCGAACCCTTGCTTCGGACCGTCTTCACAATCCAATGCAACGTCTCCGGGTGGGAGACTCATGGGTATGCGCTCTATCACTCCAGGAAATAAAGACCGTTTCCAGGGGACCCCGGTTTGTTGGGGCTTGGGGGAAATCTGTGCCCGGCAAACTTGCCTTCTGAAGGGCAAACCGCCACTCACGTCCAAATCACTGAGCGCAAGTACAGTAT
The DNA here is from genome assembly GCA_052326045.1 of Occallatibacter sp. Taxonomy (GTDB): domain Bacteria; phylum Acidobacteriota; class Terriglobia; order Terriglobales; family Acidobacteriaceae; genus Telmatobacter. The sequence goes on along the minus strand of JBKQRH010000118.1, from coordinate 9,788 downwards.
AGCACGTTTCGCTTTTCCCTCGCCCGCAGTCCCTCAGTTCCGCCCTTCCAAGCGCGCCGCCACCTGCTCCACCAGGTGTTCAAGCTCGGCCGAGTGCTTTCCCTCCGCCGTGTCCGCCGCCTGGGAAATCCGCCCCAGCCGCCCATCCGGGAAGCCTAGCCGCCGCTTCGGCTCCAGAAGCTCCTTGATCTTGCTCTCTGGGATGAACTGGAGCGGCTTGCCGATCTGTAACGCAATCAGGTAGGTCTTGCAATACGTGTCCAGTATCTCGGCCAGATACTCGGCGCGGGTGACGGTGTCGGCCCAGCAGACCACTCCGTGGTTCTTCAGCAGAATCGTGTTATGGTCGTGGACGAAAGGGAGCACCGTTTCAGCAAAGGCCTGGGTGCCCGGCGTCTCATAGGGCGCCACCGCCAGCGGGCCGATGAAGATCTCATACTCCGGAATCAGCCCGTTGGGCGGCGTCGTGCCGGTGATGGCAAAGGCCGTGGCGTAGGGGGGATGGCAGTGCACCACTGCGCGGGCACGCGGGTTGGCCTTGTAAATCTCCAGATGCAGCAGCAGTTCGCTGGTGCGCGACCGGTCGCCGGCCAAGATGTTCCCTTCCAGGTCCGAGAGGCAGATATCGGCCGGCTCCAGATCGCCCTTGCTCAGCATGGTGGGGGTGCACAGCACATATTTCGAGCCCAGCCGGACGCTGATGTTGCCGCCGTTGCCGTCCACATACTGCCGCTCCCACAGCTTGCGGCCCACGCGGATGATCTCCGCGCGCAAGGCCTGGGCCTCAAAGGAGTTGGCAGCCACCAGCGGCGAGTTCTCCTCGGGCTTCGGCTCGCGCAGAACCTCCACCACGGTCTGCACTACTTCCCTTACCTGTTCCTTAAGTGGAACCTCTGTCTGCTCCATGGTTGACCTCATGCTGGGCTGGATGACCGGGCTCCGGCAAGCACCTGCATTTCTTTCAGATTATTCAGATTATATAATAGGCTCCGGAGCTCTCGGTTTTCGGCAAAGAACCGGCCATGGCCCGTTAAGTTCCCCAAGAGCATCAAGCATTTTTCTTGGGAGACGTTCAGGCGGACTTCGTCGATTAGAGATCCGGCGCGATTGGATGGGACGGCAGGAGTCCACCTTAGACTTGACGGCTCAAGAGACCCCATCCTTCGGTCCAAGTGTGATCCACTTCATCTTTCTCTCATACGGGTTTGTTCATAATACTGTCCTATCCCTTTGGATAGACCTTCTTCCCATTCATCATTGCCCAATTCTCAGAAAATCCTACATGAGAAATGGCGTTCCTGCTCCTGTCTAGCTGCCGTTCTGTCTCACGGACGACTACAGCAGGTTCAAGCTCATAGATCACCTTGACTTTAGTTTGATTGTCTGCGAAGAAAATAGCGAAGAACACTTTCTGATTTCGCGTGATACGCCCGATAGACTCCGCTCGCTTGGAGGCGGGCTCCTTAAACATCCTATCAAGCTGCCCCGAACCGCCTTCTTTGCAAGATAAATATTCATACTTTATACTTGGATGCCCAGGCTCATGTGCGTCCGCATCTCGTTTAGTCGGAATAAGTTCGTGTCCTAGAATATCAGCGATAATTATCTCTTTGACGAGTCCGGGTTGAAGAATATTTGCTATCCCAACGCCACGTGCAAGTTCTGCAGCCTGCAGGATCAGCCCAACTATTTTGCGGAATATTTCACGAGCCACAGGCGAAAAGCCCCCCCTCCAAATCCTCATCAAGCGATTTAATCTTAGACTGGGCGATCACTACAAATTCTTTGTTTCGTTCAAATGCGAGAAATTGACGCCCTAATCTGCGACATACAGCTGGGCATGTTCCGACTCCAGCAAATGGATCAAGAACTATATCTCCCTCCCGAGAACTTGCTCTTATTAACCTTTCGATTAGTTTCTCGGGCTTCTGAATCGTGTTAAGCACCTCCCTGCTAGCAAGTTCTTTTGATTTGTACGTTAGCTGTTTAATATCACCCCACACATCACCTGGATTTTTCCCTTTGTCATTGAATTTCGTCTTCCCGAATTGTCCGTTTGTCACAGATGGAACTTTTTCGCACCGCAACCTATGCTCCAGTTCTACAAGTTGAGCGACGCGAATAGCATCGAGATCGAATGTCTTGGGACGATCCCCTTTGATAAAATAGCATATAATGTCATAGTTATTGGTGTAGTTGATCCGTCCTTGGGAGAGTCGGCTGGGTTGATACCAGACAATTTTTGAACGCAAATTAAGAAATGGGCGATAGTCGATAAAGTCGATACAGTCATATTTCCCAAATAGATACAGAGCCCCACCCACCTTGATCTTTCTGGAAAATATCTCAATTAAACGAAGGTTGAATTGCTGGATATTATCGACCCGATCCCAGTCGTTAGTTGTGACACCATAAGGACCATCGCAGATCAATAGATCAATAGATTCATCATCTACTATCTGGATCAGATCAAATGCGTCACCTTGGTGAATCTTGTTCAATGCGAGCACTAACAACTCCCCTTCCATTACATCGGTTCGATTAAGAAATCCGCCCTATACGTCAGCCACTCTACGTCTCCCACCCTATTTGCTAGAACCGCGCTGTTCATCATTCAGCTTTCGGAAATTCCAGATGAGATCGAATTTCCACTGGCGAATTAAGTCTATCATTCCTCTCCCAAAGCCACAACTACCTCGTTCATAAATATGCAAGCGAGACAAGGACGCAGTTCCTCATGTTCCTGCAGTTCAGCAAGCTTTTAGTCTCCCCGCACCAGCCTCCGCTGCAACGCCTCCAGCGTCTGCCCTTTGGTCTCCGGATAGACGAACAGCACTACCAGGAACTGCACCACCGTCATGACAGCGAAGAACACGAACGGCGTCTCGGTGTTCAGCGAATGCACCACCACCGGAAACTCCAGCGCAATGGCCGTGTTCATGATCCAGTGGCTGGCGTTGCCCACGCCCTGGCCCTTGGAGCGGACCGAGTTGGGAAACACCTCGCCGATGTACACCCAGATCACCGCGCCCTGCGACAGCGCAAAGAAGGCAATATACGTCACCAGCACCCACACCAGCGCTCCAGGGTGAGAATGCGTCTTGAACAGCCACGCCACGCCCGCCAGACAGCTCGCCGTGCCCGCGGCGCCAATCAGCAGCAGCGTCTTGCGCCCCAGCTTGTCGATCGCCGCCATCCCCACCAGGGTAAAGACGAGGTTCGTAAACCCGATGGCGATGGCCTGCTGATCGCCCGAAATCTGGCTGAACCCGGCCGAGACAAAAATGCTGTTCAGGTAATAGAGGATGGCGTTGATTCCCGCCAACTGATTGAAAGCGCCGATGGAGATGGCCAGAAACAGCGGGTACCGGTACTTCCAGCGGAAGACCGGCTCGCGGGCCGAGGCGTGCTCCTGGGCCAGCGCCGCGCAAATGTCGTCCAGTTCGGCCTTGGGGTCAGGCTCACCCATCTGTCTCAGCACCGCCAGCGCTTCATCGATGCGGTCCCGCGAGGCGCTCCAGCGCGGGCTGCGCGGAATGCCGAAGAGCAGCGCCAGGAAGACCATTGCCGGCAGCGCGGCTACGCCCACCTGCCAGCGCCACTCCGCCGCGCCCAGGTGCATGGTGCGAATCACGTAGTTGGACGTGTAGGCCACCAGGATGCCCAGCACCACGTTGAACTGGAAAGCGCCCACCAGCCGCCCGCGCCACTTGGCCGGAGCCAGCTCCGCAATATACACCGGCCCCAGCACCGACGAGGCGCCGATGCCCAGCCCGCCCACAAACCGGAAGACCATCAGCGAAGGCCAGCTCCACGCCAGCCCGCTGCCGGCGGCCGAGATCACATAGAGCATGGCCGTGATGCGCAAGGTCTCGCGGCCGCCCAGCTTTTGTCCCGCCACGCCGGCGCCCAGCGACCCCACCACCGTGCCGATCAAGGTAATGGCCACCGTCCAGCCCTTGCCGTACGGGCTCAGGTTGTACAGCCGCACCAGCGCATCGATGGCGCCCGAGATCACCACCGTATCGAATCCGAAGAGCAGGCCGCCCAGCGCTCCGGTCAGGGTAGCCTTCATCAGATGAAAGTTGGGCCGCATGGTCTTGTGTCCCTGAAATCCCAAACCATCCTACAGACTGGCCCCGCTGCGGGCAAACAGGTGATCGTCCGGCGAGACGAAAATGCCGCGCAAACACGCGCAAAAATGCTAGAATCAGGGATTCCGACTCGAGGAGGTCGATCAACATGCGCGGAATGCACAATACCCTTCCCAAACGGATTACCCTCGCAGTTGTCCTGCTGGCGTTTGCCGCGGTAATCGGCGCACAGACGCCCGCCACGCCGAGCGCGCCGACGCCGGCGTGGAAATCGTACAGCTATCCCGCGGATGGATTCAGCGCCGTCTTTCCATTCGAGCCCAGCATGCAGAAGAAAAACGTTCCTACCGATAAGGGCAGCTTCGAGTTGCGCGCCTATCTCGCGCAGGATGGCCAGGCGGCGCTCTTCGTCGGAGTTTGCGATTACGGCTCCGCAATTGCGGACAGGACGGCGGACCAAGTGCTGGACGGCGCGCAATCGGGAGCCATTGAGAACGTCAGCGCCCACCTCGTCAGCGGCAGAGTAATCACCCTCGGCATCTATCACGGCAGGGAGTTCGAGGCAGAGAACGATACGATGCACTTCTCCGCCCGCATCTACTTGGTGGGCACCACGCTCTACCAGACGCTGACCGCCGCACCGCTCGGGCAACCGTATGCCGATACAACGCGCTTTCTCGACTCGTTCCAGTTGATCGCGCGCGTCGCCAATTAGCACCGCGCAAGCCCACTCAGCCTTTCGTGCGCGGAGCGCCAGGCGTCACGGCCAGAATCCGGCAGAGGTGCTTTCCCGCCGCGCTCCAGGCCAGCGTCATCTCGCTCTCCATGTAGGCGCAATCGCCCGCCTCGAGCACCTCGTGCATCCCTCCCGCGTCCAACTGCAGCCGTCCTTCCAGCACATACACCAGCACGCTCGTCTCGCGAAAACTATCCACCGCACTCGTGGCTCCGCCCGGTGGAAACTCCACCATCCGCGCCACCAGCCGGGTTCCTTCTCCCGCCGCGTTCAACGGCGTAACCTTCGCCGACTCGAGGCCGCGGCCTTTACCCTGCAGGTGGGCCTTGCGCGTGATCGAGAGCATATGCCGCGCGGGTTCAGCGAAGAAGTAACTCATGCCCACGCCGTACACCCGGCTGATGTTGGCCAGCGTCGGCAGCGTGGGAATCATCCGGTCCGTCTCCAGCTTTGAAAGCAGCGCCGTCGAAAGCCCGGTCTCGGCCGCCAGGCGCGAAAGCGTGAGCCGCTTTTGGGTCCGCAGCGTGCGCAGCTTCATCCCGATACAGTAGGGTTCCAGCGACCACTTTGCTTGCAAAACAGTCTTGGCCATTGCAAACTCCTTGGGGGCTATAAAGAAGCCTCTGAACTAGCTTGACAGCCGGCGATCTTCCATTTCCTGAAAATTCTCTGAAGTTTTTCCCTCAACTCTGCCCACGGAACGCTCTTTCCCGTACTGAACGCGAATCCCCGATCTGTGACTCGAATTCCTCCGGGATCGTTTCCATCGGGAAACCTGCGCAAATTCCAAAGATTGAGAGGGACGCGATTAAGACTTTCGGCTAACTCTCTAGTTACCAAATGACCCGTTTCGATTACCTCAAGTCTAAGAAAGTCGTTGCCAGGGCCTTCCCGCGGCCTTCCGAATGTGGGTAATCTGGATGTGACCAAACCGCCGGTCTGAGACAAGCCATGTAACTCGTAGGAACTGCTGCCCATTTCTTCCCTGGAGTTCATCATGCGGGTTCCCGCTGCACTGCCTGCGGCTGCCATTTCCCTGGAGCGGATGGCGCAAGATCGCCGGACAGATCGACAGGAACCCAGGAAAATGCGTTGGTTGGGATGCAAAAGCCCTCATCACGTTCACCTGGCGCCCCGGAGCTGGGGCCCCCTGCGACGGGTCCTGGTAGCAGGGGTGGAGAGCCGGGGCTTGCCTTTGGAGGTTTCCGGCTGCAGCCCGATGGCACTCTCCTGCGCGGTGATGCAGTCGTTCACCTGCCCCCCCGGGAGCTGGCGGCGCTTCGGTTCCTCGTTGCTCACGCGGGTCAGATTGTTTCGCCCCTCCAACTGCGCCAGGCGCTGTGGGGCAACGTGCATGTCACCGCCGACAGCGTTCCCAAGTGCCTCTCCTCGTTGCGCGCGCGCCTCGAACCGGAAAAGTGCATACAGACCGTCTACAAGCGCGGATATCGCTTCTCCGCCGAAGTCACGCGTCACGGCGCCGAGACGGTGAGTGCGCTCCCGCGGCTGGCCATCCTGCCCTTCGCCGCCGCTTTCACCCTCCCCGAGCATCTTGGCCCCATCATTGCCGAGGAGACCATTACCCTGCTCACCAACGAGCCCCATCCGGTAGTTTCCGTGCTGGCGCGCGATTCAGTCTTCACCCTGGCCAGCCGCGGGCTTACTGCGCACCAGATCGGCGAAATGCTGAAAGCCGACCTCGTCCTCACGGGAACCCTGCGCGAACTGCCCTCGCAGTTCCGCCTGCGCGCTGAGATGATCCGCGTCGAGGATGGCGCCCAACTCTGGGTAGAAGACCTACTCGTGCCCCAAAGCCAGATCGCCGGGTTGGAATCCGAGTTGGTCAAGCGTCTGGTCTTTCGCCTGAGCACCGGGGTCCCCGGCGACGGGTCTTTGTCGCAGTGGTGGAGCACCGGGGTCCCCGGCGATGCCCAGATGGAGCCCACTTTGTCGCAGCGGTGGAACACAGAAGACTTGTCCATCTCCGCTGCCGCGGCTCCCGCCCTTGATTCGGAGAGCGCGCCCCGTCACCGGCGTCCCCAGCGACAGGTCTTTGTGGCAGGGGTGGAGCACCGGGGTCCCCAGCGACAGAACCTGGTCGCAGGGGCGGAGAACCTGGAAGCCTACAAAATTTTCCAGCGCGCCCACTATGAATGGCAGACCATGCAGCGCCACCGCATGCAGGACAGCCTGCAACACCTTCTCCGGGCAATCGAGCTGGATCCCTCGCTGATGGCCGCCCGCGTTGATCTGGTGAACCTCTGCGTGACCCAGGCCTTCTACGGCTACATGCCTCCGGCCGTTGCCGCCAGCCAGGTGCGCCGCGCAGCCGAATCGGGGTCCCCAGCGACAGGTCTTGGTCGCTGGGGTGATGAATCGGGGTCCTCAGCGACTCCCCATCTTCCCCTGAGTCCAGAAGCCCTTCTCCCCGGGCTCGGCTGGGTCAGCTTCCATGTGGACCACGATCTGCCTGCTGCTCTTCAGGCCTTCTCCCTCTCCGCGCATCTGCCCCACGATCCCTGGACCACCCGTTTGCGCGTGATGTTCGCTCTCAGCCGCCACCGCTTTGCCGAGGCCATCGAGATGCTGCGCGCGGTCATCCAACTGGATCCCTTTTCGCCCTGGCTGCATGCGCGTCTGGCCTGGGCGCTCCACCTGGCCGGTCAAGCCGCCGAGAGCGTCGAATGCATCCGCCACGCCCTCTCTCTCTTCCCCGACAATGAAGGCGCCCATCTCTACGGATCCATGATTCTGGCCTTCAACGGCGAGGCGGCGCGGGGAACCGGGCTTGCGCAGGACCTTGCCCAGCGCCTGCCGCACTTCGACCTGGCCACCGCAGTCCAAGCCTATGCGCTGGCCCGCGAAGGCCGCGCGGACGAGGCTCGCGCCATTCTCGAACGCTTGCAATGGCTGAGCCGCGAACGCTTCGTCCTCAACTCGTTCACGCCCGCCGTTTATGTCGCCCTCGGGGACCTCGATGCCGCGCTCGCCGAACTGCGCGCCTCGGCCGGCGCCCGCTGCCCATGGTTCTTCCAGATGCTCGCCGATCCGCGCCTGAAACCCCTCCACGCCCGCCCCGAGTTCCAGGAGATGCGCGCCGTCCTCACCCGCATGGAAGCCGCCGCCGCGGAAATTCCGACGCCGGAAAACTGAGCCTGTCCCGGCCTATTCCAATCAATTCCATTCGTAAACAGGGTAGTGGGTCAGATGATTTCCACAGTGGGCTTGCGGGTTTCAATCGTCGCTCCGCTGAAACGCCGAGCTATTGTCGTGAAGTCCTTCCGCGGCTGGGGTAGAGTCTTGCCTTCAGCTTTCGACCTGCAACCTGCCGCCATCGCGCACCTCACGCAGACTTTGGCTGCCGCCCGGGCATGCCTATGAAGAATGCTTTTCCTTCAATCGCTTCTGGACGTCCTCCAGCGTTCCCTTGAAGGGGCCGGGGGTTTCCATTTTGATTGAAACCAGCGCGGCGGCGAACTTCAGGGACTCCCGGACATCGTGATCCAAGCGCCAGGACATGTACGCCGCGTAGGTTGTGTCGCCCCGGCCGGTCCGGCCGGAGATGTTGCTGTTGGAGAACTTCTCGTAGTACGTCACGCCTTTTACCCGGGCGAGGACGCCCTGGGAATGCGTGATCAGTATCTCGGGGCAACCCCAGGACTCGATGATGATGGCGGCTTTCTCCAGATCTTCCGTGCCGGTCAGAATCCGGGCTTCCACGACATCCAGCTTGAGCTTGTCCATCATGGCCGCAATTTCTTTTTTGTTGGCGACGTCGCTGAACTCAATTTCATGGGTCACCGGGGTGACGTGGCGGACGAAATTCTGCATGTCGGCCGACAGGCTGTAGCCCCTGGACTTCAAGCCCTTCATCAGCGGCATGTCGAATTCGGTGTCGGAGATCCCCGCCAAGTGAACGTACGTCGAGCGCAACTCCGGAACATCGTTAATGGAAATGAGACCGGCGGATTTGACCAGCGTGAGTTTGCGTTCATCGACATTTTCACTCTCGTGCAAGACCCTCGAATAGGTGGTCTCCGCGCTGGCGATGAGGAAGGTGTCAACGCCGAGATCCTTCATCGGCTGCAAGATGCCTTCGTCCTTTTTCGCCATCTTCACCACGGCGGCAACTTGCTTTCCTATGCGCGCGGCGACCATGACGCCGCACAACACGGCGCTTCCTGGGGCGATGTGGGGTTTTCCTCCGAACGGGATAATCTCGTCATAGCACATGTGGCCGACGAACGTGATGTCGTACTTTTTGGGCATGTCGATGGATTCCTTAGTTAAGCGGTGAGATTTTTGTGACCACGGACGGACACGGACTCGCATGGATCAGAAAAGGCGGGAAAAACGGGTTCACGCCGGTTTCCCGGCCGATTCGCGATCTTCCCGCCCCATCTTATCCGTGTTCATTCATGTGCATCCGGCGGTTAACTTTCATCTTCCGTTGCCCTAACCCTTGAGCAGCTCGGGGAAGAACGGCATCAGCTCCTGCGACTCGATGGTCCTGGATTTCTTCTTCGCCTGCAGCTCCTTGATGTGGTTCATGACCAGATGCGTCCAGACAGCTCCCGGTCGGGGATAGGCGGCGACGATGTAGTGCGGGCCGGGGACCGTCTCCCCCATCTCCGTTTCCAGCTCCGCACGGAGATTGTCCGGAGTGATCATGGAATTGGCGTAATCGAAGACCACCCGGTCCATGGCCTTGTAAACTTCCTTGCTCTCTCTGGCCATGCCGTAATAATCCAGCAACTCGGCGAAGACGTAATTGGAGGTCGTATAGACGTCTTTTCCCTGATCCGACTCGACCGGATCGCCGTTTTCGGTCTTGCACATGGCCCAGCCCATAAAGGAGCGGTTGTTCTTGTAGATCGTCTTGAGAATCTTTTTGGCGCGGTCTTCCGGAATGAACGGCTCTTCGCCGATGGAGATCAGGTACCACAGGGCATCGAGCT
>JBKQRH010000117.1:0-3105 GCA_052326045.1 Occallatibacter sp. | reverse complement strand
TCTACCCAGTTCGGCACCACATGGACGCGAGCCGGATCGCCGCCCTTTGCGATCACGTGGCGCCGGTTCCCTTCCGAATGGACCGTGACCGCTCCGGCCGACCGGTAGGCGAATCGCTCCATTGCTTTGAAAAAGCCAATCAGCGCGCGATTTCGCAGGAGGCCAAGGTCAATCACGCTTTGTGGGAAAAGGTCCTGAATGCCCAGACAGAACGCTGCGTGCCGCCGCCTCGCCACCATCCAGGCCGCCAAGGCCATGGGCAACGGCGGCGACACGGTATAAACGACATCCACGTCTCGCACCCCATACGCGCGCAACGCGTACATTGGCGCCACTCCCAGGTGGCCCAACCCCCGTTTCACTCTCGATGGTCCGTGCGTGCTTGGGACGGCGATGCGCAGCACGCGCATTCCTGCCGTTACCTCCTCGTACACCCGCTTCCGTCGGTACTTCGGGGGAACAGCAAGGACATTATGGGAAGGGAACCCCGTAACCACCGTGACCCGATGACCAAATCGCACCAGTGTCTCACCCAACTCAAACCCCAGGTGCGAGGGGGCGGCGATTTCCGGAGGCCAGTAATTGCTAATGAAAAGGACGTGCACGCTTTATGTTAAGGGACCTCAAGCCGGCGAATGCGCTCCCATGTGAAGAAAGGAAGCCAAGTCAACTGGCACCGTCGCCCTCTCGCGCAATGCTTTCCGGATGCAAAACGTTGCCAGGGTAGTGGCCACGTAGTCCTCCACCGGAACCGGCTGTTGTCCCTGCCGGACCGCTTCGAAGAATTCCTCCAGTTCGGCCCTATGGCCACGGTCGAGCGCGAAGGCGTTCTTGCGGCGGGTTTTGCCACCCTGGGTGAGAGTGTAGCTGCGAAAGTTCTCGATCACGCCGACCACCCCCGCCCGGAAGACTTCAACCCGTTCGCGCGGAAAGGATTTGTCGCCGTTGGCCGCGTAAACGATGGACCCAATCGAACCGTTACTGAGCTCCAGGGCGATTGCAACGGTGTCTTGCATCGGTGTCTCGCAACCCTCACGCATCACCACGGCGGAAACGAAACTCGTCAGACCTCCGCTTAACCCATGGATGAGATCCACAAAGTGGCAGACCTCGCCCACAATTCTTCCGCCGCCCTCGCTCTCATCCTGAGTCCAGCTCGTTGCCGGAACGGCCCCCGCGTTGATGCGGCAGTGGATGGCTGAGGGACCGCTGCCCAAGCGCGCCATCAATTGTCGGGTGGCGGGGGCGAAGCGGCGGTTGAATCCGACCATCAGAATGCGACCCGGCCCGCTCCGCCACGCGGACAGCACCCTGCGCAGCTCCTCCTCGTTCAATGCCAGCGGCTTCTCGACGAATACGTGCTTTCCCGCTTCCAGCGCCTCACTGGCCATGCCGGCGTGGAGATCGTGCCGCGTCGTGACAATAACGGCGGTCACCAAGGGGTCGGCGAGCAGCTCCCGGTAATCGCTGGTGCAGTACTCAAATCCGGCCTTTTCTGCGGCGTGCCGGGAGCTTACCCCGGATGCCGTGGCCACGCCGCGCAGGTAGGTCGACTTGGAATTCTCGAGCAGCGGCAGAAAAGCGCCACGCGTGAACAGGCCGGAGCCAATCAGTCCCACCCCGATCTTACCGGGCCCTGCCGCGGGGGTCGGATTCGCTTTGAGGCGGACTACTGTGCTTGCCACCGCCTTGGACTCCTCCGGGTACGTCAAGAGAATACCAATCGGTTCCGGCTCGGTTTCGACCTCGCCTTTGAGTACCCTGTAGGCCTCAGGGGATCGTTCGATGGGAAATCGGTGTGTGGTTAACGGCGCCACTCGCACCTGCCCGTCCGCCACGAGTTGCAGAAATGCCGCAAGGTTACGGCCTTCGGTCCATCGCACCAGCGGCAGCGGGACGTCGTAACCGCGCGACTCGAAGGTAGGATCGCCGCCCCCCGGCCCCCCGGCGTGGGGCACGACTAGCCGCAGCTCCTTTTCGAAGAACGTCTTGCGCGGCAGCTCCAGCTTCACCAGGCCCGGCACCACTACCTTGCCGCGTTCCCGCGTGATGTCCGCCGCTTGCTCGACGGGTTTGCTGTTGTCCGCGCTCGCAAACACAAGCGTGGAATCTACCCCCAGGTTGCCCGTAAAGTCTGCCACTGCACCGGCAGCCTGATCGGCCAGCACTGCCCGTGTTGCCCCCAGGGAACGCGCCAGTTCCAGTTTGGCAGGCGAAACATCAATTCCGATAACACGGCAACCTGCCGCGCGCAGCATCTGGAGCCCAAGCAATCCCAGGAGACCGAGCCCGATCACGGCCACACGCTCCCCGAGTTGTGGCTCCGCCAGACGCACGGCATTCAGAGCGATGGCCCCGAGCATCACGTAACAGGCTTCATCAAACGAAACCTCTGGGGGAACTTGCACGCAAAGATTCTTCGGAACACACAGTACTTCGGCGTGTACCGCGTAAGGGTGCCCGGCGCACGCCACTCGGTCTCCCACGGAAAACCCTGATACCCCAGCCCCGACCTCCAGCACCACCCCAGCGGCCGAGTAACCCAGCGGCACCGGCATGTCGAGCCGCGCTCGCGCCTGGCGGTAGGTCTCGAGAGGTCCGTCGCTTCGCACCTTGTCGATAACCTGCTTGACCCAATCCGGCCGCGCCAGCGCCTTACCAAGAAGGCTTTTGCTGGCAACTTCAATCATCGCCTTCTCGGTGCCCGTGCTGATCAGGGAGCGCCGGCACAAAACCAGAACTGACCCTGCCCGAGCCAAAGGCCTTGGCGTATCCACCAGTCGCACCACACCGGAGTTATAGTCCTCCAGAATCTGTTTCATCTCACTGCTCCCACCGACACGTCATTCCGGCGCAAGCGGGAATCCGCGCCGGGAATGCTCACATCGGCGCAGGGCTCTCCTCGTGCCGGGACTCGGACTTGCCATCTATCGCAAGGTGACCGCCGGCTGTGCGCTCCAGCACCTCGACGAAGCGGGCGGCAACCTCGTCCCAGCTCGGTATCTGTTGGACGATGCGCCTGCCGTTCTCAACGAGCCGGGAACGGAGGTTTTCATCTTCCATGATGGCCGCCATCGCACGGGCCACGCTATCGGCATCCAGAGG
>JBKQRH010000116.1:0-39411 GCA_052326045.1 Occallatibacter sp. | reverse complement strand
ATGTAACTGATGGGGCGTTACCTTCGTAATGTTCATGCTTCACAATTGCTTCATTGAAACGGGCGCGCAATGAAACATCCTGTTGGGGATCGTCTCGCTTGTCATACCAGTGGCGTCCTCGTAAACTACTTCTAATGAAGATCTTAACTGCTAATCAGCCGAGTCGGACTGCGCTGAATTGGACTGCATTCGGGAGACCGAACCCCCGTCAACTTCCCTCCTCGATCCCAGGCATTTGCTTTTTCGGTGCTCCGAAGGTGTGTTACCAAGAAGGTTCGTTACCAAGGTGGCATTGACGTGGCTCCAACCCGGTACTACTATGCATTAAAAGCATTTAGGCAAACATTTACGTTGTGTCTTGAGGCATGTTCCCAACCGGGGTGCGTCACTATGTAGTGGGCATCGCCAGGCGATGTTCGGTCGCCACGCGAGGTTTGCTACCCGCCGCCACCTCAAATGTACTACCATTGTTGCACTTGCCTGGCACGAAACAGGCATTGTGATCAATGCATCGGATTGATGATGATGGAGATGACAGGTTTCCGCTGCGCCCTTGAGAGGGCGTGGTTATGGAAGTGAGAGAGGGCGCGCAATCATGATCAAAGTCGGATTGTATTCGGAAGACCGCACGCTGCACCCTCTTCTCTCTTCTGTCCTCGGGAAGGAATTCCAGGTTCTGTTGGAGTCGGATGAGGAAGGGATGAGTAACTTGGTGTCGGCCGGGGGCTGCGATGTCGTGATTCTGGAGTTGAATTCGAATCATGATTCGTTGCAGGAGCGCCTTGAGTTTTCCCGGCGCTTGATCGCATCGAATGTGCCCTCGGTGGTCATGGCCGATGATGGTCTGCGCTCGACCGCTTTCGAACTCGTTAAGACGGGAGCCTTCGGCTACTGCCGCAGACCGCCTTCCATTCGCGATCTCAAGACCATGCTCAGCCGGGCGTACGAGAACTCCTCGCTGAAGCAGCAACTTCAGGGCGTGCAGCATCCACTCGAGGAGCCAGCCAGTTGCGACCAGTTGATCGGCTCTAGCCCGCACATGCAGCGGGTTTATCAGCTCGTGCGCCGCGTTACCAATCTCAATGCCACGGTGCTCATCACTGGCGAAAGTGGCACCGGCAAAGAACTGATCGCCCGCGCCATTCACAATCTGGGTTCCCGCTCCGACCGTCCGTTCGTGGCTGTTTCCTGCGGCGCCATCCCGGAAACTCTGATTGAGGCCGAACTGTTCGGGCATGAAAAGGGCGCATTCACCGGCACGGCCGGGACGCGTGAAGGCTATTTCGAGAAGGCCGGCGACGGCACGCTTTTTCTCGATGAGATCGGGGACCTGAGCCTGTTTACGCAGGTCAAGCTCCTGCGTGTGCTGCAGCAGATGGAATTCAGCCGTCTGGGAAGCAACCGGCTTATCCCCTTGCGGGCACGCCTGATTTTCGCCACTCACCAGGACCTGGACAAATTGGTGGCCGAAGGAAAATTCCGCCAGGATCTCTTCTACCGCATTAACGTCATGCAGATTGAAACACCGGCACTCCAGGAGCATCCGGAAGACATCCCTGCGATTGCGATGCATTTTCTACGCCACTACTCGAAGGTCTTTCAAAAGCCGATGGAGGATATTCAGCCGGATGCGCTGGCCCTGCTTCAGAGTCACCCCTGGCCCGGCAATGTGCGCGAACTGGAAAACGCGATACAGAGGGCCATTATCCTCGCCACCGGACCGAGCATCCGTGCCGAAGATGTGATTCTGAGCGCCCCGGAGGATGATGTTGCCGACGCCGGCGATGGCGATATTGTCGACATCGGCGACTACAATCCCGCGGGCTCTTTTGAACGGCAGCTTCGCGACTATAAGATCAAACTGGCCGTTGCAGCCGTTCGTGAGCATAATGGGAATAAGACGCTGGCTGCCCGCAGCCTATGCATCTCCCGGGCCTATTTGCATCGCTTGATCAGGCTTGCCGAACCCGACCCGCTTTTCGCCGAGCAGGACGTCAGGCAGTCGGTGACTGCCTGAGTACAGCATCCCTGAGCGCCGGGAACAAGGCTGTTTCGTGCCCATTCGAATTCTACGCAGGATCTTCTCGTTCCCGGTAATGCTGGCCAGCGTTCTGGTCGTGCTCGCCGTGCTGACGGTAAGGTCGCGATTCGACGACCCGGATCTGTGGTGGCACCTCAAGACGGGTGAGATCATCTGGACGAGCCATGCCATCCCTCTTGCAGATCTCTTTTCCTACACCAGTAACCACCAGGCCTTGATACCGCAGGAATGGCTCGCGCAGGTGGCCATTTACGGCGCCTACAAATGGGGCGGCTTTTCCGGCCTGATGCTCTGGTTATGCCTCTTCACCGCAGCTATTCTCGTCGCCGGCTATGCTCTTTGCTGGCTTTACTCGGGTAATGTCAAAGTGGCTTTCGTGGGGGCCATGACCATTTGGTTCTTTGCCACCATCGGCTTTTCCATTCGGCCGCAGATGATCGCCTACCTCTTATTGATCGCGGAACTCGTGCTGATTCACCTCGGACGCACTCGCAATCCCCGCTGGTTCTTTTGGCTGCCGTTCCTGTTCGCAGTCTGGATCAACTGCCACGGGTCTTTCATGCTTGGGATTGTCCTGGCCGGAGTCTTCCTTTTCAGTTCCCTTTTCAGCTTTCAGATGGGTTCGCTCGTATCGCAACGCTGGGATCCGCGCTGCCGCGGGATGTTTATGCTGGCGCTGATCCTCTCGGTGGCGGCGTTGTTCCTGAATCCGGTTGGCATTAAGCAAATCCTCTACCCCTTCGACACCATGCTCAATATGCCTATCCTTTTCGGTTACGTGGAGGAGTGGGCGCCGCTGCAGTTGAGTGACCCGCGCGGAGTTGGACTGTTGGTCGTTCTTCTTTGCTGTTTTCTCCCGGTGGTGGTGCGTCGTGCCGAGTTGTTTTGGGATGAGTTGCTTCTCCTGACGCTGGGCACATGGCTGGCTGCCAGCCATCTGCGCATGCTGGCTGTCTTCGGCATATTGGCCGCGCCTGTCCTGTCGCGCTTGCTCTCAACTTCGTGGGACAACTACAAGGCCGAAGAGGATCGCATCTGGCCAAATGCGCTGCTCATCGGACTTTCGATACTGGCAGCGCTCCTGGCCTTTCCCAGCCGGCAAAACCTGGAAAGACAGGTGGAGGATCAAAGCCCTGTAAAGGCGGTGGAATTCATCAAGGCCAATCGTCTCTCCGGGCCCATGTTGAACGACTATGGCCTTGGAGGCTACCTGATCTGGGCGGCGCCGGAATACCCGGTAATGATAGACGGCCGAACCGATGTTTACGAATGGTCGGGTTTCCTCGGCGAATTCGGAAGCTGGGCGACCCTGCAGAGCGACCCGAATGCGCTCCTGCAAAAATATAAGATCGGTTTCTGCCTCTTGAACCGCCAATCCCCGATGGCGCGCGTCTTGCTGCTCTTGCATGAGTGGAAGATCGTCTATTCAGACAACAACTCCGTGATACTGATCCGAACTGCGCCCGGAAGCCGGGCAGAAGAATAGAAAAACGGTCGTCGATCCTCCACGGTCTTCCGGCAGTCTCCGTTGGGCGCGCTTCCCCTCTTGTTTGCCGGTGCTGCTTCCATGTGCCAGGCGCCGTTCTGCCGCATGAGCCTTGTTGCGCGCAAAAGCGGTCGCAAACGCGCGCCAGCCCCAGTTTGCGTTGGATTCGCCGCGGCTCTAGGTGTGCACATTGTATGAAGGCGGTCCGGCAATGACCAAACCGCTCTTTTGCCGTCCGTGGATGTACCAGCAAAACCAATTCGTTTCATGGGCCTGCTTGTAGCTAGGCGCAATCAAATCCCTGTAGATAAGCTTGCCGTAGATAAAGACCTTTTCCTGCCAGTTTTCCACGCGCTTCAATTCTGCCTCGGATTCGCAAATCCCTTTCAGATCGTCCCGGTTGAATGGCTTGATGCTCGTTGATTCACCCGGAAGCAGAATGATGGGAACAAGCGGAGCCTTCGGTTCCCTGTCCTCATACTGAGGGGTAAAGGGGAGCGCGGCTTCATTGATTGCAATCATGATCTGCTCCAGCGTGCCGACGATCAGGGCAGGGGAACGGCCACGGTTGGTGGCCATAACGGTGAAACTGTTCTCCACGTTCAGCGCTGGCTCGACCGTGATCACCAGCCACGGCCTTTCTGATTCGATGATGGCTTGAGCATGCAACAATGCGGCATGAGCGTTGTTGGAGGCGGTTTCCGCGGCGGCTTCTGCGAAGCGCGTTTGGCGGTCGATCCTTTTCAGCAATAAGAGGGCAAGCATGATGCCCACGTATCCCACAAGAGCGAGCAACAGGTTTGCCCCCCATGCGATTCGATCACGCCACAGCCAGGGTGTCGGCGCTGGAGCCGGGAGGGTAACGATGACGTGAGGCTGCTGCTCGTCGCAGGGAAAACCATTGCAATCGCCTTTGCCGGCTGGGCTGCCTGTGCTTTGTGGACCGGCATTGGAAGCAGTCGAAGGCGGCGGAGTCTGCTGATTGGAGCGGGAATTATTGGCTGCCTGTCCGGAACCTGGCATGGGCGTCTGCGTCACAGCCAACAGCACCGCGACCACTGCCAAACTTTTGATGAACATGGCGCAAATGTACCACATGAGACTCTCGAATCTGAATGGCCGCCGGTGAGTCCCTGGCGCGACAAGGACCGGATGTTGGCAAGGCGCCACCAGAACGCACTATCCTTGGGATCCTGGCCGTATTGTACCCAGGAATCACTGCACCTCTCCTCGCCTTCTCTGCCAGGCCCATCGGGATGGATGGCGGGGACGACAGCGCTCAAACCCTCGACCTTTGTCGTGACCGCACGGTCAGAATCGTAACCAGTTGATTCTAGGGTACTTAATGACAAGGCGGGGGTTATGCGATTAGCCTGTCTCAAAGAACTCTAATGTCGGCCCCCCTGCTGCCGATAACCCAACTGAGTAGTTTTTGATTTGTTTTATAATCGGATCAGACAGTTGAACGATCGCGGTAGCCCGCGAGAGTGTCGCACGCAGCTTGGAGAAGAAGTTAGGCCATGTCAGCCTCTATCCAGATTCCCGATGCACTTAGCGCCAGCGTCTTGTCCATCGCGATCGTCGGCCCGGAAGACCGGCGCCGCAAGACGATAGCTGGCGAGATTGCAGGCTGCCAGGGCGGCGCGATCCAGGAGTTTTCTTCTTACCCTCTTGGCCACGACTATTTGCAGAAGATGCTGGAGCAGAATTACGACGTCGTCCTCGTAGACCTGGACAGTGACCCGGAATGCGCCCTCGATCTGGTGGGGAGCATCTGTGCCCATGACTCGGCAACCGTGATCGTCTATTCGGCTCATGCCGCTCCGGAACTGCTGATCCGCTGCATGCAAGCCGGCGCTCGCGAGTTTCTCACTCTGCCCTGCGCTCCCGGCGCCATGGCCGAAGCCCTGGTGCGGGTCTCGGTCCGCCGTCCGGCAACGCTCCCCTCAAGGAAAGCAACCGGCAGGTTGTTCGTGTTTCTCGGCGCCAAGGGCGGCTCCGGCGTCACCACCGTCGCCTGCAATTTCGCCGTATCGCTGGCCCATGACCTCGGCCAAAACACCCTCTTGATCGATCTCAATCTCCCCCTTGGAGACGCGGCCCTGGACCTCGGGATCACCTCTGAATACTCGACCGTCAACGCTCTTGAGGATACTGCCCGCCTCGACTCGAATTTCCTCTCCGGGCTGCTCGTCAGGCACAGTTCGGGATTGTGGGTACTCGCGGCCCCAGGCAAATTCCTCCTCGTCGAGCCCTCGCACGAAGCCATCGACAAGCTGCTGGCCGTCGCCCGCCTGGACTTCGATAACGTGGTAGTCGATGCGGGATCCAGGCTTGATCCAACGGGTACGGCTCTCCTCAACCAGGCTTCCACCATCTACCTGGTCGCGCAGGTCAGCATTCCCGAACTGCGCAATGCAAATCGTCTGATCGGCCAGTACTTCACCTCAGGCGGCCCCAACCTCGAAATTGTGCTCAACCGGTATAAGCCAGGCTCCATGGGAATCAATGATGAACAAATTGAGAAGGCGCTCTCCAGGCCCGCCCAGTGGAAGATTCCCAACGATTACGCCACGGTCAGGAAGATGCAGAACACTGCTACCCCGCTCGCGCTCCAGGACTCGCCCATTTCACGCATGATCCGTCAAATGGCCGGCACAGCTTGCGGCCTGAGCGTATACCCGGAAAAGAAAAAAGGCTTCAGCTTCTTCCGATGACGCCCTGCTCTTATGGGTGGGGTATGCACCCGCCGCGCCGCCAGCTCCCCGCCTGTGACCAGCATCGAATCGAGCGTGCGCTTCCTCCGGACCGCGGTATATGCCGAAAAATGTGCGGCATGGGACCGCGGAGGCAAGCGGCATGCCGATTCAGGCGCCGCCGCGAAAGGAAGTTCTGCCGAAAAGCGAAATTTTCGATATATTAAAGATGTCAGCTTAGTCCCACACGTGGCCAGGCATGCTCCGGCATGCCTACTCAAGAAGGAACAGGGCGATTTCCCTCGACAGGAACGCATGGGGGATGTGTCTTTCGGGCCAGGCAATGCATTTTGCACCAAAAAGCTTCATCGAAAAGGTTGCCATGCATACATCGGATCGTCATCTCCGCACTCCTCAGCCGCAGGGCCTCTATCATCCACGGAATGAGCACGATGCCTGCGGTGTGGGACTGGTCGCCAGCATTCGCGGCGAAAAGAGCCATGAGATTATCCGTAAGGGCCTCGAGGTCCTCATCAACCTCACCCATCGCGGCGCAGCGGGCTGCGATCCGGAGACCGGCGACGGCGCAGGCATCCTGATTCAGATTCCGCACGCCTTTTTTGCGCGCGAGTGTGGCGAACTGGGGATGCAGTTGCCTGAGCCGGGAGCCTATGGCGTAGCCATGTGCTTTCTACCTGTGGAAAAGCACAACCGCTTGCAGTGCGAGGGCATCTTCGAGCGCATTGCGCAGGAGGAGGGCCTGACCGTGCTCGGCTGGCGCGATACGCCGGTCAACGGCGACGCGATTGGCCGCGTAGCGCGCGCCTCGCAGCCCTACATCGAGCAGCTCTTCGTAGGCCGTCCCGACGGATTGGACGAGGACGCCTTCGAGCGCCTGCTCTACCGGGTCCGCCGCCGCACCGAGAACGAGATTGCGGCTTCAGAGATCGAGGAGAAGGACACCTTCTACCTCCCCTCGTTTTCCTGCCGCACCATCGTCTACAAGGGCCTGATGTTGGCTCCGCAGATTGAAAAGTTTTACTTCGAGCTGGCCAATCCCCTGGTCACAAGCGCCCTCTGCCTGATACACCAGCGCTTCTCCACCAACACTTTCCCCAGTTGGAAACTGGCTCACCCCTACCGCTATGTCGCGCACAACGGCGAAATCAACACCATCCGGGGCAATGTCAGTTGGATGAACGCCCGCCAGTCGATCCTGGAGAGCCCGCTTTATGACGGCCAGATTGACAAGCTGTATCCGGTCATCATTCCCGGCGGCAGCGACTCGGCTTCCATCGACAACGCCGTGGAGTTCCTTTTTCAGTCGGGCCGTTCCCTGCCCCATGTGATGGCCATGCTCATTCCCGAGGCCTGGGCTGGGAACCCGGACATGGACGAGGACAAGCGCGCCTTTTACGAATACCACGCCTCGCTGATGGAGCCCTGGGACGGACCGGCGGCCATCGCCTTCACCGACGGCCGCGTCATCGGCGCTACGCTGGACCGCAACGGTCTCCGTCCCGGCCGTTACATCGTCACCAAGGACGATCTGGTCGTGCTGGCCTCCGAGGCCGGCGTTCTCGAAGTGCCCCCCGAAGATGTGCGCAAGAAGGGCCGTCTGCAGCCGGGCCGCACGTTCCTGGTCGATACCGTCCAGCAGCGCATCATCTCCGACGCCGAAATCAAGAAGCAGTTGGCCGCCCGCCAGCCTTACGCAACCTGGCTGAAGGAGCAGCAGATCAACCTCGATCAGTTGCCTGAGCCCTCGCGTATTATCGCGTCCAATCCAGAGACCCTGCTGCGCCGCCAGCGCGCCTATGGCTACAGCGAAGAAGACTTGAGAATCTTGTTGGCGCCGATGGCCGCGAAGGGCGAGGAACCGGTCGGCTCCATGGGAACCGATGTGCCGCTGGCCTGCCTCTCCGACCGTCCGCAGTCCTTGTTCAGCTACTTCAAGCAGCTCTTTGCCCAGGTCACCAACCCGCCCATCGATCCCATCCGCGAAGAACTGGTGATGTCGCTCATCAGCTACATCGGCACCGAGCGCAACATCCTGGATGAGGCGCCGGAGAACTGCCACACGCTCAAGCTGCCCCATCCCATCTTGACCAACCGCGATCTCGAAAAACTGCGCCGCGTATCCTCCGGAGATCTGCTGGCCACCACGCTGCCGGCCCTGTTCCGCGCCGCAGATGGCGAGCAGGGTCTCAAGCAGAGCCTCGACGACCTCAGCGCCCGCGCCGCGCACGCCGTGGAGTCCGGCTACACGCTGCTGATCCTCTCCGACCGCGGCGTGGATGCGACCTATGCGCCCATCCCCAGCCTGCTGGCCATGGCTGCCGTGCATAACCGCCTGGTCCGCGACAAGACCCGCACCCAGGTTGCTCTCATTATCGAAAGCGGCGAACCGCGCGAGGTCATGCACTTCGCGCTGCTCATCGGTTACGGCGCCAGCGCCATCAATCCTTATCTGGCCTTCGAGACCATCCACGACCTGAAGCGGCTTGGCCTCCTGCCCCACAACGTCACCGGCCCCCATGCCGAGAAGAACTTCATCAAGGCCATCAACAAGGGCCTGTTGAAGACCTTCTCCAAAATGGGCATCAGCACGCTGCAAAGCTATCGCGGCGCACAGGTCTTTGAGGCCGTGGGGCTCAATCGATCTCTGGCGGACGCGTACTTTTCCGGCACTGCTTCGCGCATCGAGGGCGTGGGGCTGGACGTGCTGGCGCGCGAGGCGCTGCTCAAGCACGAGTACGCCTTCCAGCCGCTGACGGAGTCTGAAACCGAGCTGGTCGTCGGCGGCCACTATCAGTTTCGCGAGAACGGCGAGTATCACTCCGTGAATCCGGCCACTATCAGCAAGCTGCAACAGGCCGTGCGCCAGAACAACCCGGCCACTTTCCAGGAGTACACCGATCTGATTGATGAACAGAGCCGCCACTTGTGTACCCTGCGCGGCCTGTTCCAGCTTAAATACTCAGCCAAACCGGTGCCGATTGATAAAGTGGAGCCGGCCAAGGAGATCGTCAAGCGCTTCACCACCGGCGCCATGAGCTTCGGGTCGATCAGCAAAGAGGCGCACGAGACCCTCGCCATCGCCATGAACCGGCTGGGCGGGATGTCCAACACCGGCGAGGGCGGCGAGGACGAAGAACGCTTCAAGCCCGACGCCAACGGCGACTCGCGCCGCAGCGCCGTCAAGCAGGTCGCCAGCGGCCGCTTCGGAGTCACCACAAATTACCTCGTGAACGCAGATGAAATCCAGATCAAGATGGCCCAGGGCGCCAAGCCCGGCGAGGGCGGACAGTTGCCCGGCCACAAGGTGGATGAGATTATCGCCAAGACGCGCCATTCGATTCCCGGCGTGGGCCTGATCTCGCCGCCGCCGCATCACGACATCTACTCCATCGAAGATCTGGCGCAACTCATCTACGACCTCAAGAACGTCAACCCCCAGGCGCGCATCGCCGTCAAGCTGGTATCGGAAGTCGGCGTGGGAACAGTCGCCGCCGGCGTCTCCAAGGCTCATGCCGACACGGTGCTCATCTCCGGCGACACTGGCGGCACCGGCGCTTCGCCGCTCAGCTCTATCAAGCACGCCGGCTTGCCATGGGAACTCGGCCTCGCCGAAACCCAGCAAGTGCTGCTGCTCAACGACTTGCGCAGCCGCATCCGGGTGCAGACCGACGGCAAGCTGCAGACCGGCCGCGATGTGGTCATCGCAGCCCTCTTGGGTGCCGAGGAGTTTGGCTTCTCCACTATGCCGCTGATTACCATGGGCTGCATCATGATGCGCAAGTGCCACCTGAACACTTGCTCGGTGGGCATCGCCACGCAGGACCCGGTCTTGCGTGCGCGTTTCCAGGGCCAGCCCGAGCATGTGGTCAACTTCTTCTTCTTCATCGCCGAGCAGGTGCGCCAGCTCATGGCCAAACTCGGCTTCCGCACCTTCGATGAGATGGTGGGCCGCGTGGACAAGATCGACGCCGCCATTGCCAACGCCCACTGGAAGGCCAAGGGCATCGATCTCTCCTCCATCCTCCACATGCCGACGCTGCCCTCGCGCGTAGCTCGCCACAAGGTTCAGATGCAGGATCACGGCCTCGACAAGGCCCTTGACCACGTACTGATTGAGAAGGCCGCCCCGGCGCTCAAGTCCAAAACCCCGGTCGTCGGCAGCTTCGTCATCCGCAATGTCCATCGCACCGTCGGCGCCATGCTCGGCGGCCAGATCGCCCGCCGCTACGGCTCGGCGGGGCTGCCCGACGGAACCATACACTTCAAATTCAATGGCTCGGCCGGACAGAGCTTCGGCGCATTCGTTCCCAACGGCGTCACCCTCGAACTCGAAGGCGACTCGAACGACTATCTGGGCAAGGGACTATCCGGCGGGCGCATTATCGCCTATCCGCCCAGGACCTCCAGCTTCCTGCCCGAGGAGAGCATCCTGGTGGGCAACGTGGTGCTCTACGGCGCAACCAGCGGCGAAGCCTTCTTGAACGGCATCGCCGGCGAGCGCTTCGCTGTCCGCAACTCCGGCGCCATCGCGGTGGTCGAGGGCGTGGGCGACCACGGTTGCGAATACATGACCAACGGCACGGTCGTCGTGATCGGAAAGACCGGCCGCAACTTCGCCGCTGGCATGAACGGCGGCTTCGCTTATGTCTACGACGACCAGGGCGACTTCTCCACGCGCCGCTGCAACAAGGCCAGCGTGGATCTCGAACCGCTGATCTCTGCCCCGGAGGTGGACACCGTGCGCGGCCTCATCGAACGCCATCGCGACCTGACCGGCAGCCCCCGCGCCGCTTGGATTCTTGAGCACTGGGCCGACGCGCAGCCGCGATTCATCAAAGTCTTCCCGCATGAGTACAAACGCGTCCTGGGCGTTGCGCGCGTCGAAGCGGTTTACACTCCCCCTATAATTTCGTCGCCTCTGGTGGCGGCAGCCGAGGTGCACCATGGGTAAGGTGACAGGATTCCTGGAAATTGAGCGCGAACAGCCCACCCGCCGCAAGGTTGAGGAGCGGCTTCAGGACTGGTTCGAAATCTATGAGCCCTTCCCTGAGGAGAAGCAGCGCGAACAAGGCGCGCGCTGCATGGATTGCGGCGTTCCCTTCTGTCACACCGGTTGTCCGGTCAACAATCTGATTCCCGACTGGAACGACCTTGTCTATAACGGCCGCTGGGAGGCAGCCATCCGGCGCCTGCACTCCACCAACAACTTCCCCGAGTTCACCGGCCGCATCTGCCCCGCGCCCTGCGAGGCCGCCTGCGTGCTCGCCATCAGCCAGCCCGCCGTCTCCATCAAGCTCATCGAGCGCAGTATCGTCGAGCGCGCCTGGGACGAGGGCTGGATTCATCCCGAGACGCCGGAGCACAACACCGGCAAGCGCGTGGCCGTGGTGGGCAGTGGGCCCGCTGGCCTGGCCGCCGCGCAGCAGTTGCGCCGCGCCGGCCACTCCGTCACCGTCTATGAGAAAAACGACCGTATCGGCGGCCTCTTGCGCTACGGCATTCCCAACTTCAAACTCGAAAAGCGCGTCCTCGACCGCCGCATCCAGCAGATGCGCGCCGAGGGCGTCACCTTTGTCGCCAACGCGCATGTGGGCGTGAATGTTCCAGTCGAATCCCTAACCGGACACTATGACGCCATCCTGTTGTGCGGCGGCTCCGAGCAGCCGCGCAACCTCAACATCCCCGGCCGCGAACTCAAGGGCATCCACTTCGCCATGGATTTTTTGCCCCAGCAGAACCGCCGCTGCGAAGGAGACACGGTCGATCCCTCCCTGGCCATTAGCGCCGAAGGCAGGCGCGTGGTCATCATCGGCGGCGGCGACACCGGCGCCGACTGCCTGGGCACCAGCCTGCGCCAGCGCGCGAAAAGCGTTCACCAGTTCGAGATCATGCCCAAGCCGCCCGAACAGCGCGCCACCTCCACCCCCTGGCCGCTGTGGCCCCTGCAGTTGCGCACTGAAAGCTCCCACGAAGAGGGCGGCATCCGCGACTGGAGCGTCAATACCTTGAAGTTTACTGGCGACGAGAACGGCAACGTCCAGCAGTTGCATCTGGTGCGCGTAGGCCCGCCGCCGTCCTTTGAGCCCATTCCCGGCACTGAGTTCACCCTCGACGCCGATTTGGTCTTGCTCGCCATGGGCTTCCTCGGCCCCGTGCGCTCGGGCTTGATCGAGCAATTGGGCGTGGCCCTCGACAACCGCGGCAACGTCGCTACCAAGGACGGCTACATGACCTCCGTCGACGGCATCTTTGCTGCCGGCGATATGCGCCGCGGCCAATCCCTCGTGGTCTGGGCCATCTCCGAAGGACGCAAGGCCGCCGCTGCCATTGACAGCTACCTGGCCGCAAAAGCGGAACCCCTGGCGCAACACCATCACGCGCTGGCCTAAGGAACCTGAAGGATTTGTCGAGGGAATTTTGGCTGCCCCCCAGGGATTTGAACCCCGATATGCTGATCCAGAGTCAGCTGTCCTGCCATTGAACGAGGGGGCAGCAAGCGCGGAATACGCGGCTCGCCTTTTTTGAGCCGTATCGGCCTGGGCCGCGGCAGGGCGCCGGACTCCGAAAGCCAACCTGTTCATCATAAGGGGATTCCCCGCCCCGGTCAAACCTCCCGTAACCGCAACAAGCTGGGATACCTAGAACTACAGCTTCTATTGCCTCTGACCAACCTCAAAAGCCCCGTGCCCCATCCTTTCCGCGCTCTTTGCGGCAAGGGTGGGATACCTATAAATACAGCTTTTATTGCCTCTGACCAACCTCAAAAGCCCCGTGCCCCATCCTTTCCGCGCTCTTTGCGGAAAGGGTGGGAAACCACAAAACTCAACCGGTTGTGCGAGAGTTAGAAGCTGGAAGCTAAAGGCTGAAAGCTGTTCTACTCCTCGCGCAGCACTTGCAGCGGCCGCAGTCCAAGAATCCTGTAGCTCGCAATCCAGCCTGTCACAGTGGCCAGCACCGCTGTCCCCACTAGTGCAATCAGCGTCGCCGTCCACTCGATGTGGAAGTCCACTTCCAGCTTGTGCAGCAGCACCCGCGTCAGCAGATTGGCAAACACCACGCCCACTGAGCCGGCCAGCAATCCCAGCACGCTGAACTCCACGCTGAAAGTTCGCACAATCCGCATCCGCGTGGCGCCCAGCGTCTTCAGCACCACCGCCTCCCGCATCCGCCTGAAGCGCGTGCTGGCAATGCTCGAGGCCAGGATCATCAACCCCGCAAAGATCGAGAAACCCGCCAGAAACCGCACCACGAACGTGATCTGATCCACCACGCTCTCAATCCGCTCCAGCACATCGGCCAGGTTGATCACCGTGATCGTCGGATAGGCTTGAAACAGCGCCCGCTCCATCGCCGCCACCTGTTTCGGATCGATGTGCGCCCCGCCATACCACGTAGCCGGCTGGTCCTTCAGTTGCCCTGACGGCAGCACAAACGACACGCGCATGCCTATATGCTGCCCGTCGGCGCGAAAAATCGCGGCAACCTTCAGCTTGCGCACCGTTCCGCCCGTCTCCAACTCCACCGCCGAGCCCACGCCCAGGTGCAGCCGCTGGGCCACGCCTTCGCCCACGCCCAACTCGGCCGCGCCCGCATCCGTCCACCATTTGCCCTGCGTCACCTTGTCGCCTGCAGGTGGCGCGTCCGCCCAACTCAACTCGGCATTCTCCAGCAGACGCCGTGGAAAATGCTGCTCTTTGAGCTGCTCCACCGTCTGTCCGTTGAGCGATAGAAACCGTCCCGCCACCACCGGCATCAGATCCAGCGCCTGGCTCACCCCCGCCTGGTGCTGAAAGAAATCTTTCACCCCCGCAACCTCATCCGTGCTCACATCCACCAGGAAAATATTGGGCAGCTTCGGCGAAGCCGTCTCGCGTATCTCCCGCAGCAGTGCCGCCTGCATCAGATAAACCGCCAGGATCAGCATCACGCCCGTCCCCAGCGCCGCCAGCACCGCCGCCGACTGGTTCCCCGGCCGGTAGAGGTTGGCCAGCCCATGCCGCAGGAATGAAGGCAGCCGCAGCCGGACTCGATTCAGCAGAAAGCGCAGCGTCCACAGCGCCACCGCCGCCAAAATCAGCAGCACCACCAGCGCAATCGCAAACAACACGGCAAACCACGTGCCCACCTTGGCCGAGTCCGAAAGTGCCCAGGCGATTCCGCCCAGCACCAGCACCACCGCCACTGAAATCCCCAGTTGCAACCGCCGCGTCCACCATTTCGCAAACCATCCGCCGATGCCCTCCGGCCCCTGCTCCACCAACCGCCGCAACACCAGCACCGGCCTGACATTTCGTACGTCCAACAGCGGCGGCAAACAGAACAGGAGCGTGGTCAGCAGGCCCGTGCCCAGCCCGGCCAACACCGACCGCCAGGGAAATTCCAGCGTCGCGTGAACCGGCAGCAGCTTGCCGAATACTGCCGGCAGCGCGGCCATCACGCCCACCCCGGCAGCAACGCCCAGCACGCCTCCGGCCAGCCCCAGGCCTAAAGTCTGCAATAGAAAGATGCGCAGCAGATCAGCCGAACCCGCGCCCACAGCTTTCAGAATGGCCAGCATGTCCATCCGTTGTTCCAGATGTGCATGCATCGCCATGGCCACGCCGATGGCCCCCAGCACCATCGCCACCAGGCAGATCAGGCTCAAGATCGCGGTCGCGTTGTCCAGCCCCTGGCTCAGCGCCGGATTGCCCTCGCGGAAGTCCATCACCTGCGCGTCGGGCAGCGCCGCCTCCAGTTGCTTGCGCATCGCCTCTGTGTCCGCTCCGGTCGAATGCCCGGCTGCCTGCTTCTCCGGCAGCTTCATCAGCAGCCTCTCACTGGCCCGGCTGCCTGGCGCCATCAAACCTGTGCGTGCCAGCGCCGCCTGCGAGATCATCACTCGCGGCCCCAGTCCCGCTCCGGCGCTAATGCGATCCGGTTCCTGCTTCAGCACCGCAGCAATCCTGAAGTTCCTGCCGCCCAGCCGCAGCGTCTGTCCCACCTGCGCGTTGAGGCGAATGAGAAACTCCTCCGCCACCACCGCTGAGTCGCCTTCCAGAGCCTGCTCCAGCCTCATCGCCGGTTCCAGCTCCGCCGTGCCGTAGTAGGGATACTCGGCCGGGTCCACAGCCTTCAGCGAAACCAGCAGCGGCACCGGGTCCGGGGGGACAGAAGCCATGGAAATGGTCTCAGTCACCCACGTCGAGCGAATTCCGCCACTTCCCTGCCGCTCAATCGCCGCAATCTTGCCCTTTTCCTCATCCGTGGGCTCGCGATAGATGCGCGCGCTCAGGTCCCCGGCCATCAGCGATCGCGCTTCCGTACTCAAAGTCCGCCGGAAGCTCTCGCTGAACCCGCGCACCCCCACCAGCGCCGCCACTCCCACGGCCACCGACAGCACCACAAAGCCGAACTTGCCCGGCGCGGACTTCAAGTCCCGCCAGCCGATGGCCGAGGCTCGCTTCCAGCTCAATGCCCGCTTAGCCATTCTGTCCCTGCTCAGCGGCCGCAATCGCGTCTGGCCCCGTCAACGGCCCCGTAAAGGGCAAACTGTCCTCCACCACCAACCCGTCTCTCAGCATGATCTTGCGATCCGCCCGGCTTGCCACCTCCGGGTCGTGCGTCACCAGCACCAGCGTCGTCCCAGCCTTTTTATTCCGCTCCAGCAACAAGTCCAGCACCAGCCGCCCGTTCGCCGAATCCAGGTTCCCCGTCGGCTCATCGGCCATCACAATCGGCGGTTCCACAACAAATGCCCGCGCCAGCGCCACCCGCTGCTGTTCCCCTCCGGAAAGCTGCACCGGATAGTGATCCACGCGCTCGGTCAGCCCCACCTCGTCCAGCAGCCGCCGCGCCTGCTTCAGCCCGCTTCCCTCTACGTTCAACTCATGAGGCAGCAGTACGTTTTCCAGAGCCGTCAACGTCTCAATCAATTGGTAGGACTGGAAGACAAATCCGATCTTGCTCCCCCGCACCGCGGCCAGCTCCGCCTCGGCCAGATTGTGAATCGGCGCCCCATCCAGCCAGATCTCGCCACTGCTGGGCGTGTCGAGGCCCGCCAGAAGGCCCAGCAGCGTGCTCTTCCCGCTGCCGCTCGCCCCCACAATGGCCACAAACTGACCGGCCGGAATGACCAGAGAAATCCCTCTCAGAATCTCCACCCGCCGCGCCCCGTTCTGTATCCACTTCCTCGCATCCCGAACTTCAATCACCCGCCACCCTCCCCATCGCCTTCTTTCGAGAATCTGCTTTTCTCACTTTCCAACCCACAAAAGCCCCGTGCCCCATCCTTGCGACTTTTCCCTGTCGCAAGGGTGGGAAACCACAAACCTCCACCCCGTCCCGTGCCTTCTCACAGCTACACTGTTCCTGTGGACGTTCGCCGCAGGTTTATCGTTTCGCTGGGGCTGATTCTTTTCGCCGGCCTTGCCTTGACTGCGCAAACGCGGGCCGCCGGCCGGCCCCTCCTGGTCTGCTATGGCGACAGCATCACCGCCGGCTACGGCCTCCAGGCCGGCGAGTCCTATCCCGACTTCCTGCAGCAGAAACTCGACGCCCGCGGCTACCACTACAACGTGAACAACCAAGGCGCCAGTGGCGCAACCACCAAGGACGCCGTCGCCAATCTCCGCTCCATCCTGCTCCTGCACCCGGAAATCGTCATCGTCGAGTTCGGCGGCAACGACGGCCTGCGCGGCCTGCCCCCCAGCGAGACCCGCCGCAACCTCGACCAGGTCCTGACCACGCTCGAAAACGCCCACATCAAAATCCTGCTCGCTGCCATCACCCTCCCCCCCAACTATGGCCCGGAGTACATCCAGCAATTCGAGCAGGTCTTCCGCGATCTCGCCGCCCAACACCACCCGGTCTTCGTCCCCATGATCTACAAAGACCTGATCCACGTTCCAGGCACAATCCAGCCCGACGGCATCCATCCCACCGTCAAAGGCTCCGAAATCATCGCGCAGACGCTGTTGCCGGTGCTCACGCCGCTGCTGAAAAAGTAGGGAACAGCTCTTAGCTTCTAGCTTGTTTGAAGCCAACTCGTCGGGTGTCCTCCGGCGACGCTTTGTTTTTGTCGCAAGGGGGGAGACTGGCAAGTCAGCGCCACATCAGCCACAAGCTGGAAGCTAGAGGCTAGTAGCTAAAAGCTGCCTTTTACCCCATCACCACCACCGGCTGAAACAGCGTTCCCGCCACCCGCTTCGCAATCCCCACCAACTCCCGCTGTCCGGCAAACACTTTTACCAGAGCCGCCTGCGAAAACTCCGGCAAATTGGCCTGCGCGCCGTTTCTAAGCCGTCCCAGCGCCATCGCGTCCCCGGTAACCGCCGGCATCTCCGGCAACAGGCTGCGCGGATGCACGCATAACGCCTCCAGCGCCTCCACATCTCCGGACAGTAATTCCAGTTCCTCCAACGTGTGCGCCTCGCCGATCGTAAACGCCCCCGCCTCTGTCCGCCGCAGACGGCTCAGGTGCGCCCCGCAGCCCAAGTCCTGGCCCAGTTGGTGAGCCACAGACCGCACGTACCCCCCTGCGCTGATCCTCATCGTAAAGCTGGCCTCTGCGCCATCCAGCCCTGCGCCTCCCAGCCCGGTAATCTCAAAGCTGGCAATACGGACCTTCGCCGCCTTGAGTTCCACCGGCTTGCCCTCGCGAGCCAGCTTGTAAGCCGGCCTGCCCTCAACCTTTTTTGCGGAGTAAGGCGGCGGCATCTGCTCCATCTCCCCGTGGAACCGCCCGGCCGCCGCGCGCAACTGGTCCAGCGTCAGCACCGGATTCATATCCGGCCCCGCAGCCTCGCCCTCGGCGTCATACGTGTCTGTCGAATATCCGAAGCGGATCGCCCCGGTATAGCTCTTTTCCCCGGACGAAAAGTACTGCGCCAGCCGCGTAAACTTGCCCAGCAGCAGCGGCAACACGCCGGTAGCCATCGGGTCCAGCGTGCCCAGGTGTCCAATCGACTTCTCGCCTGTAATCCTGCGCAGCCGTCCCACCACGTCGTGGCTGGTCATCCCGCCCGGCTTGTCCACCACCAGAAGCCCATTCACTCGTCTATTGTAGAAGTTTGGCGTATCCTAGCCCGCCGGACTCGCTGGCCGGAAGCAGGTCGCAACAATGAAGGCAAGTAAAATGAAGCCTCTTCAAATGTTTCCGCACCGTGCCGTTTTCGTTTTGATGTTGGTCAGCTGGCTGCCTCCAGCACAGAATGTGCGAGCCAGTGCGCAGGCGGCAAGCAAGACAACCGAACAGCTAATCGACGATCTGATAACAATTGATGGTCAATCAATCGGAATAAACAGCTCCGCGGTTTACGACGGATTCCTCGCCGAAGATGCGAAGGGGCACTTTCGTATGGGTGTCCTTGGGATCGAGACCCCTGCTGCCGCACCGCAGGTCCGCGAGCTAGTGCGCCGAGGTCCAGTAGCGTTACCGGAATTACTCCGCCATCTGGATGACCCCAGACCGACGAAGCTGGTGGTTGGAAATGATCCGCAGGCCAAAACGCGCCAAGTCGGCCTTAACGAATTCATGTGGGAGATGTTCTCCGACGAATACGATCCCCGAACTCGTCCTGAGATCAGTAAGGGTCTCCCCAGAAGGTGGCCGAAGACGCACGAGATACCATTTGAGGGTGGGTATCAGGTCAGGGTTGGCGATGTCTGTTTCGTGATCATCGGCCAGATCGTAAACCGGAATCTCTATGCCGTGCGCTACCAGCCATCAGGGGGGCTGATAGTAAACTCGCCCATCCACACACCGGTCTTGGCAGAGGAGGCCAGAAGGGACTGGGGAGAGGTGGGCCCGGAAACTCTCCAATCATCGCTAATCGGCGAAATAGCCATGGCCCACACACCCCATTCTTCCGACTGGGATTACTTTGTGAGAGCCCGCGCATTTGGCGCACTCACCCGGCTGAGGTATTACTTCCCGGAAACATACAAAGCACTATCCGGCGAAAACCTCAAAACACGCAGGGACTTCGAGGCACACCAGGGCGATCCATTCAATTAATACCAGTCGCTCTCAGACGCCGCCCTACCCCGGCTGCCGCACCAGCGCCCACCCACGGCCGCGCTGCACCCGATTTGCCGTCGAGCCCTTGCCAACCCCCTCAGCAGCTTCCTAATCTAATGAATGATGGAAATCGACCTCGGCAACGTCCAGAATCCGGTTCGCAAACTGCGCAAGTCGCTGAAGACCCTGCCCAAGGATCCTCCCGTGGAAGAAGTCCATCATCTGCGGACGCGTGCGCGCCGCCTTGAAGCGATCGTCGCCGCGTTGATGCTCGGCCACAAGAAAATGACCCGCCGCCTGCTCAAGACCATCAAGCCGGTGCGCAAGGCGGCGGGCGAAGTGCGCGATATGGATGTATTGGTCGAAAATGCGCTCGCCCTCCCCAGCCATCATCGCGGCGATTCTGGCGATTCTGTGGCCCGCTTGCTCGAACATTTGGGTAGCATGCGCATGGAGTGCGCCCGCGGCCTCCTTGATACGGTTGCCGCACAGGGAAAAGATGCTCGCCGCGCCTTGAAGCGCTTCTCCAGGCAACTCGGAAAGAGGTCGAACGGAAAGAATCCCGGCGCAACGATCGAAGTCACCCGCAACTGGCCCCATCAGGATGCGGAGCTGAATCTCATTGGGGAACTCAATCGCTGGCCCGGCTTGAACGCGGAGAATCTCCATGCATTCCGCCTCAAGGTCAAGGAACTGCTTTACATCCTGCAACTGGACGAGCATGCGGACCCAAAGTTCATGAATGTCTTGGGCGCGGTGAAGGATCGGATTGGCGATTGGCACGACTGGCAGCAACTGGCGAAGATTGCACAAAAAGTGCTCGACCCTCAAGATGACCGCGCGGCGCTGAAGAAGATTGAGGCGATTGGAAAGAAAAAGTTCAATCAAGCGCTTGCCTCGGCTCATGCGATGAGAACACGGTATCTCAGCGCATACATGCAGACCGGACACGGAAGAAGATCCAGAACGATTTCACATTCCGCATAAAGCATTGATTCCCGGTCGCCGCCACAGGCGAACGAACCCGCCTCATTCCGGCTGCCGCACCAGCGACAGGAACTCCAGCCGCGTCTCTTTCTGGCGGAAGCAGCCCACCATGGCCGAAGTCACCGTCGAGGAGTGCTGCTTCTCGATGCCGCGCATCATCATGCACAGGTGCCGCGCCTCAATCACCACGCCCACGCCTTGTGGTTTGATCGCATCCTGAATAGCGTCCGCAATCTGCCGCGTCAGCCGCTCCTGCACCTGCAACCGTCGCGCAAACACTTCAACTAATCGCGGTATCTTGCTCAGGCCAATGACCTTGCCCTTAGGTACATAGGCCACATGCACCTTGCCGAAAAAGGGCAGCATGTGGTGCTCGCACAGCGAGAACATCTCCATGTCCTTGACGATCACCATCTCGTCGTAGTCCTCGTCGAAGAGCGCCCCGCGCAGAATGTTCGCCGGATCCTCGCTGTAGCCCTTGGTCAAAAAGGCCATCGACTTCTCCACGCGTCCTGGCGTGGCCAGCAGTCCATCGCGGTTGGGGTCCTCGCCCAACCGGCGCAGAATCTCGCGATACATCTCTTCCGTGCTGAACTCGCTCAGCCCGGCGTCCATCCCAACCGCTCTGCGAACGGCCTTGCTCACTGCAATCGGTTGCGCCATGCTTCTCATCCTCCTGCCCTGGGGAATAGGGCGTAATCTCATTCACCGTAGCACTCGAAGAAGTTGTTTTCCGTCTCTTCCACGCGCACTCGCTCCAGCTCACCCGTCGGCAGCGCGTCCTTCAACAAATCGAAGACCACCCTGCACAGATTCTCCGTCGTCGGCACCCGATTCTTGAAATACGGGTCCAGATTCAGGTTGGTGTGATCGAACCGCTCCATTACTTTGCCGCGCACCGCCTCATCCAGGGCCGCCATGTTCACCACCATGCCCGTCTCCGGGTCCACCTCGCCCCCCACCAGCGCCTCCACCACGTAATTGTGCCCGTGGCCGTGCGGATTGTTGCACTTGCCATACGCCGCCCGGTTTTCCTCGGCCGAGAGCGCCTCGCTATGCAGCCGGTGGCTGGCGCTCAGCGTATACCGCCGTCCAAAGTAAGCCTTCACGCCTCACCCCGGTAATCCACCCCGCGGACGAAGACCTGTCCGTGGGGACCCCGGTACTCGGCAAAAATCTCCGGCGTCTCATACACGCGGACACGGCTCAACCGCGCCCCTCCCGCCGCCGTCACCACAGGCTCCAGCCGCTTCCACGCGGCAATCGCAATATTCTCCGTGGTTGGTATCAGTTTCCCCTCGGCAAACTCCGGCGCTTCCAGGTTCAAGTGCCGGTGGTCCCAGGCGTCCAGCACCTCCCGTTCGATCAGGTCTTTCAACCACTTCAAATCGACCACAAAGCCGGTCACAGAGTCGGGCTCGCCCTCGACCGTCACCTCCAGCGTGTAATTGTGCCCGTGCCCGTTGCGATTAGCGCAACGGCCGAAGACCTGCTCGTTCTTCTCCGCCGTCCACGCCGGGTTCCAGTAGTAATGCGAAGCGGAAAACGCAGCCCGCCGCGTCAAATAGACCATTCCAGACCCTCACTGGAAAAGATGCTTGAGTCCCGGCCAAAGCTTCATACTTTGAGCTTCAACCCGCGTAGCTCCTGCCCTTCCAGCTTACGCGCTTCAGAATTCGATGCTGAAACCAGCTCCGGTAAAGCAGCGCCACAAACAACGGCAGCCCCAGCGGCGCCAAAGCGCAGTCCACAAAGGGAAAGTTGGACTTCGCCACCCGCGCGTAAAACCGGAACAGCGTCCGCACCCACAAAAGCGCCAGCACCCACCCCGCGCCCAGCCATTCCAGCGAATGTGCCGCAAAACGCGCGTTCCACAACCAGACCGCCAGCACCGGCAACCCCGCCAGCAGCACGATATCCAGCGCCCGCCACACCGCCAGCGCCAGCGTGTTGCCGAACAGCAGCGCCAGGTTCTTGGTCCAACCCTCGATCATCGCCGCCGTCGACCGGTACATCCGCGCGGCCACCGCGTCATCCGCATAGCGAAAGCGCAGCCCCACACCACGCCGCTTGGCCAGGAACGCCAGTTCCACGTCCTCCAGCACTTTCTCAGACACGCTGGCGTGCCCGCCCAGCCGCCGGTAAGCCTCCCGCTCCACCAGCAGAAACTGCCCGTTGGCCGCGGCGATCCGCTGATCCGGGTCCGAGACCTTGGCCGGCGGATAAGCCAGAGCCAACTCGCAGAAAACCAGCGGCATCAGCGACCGCTGCGCCAGCCCGCTCACAATCTGTCGTGGCGAATAGCTCAGCATTCCCACCTTGTGCCGCGCAGCCTCATGGATGGCCCTGCGCAGGTCTCCCGGCTCGTGAATCGTATCCGCATCGGTAAACAGCAGCCACCGCCCCCGCGCCTTCCGGGCCGCCGTCCAAATGGCATTTGTCTTACCCGTCCAACCCTGTTCCACTTCGCCCGCTTGCATCACCGTGACTCCGGCAAAGCCGCGCGCAATTTCAACCGTCCGGTCGGTCGAGTGGTCGTCCACCACAATCAGTTCCCACTCCCGGCCCAACTCAAAGATCGCCTCCGACTGCGCAACCAGCGACTCCAGGCACGCGCCCAGGCACTCCTCCTCGTTCCGCGCCGGAACGATCACCGTAAGCTCGATCAGCTCCTCCGGCTCCGGCTGGTCGAACACCGTCCCGCCCGTCCCGTTCGCCTCAGGCCTGTCCTTCCCCATGACGCGTCACCCTTTCGTTGCGGCCTTCCGCTCGTATTATAGGGATGTGCGGTTTCCTCGTTTACTCACACTCACTCTGCTCCTGCCGTTAGCTCTCATGCCCGCATGCGACCGGGGCGCGCATCCGGCTCAGACCGGCCAGGTAGCCCCCGACTTCACTGTCTCCGACGGAACCACCACCATCCATCTGGCCAACTACCGGGGCCAGGTTGTGCTGCTCAACTTCTGGGCTAGCTGGTGCGTACCCTGCATCGAGGAGATGCCCTCGCTGCTTGCACTCCATCATGATCAGCCCAACCTGGCCGTGGTGGCCGTCAGCATCGACGAAGATCCCGGCGCTTACAGCCGCTTCCTGGTCCGCCGCCACGTGGACCTGCTCACCGTGCGCGATCCAAACCAGACGGCGGCCAAACTCTTCCACACCGAGATGTGGCCGGAAACCTACATCATCGACCGCCAGGGCGTCATCCGGCGCAAGTTCATCGGCGCCCAGGATTGGTCCAACCCCGAGGTCCGCGCCTATCTCAAGAGCCTGTAGCGCGTGGCATCGCGCTCCAAGGCTGGGTGCCCCAGGTCTCGTTCTTGAGACCTGGGAATCGACCCCAACACAACCTCGCGTACAGATTCGATTCCAGGCCCTCGCCTTGCTATCATCCCCCTATGACCACGGTGGAGATTCTCTTGTCCTATGCCACGCCGCCCACGGAGCAGGCGGCCTCCGCTCTAGCCAGCGTCAAGGACGTCTACGGCATCCGCCGTCTCAGCTTCGACCACGCCGCTCGCACTCTGCGTGTGGAGTACGACGCCACACGGCTCAGTCCCGCCGCCGTCGCCAGGCTCGTCCGCGAGGCCGGCCTTGAGATCGTCTCCGAAATCTCCGCTGTCCTGCCGCCAGTTCCGCCAGCCGTTCCGCAACCGGCGCCCGCAGCCTGAACGGGGCCTTTGAACAGCCTCTCGACCGATTGCGCCCCTCAAAGAACCTTGATAATCTGTCTATGGCCGCTGCGGCGGCCAACCCTGCGCGCCCGTAGCTCAGCTGGATAGAGCGACTGGCTACGAACCAGTAGGTCGGGAGTTCGAATCTCTCCGGGCGCACCATTCCTTCCTCACTCTGCAAGCTTTCTGAGCTCCCAGTTCTCGCGGCAAAGACCGCGGTGCGTTCTTGCCACCGTAACTCCTGACTCTCTATGGCTTGAACTCTCCGCTCGAATCGACAGCCAAAACGGCCTGAACAGGCAACTTGTCGCTCGATCCGCCGGCCAGCACACGCACCTGTTCCTTTTCCACGCGCCAAACGTGCCCCGCGGCATCCCAAAAGGCCAGCTCCCGCGGTTTCAGCTCCAGCGTCACATTCCGCTCCGCCCCAGCCTCGATCCGCACCCGCTTGAATCCCTTCAATTCCAACTGCGGCCGCGTCACAGCCGAGCCCAGGTGTTGCACATACAACTGCACCACCTCATCGCCCGCGCGCTTGCCCGTGTTCTTCACCTTCACAGTCACCCGCACCGTGCCCTCGGCCATCACCTTCGGCTCACTCAGGCTCAGCCCCTCATACGCGAAGCTCGTGTAGCTGAGACCGTAACCGAAGGCGTAAAGCGGCTTCTGCTTGCTGTAGAGGTAAGTCTCTCCGTCCAGCAGGTTGTAATCCAGAATAGGCAGCAGCTGCGCGTCGCCCGTGGGCCAGGTCTGCGTCAGCCGCCCGGCCGGCGAATAGTCGCCAAACAGCATATCGGCCAACCCGTGGCCTTCTTCCTGACTGTTGTGCGTGATGTGCACAATGGCCGGCAGATTCTGCTGGCTCCAGACAATCGCATAGGGAAAGCTGGCCCGCAAAACCTCGATGGTCCGGGGATTGGCCGCGAAAACCTGCTTCACCAGCTCCTCCTGCTCCAACACGATGGTCTTGCGGTCCACATCCTCCTTGCCATTGGAGGGAGTGGGGCAGACGTCCCATCCTGCATTGCACTCCGGATGATTGCCTACCACCACAATGGCCACGTCTGCCTTGCGCGCCATGGCCGCGGCCTCCGCCGGGTTCCATCCGTCGGCAAACATCACCTTCACATCATGACCGGCGGCCTCGCGAATCCCCTCCAGCGCGCTCACTGCATACGGCGGCGTTCCGCTGTACCAATCCAGCAGCACCTGGTCTGCCCAGGGCCCAATCACAGCAATGGTCTTCAGCTTGGCGCGGTCCAGCGGCAGCGTATTGCCCTCGTTCTTCAGCAGCACCGCCGACTCGTCGGTCGCCAGCCGCGCCAGCGCTTTGCTTGAATCCCGATCCCAGGGCGGCCCCGCCTCATCGTTGGTCCCGATCGTATTCCGGCCGATCTCCCCGTAAGGGTCCACTCCCGGCGGGTCCATCTCGCCCAGCCGCAGATAGACGCGCAGTAGATTCTTGAGCGGCGCGTCCATATCCGCCTCCGTCAGCAGCCCGTCCTTCAGCGCCTTGGCCAGATCGTCCTTATAGCTATCGAGAAAGTGGTTGATCCCCGCCTTCACCGCCGCTGCCGCCCCGTGTTCTTTGTCCGGGAAGCTCTTGTGCGCGGTGATCAGCAGCCCCAGCGCGCCGCCGTCCGTGCAGATCAACC
Organism: Occallatibacter sp.; assembly: GCA_052326045.1. Lineage (GTDB taxonomy): Bacteria > Acidobacteriota > Terriglobia > Terriglobales > Acidobacteriaceae > Telmatobacter. The sequence continues at coordinate 13,854 of JBKQRH010000116.1, read as the reverse complement.
CGTCGTTGCCCCACTCCTTGATCATCACGTCTTTCAGCACCGGATTGATCGTCATCGGCGTGCCGTTCCACGAGTTGTACGCCGCCATCACCGCCCGCGACCCGCCCTCCTCGAAGCCCATGCGGAAAGGCACAGAGTAGTACTCGCGAAACAGCCGTTCATCGAAGTCCGAAGAGGTGTAACTGCGTCCGTTCTCGTTTTCGTTGGCCAGGAAGTGCTTCATCAGCGAGGCGGCCTGCCAGTGTTTCGGGTCGGGCCCCTGCAAGCCCTGCGCAAAGGCCGCCGTCAGCGTCCCCGCCAGAAACGGGTCCTCGCCATACGACTCCTCGGTCCGGCCCCAACGCGGATCGCGGCTCAGATCGGCGTTGGGCGCCCGCACTACCTCCCCGCCCCGATCGTAGACCGGATTCTGGTAGTCGTAGCGCGCCTCGTAGCCCTCCACCGAGGCAATCTTTTTCACGAGTTCCGGGTCCCAGGTCTCGCCCAGCCCCTTTTCCTGCGGAAACGTCGTCGTCGGCAGCGGCATCCTGCCCCGGCCGCCCCAGCCGCCCGGCCCGCCCAACGCCAGCCCGTGCAGCCCCTCTGCCTGGCCGGAGAAAACCAGCCCCAACCGCGGAATCTTCGGGTGGTCCGACATCAACTGAATCTTTTCGTCCAGTGTCAACCTGCCCAACAGATCGGCAATCCTCTGGTCGTCGCCCAGCTTCGGGTCCCGGAACGGATAATCCGCCTGCGCTTGAAGCCCACGCGCCAACCCCGCCACAATCGCCAACCCCGCCAACACACCCATCCAGCGCCGCATCCTCATCACCTTTGCCTCCCGATTCCGGAACAGCGCAGATTATCACAGTGAAGCCGTCGTAGCCTTCAGGGTGATCGCTTGAGGGAGTTCTTGCGCGCAAAAGAAAAAGCGAAGCGCCCATGCGCTCCGCTTCCCTTATTGCAACCGTCCCGCGCCTTCAATACAGGCGGAAGTTGACCTCGATCGTAATCCCCACCGGCACTGGCGTCCTGCCGTCCTTCATTGCCGGCTTGAACTTGTACTTGCGAACCGCTTCCAGCGCCTTTTCGTCCAGCCCCATGCCCAGCGTGCGGATCACGCGCGGATTCTGCGGATTCCCCTGCGCATCCACGATCACGTAGATCAGGCAAATACCCTGGTATTTCGCCCGCCGGGCCTCGTCGGAAAACTCCGCCTCGGGTGAGAACAGTGGTTCTGGCGCAGAAATCCCGCCGCCCACGCGATACAGTCCGCCGCCGATATTCCCGCCGCTCCCGTCACCGTACCCGTTTCCGGAGCCGTTACCTACTCCCATGCCGGACCCGTTTCCAAGAGAACCCAGCTTGACGTTGGTAGAGTTCGACATGCCGAAGTTCGGCAGGGTCGGATTGTCGGGAATGATGATGTCCTTCTGCACATCGATCGAGGGAACCGGCGACTCGATCTTGGGAGTGATTATCGGATTCTCCATCCGCGGGGGGATCTTGCCCTTGATGGCTTCGATCTTGTCCGGGCTTCCGCCCCCGCCGCCTGCTGTAACTGCGGCCTTGGGGGCATTGAACTCCGTTACATCGATCGGCGTCAAGAGCATGTTGTTCTTCTTGACCTGGTCGACGACCTTCGCCACGCCTAAGATGAGGGCGACAATCAGAATGCCCACATTGACGCTGGTGGAGATGCCGATGGCCCAGGGATTGGGCTTCACCGCCATCCGGTCCGGAACCGGAATCGGCGTCGAGGTCAACTCCAGCGGCGGCAGCTTGGGCGGGAAAAAGACGTCGCGTATGCTCTCGTAGAGGTCCACCCAGATGGGCTTTTCCTCGATAGGAATGCCGAAGTTGACGTCGAGTTCGGAGCCGTCCGCGATGACTGCGGCAGCTTGAGATTCCGCGTCTGGCTGGATGAGCAGGTCGTTTACCATAGTTGCGGCTGGTTCTGTGGCCTCTGGGGGTCCGGAAGGAACATTTCCCGCCTCCCGGCCCATTTGTCTATTATGCTCGACTGCGCCCGTCTCTGTCTCGCCGGTCAGGGTTTCGAACTCCAGGGTCGCATATTCCACTGTGTTCCGGTCTCCCACAAACAATAGACGGGGAACGCGCGCGGTTGTAACGTAAATTTTCTCGCCCCGCGCCATTTACACTAACCTATGAACCAGTTCGCACCATCCCAGGAGTGACGATGTCCGCAGCGCCGGAGTTGAAGGCGACCCTTACCTTGCCGCAGACCGCCTTCCCGATGAAGGCCAATCTGCCTCAGAATGAACCGCTTCGCCTGGCCCGCTGGGCCTCGCTCCGCCTCTATGAAGAGTTGCGCAAGGCCGGCCGCGGTCGTCCCGCCTTCATTCTCCATGACGGTCCTCCCTACGCCAACGGCCCCATCCACCTGGGCCATGCCCTCAACAAGGGGCTCAAGGATTTCATCGTCAAGTCGAAGACCATGGCCGGATTCGACGCGCCCTACGTCCCAGGGTTCGACTGCCACGGCCTGCCCATCGAGATCAAGGTGGAAGAGCAGCTTGGCCGCAAGAGGCTGGAACTGCCCGCGGCGGCGATCCTCAAGGCCTGCCGCGCCTACGCGCAGAAGTACGTTGACCTGCAAACTTCACAGTTTGAGCGCATTGGATGCTTCGGCCGCTGGCAAAAACCCTACCGCACCATGACCCGCGACTACGAGGCGCGCACTCTGGAAGCCTTTTACGGCTTTTTCGAAAAAGGCTTCGTCTACCGCGGACTCAAGCCGGTCTACTGGTGCATCCACGACCGGACGACGCTGGCCGAGGCGGAGGTCGAGTACGAGATGCACACCAGCCCCTCGGTCTACGTGCGTTACCGCCTCACCTCCGACCCGGCAGCCATCGATCAAAGACTGGCTGGACGCGAGGTCTACACCATCATCTGGACCACCACCCCCTGGACCCTGCCCGCTTCGCTGGCCATAGCCTTTCATCCTGACTTCGAGTACGTGGCGCTGGAGGCGAAAGACGCCCCAGGCGCTCCCGTCTACATCGTCGCCGCCGAATTGGCCGCCTCTGTCATCGCTGCATGCAACCTGGGTAAAACCACTGAACTCGCCCGCTTCAAAGGCGCCGTGCTCGACCGCATCGTCTTCCAGCATCCTTTCCTGGAGCGCAGCGTCCTCGGTGTCCTGGCCACTTACGTCACCGCCGACCAGGGCACCGGCGCCGTCCACACCGCGCCTGCCCATGGCGCGGACGACTTCTTGACCGGCCAGCGCTACGGCTTCGACCCTACCTGCCGCGTCGATGCCACAGGCCACCTGCACGTGGACCCCGAGGCTTGGCCGCTTGCCGCTCCGCCCGCCTTTGAGGGCAAGACGGTCTGGGCCGCCAATCCCATCATCCTGGCCATGCTTGAGGAGCGCGGCGCGCTACTGGCCGCGAGCGACCTCGAACACTCCTACCCGCACTGCTGGCGTTGCCACAAGCCCGTCATCTATCGCGCCACCGAGCAGTGGTTCATCGGCATGGAGACTCCGGTGAAGCGCGCCGACGGAACGGAAACGACGTTCCGGCAGCTCGCCCTTGAGGAGATCGATAAGGTGGTCTGGGACCCGGCCTGGGGCAAGGTGCGCATCTCCAACATGATCGCCACCCGGCCCGACTGGTGCATCAGCCGCCAGAAAATCTGGGACGTGCCCATCGCCGTCTTCCTGTGCGATCAATGCAACCAGCCGATCATCTCCGCGCAGTTGAACCGCGCCGTGGTCGCCCTGATCGAACGCGAGGGCATCGAGGCCTGGCGCACGCCCGAAGCGGATGCCCTGCTGCCCGCAGGCTCCGTCTGCGCTCATTGCGGCGGCACGGCCTTCCGCAAGGAAACCGACATCCTCGACGTTTGGATTGATGCCGGCGTCAGTTGGCTTGCCGTGTGCGAGGCCGACCCCGACTTGAAGACCGCCTACACCGCCTTCCAAAACGGCGAAGGCACGCCGGTCTTATATCTTGAAGGCGGCGACCAGCACCGCGGCTGGTTCCACTCCTCGCTGCTCACCTCCGTGGCTCTGCGCGGCCACGCGCCTTACTCCCACGTAGCCACAGCCGGCTTCACTCTCGACGAGCAGGGCCGTGCCTTCTCGAAATCTCTCGGCAACGGCGTCGACCCGGTCGATATCGCCAACCGGATGGGCGGCGAGATCGTCCGTCTCTGGGTCGCCTCGGTTGACTTCCGCGAGGACATGGCCGCCAGCGAGAACCTGCTCCAGCGCTGCGCAGACATCTATCGCAAGCTCCGCAACACCTTCAAGATTCTCCTCGGCAACCTGAACGGCTTCGATCCAGCGCGCGACCGCATCCCCGAGGCCGAGCTTCTCCCCCTCGACCGCTACATGCTCGCCCGCACCCGCGACCTCACCGAAAAAATCCTCGCCTGGTACGCCGCCTTCGAGTTCCATCGCGTCTACCACGCCGTCAACGTGTTCGCCATCGTCGATCTGAGCGCCTTCTACATCGACGTGCTCAAGGACCGCATGTACACCTTCGCGCCCACCAGCCACGAGCGCCGCTCCGCGCAAACCGTCCTCTGGCAGATCACCGAAACCCTCGTCCGCCTCGTCGCGCCTATCCTCAGCTTCACCGCCGATGAAGTCTGGGAGCATCTCCCCGCCGTCGCAGGCCGCGAAGCCAGCGTTCATCTGGCGCAGTTCCCTAAGCCGGAGGAGATTTTCTCGTCCAATCCCTCACCAGTTCTCCGGAAGTGGGAGTCATACCTCGATTACAGAGGCCGCGCGATGCTGAAGATCGAAGAACTTCGACAAAATAAGGTAATCGGCAAGTCACTTGAATCAAGAGTCTTGTTCTATTTTTGCAATCGAGAAGCCCCCGACAACTTTGCCGAAACGCTCGCTGAAATCTTGAACGTTTCAATGGTCGAAGTTGAGAATCTTAACCTGCAGACCTTCGGCGAGCAGTTTCCAGAACACCTCCATACTATCGAAACCTGGTCTGAGTTCTCAGAGAAAACCTGGATTTGGGAGGTTGCAGCATTTAGGGCAAGCGGCACAAAATGCAACCGCTGCTGGCGCTACACGGACGACACATCCGCCTACGGTATCTGGCAAAACGTCTGCACCCGCTGCCAATCCGCCCTCAAAGAAATGGGCATCGACCCTCCCCAACCCGAGGAGCCAGCCAAGTGAGACACACAACTGGGTGCCCCACCCTCGCCGCGTTCGTGTTTTTGCGGCTAGGGTGGGATGCCTCGAACCCTAACCGTCCCATAGAGAAGGAATTTCAATGAAGCTGACAGCGCCCCGCCGCCTGCCCTGGCTGCTGCTCATCTCCGCAGTCATCATCTTTCTTGACCGTCTGACCAAGACCTGGGTCGCGCTGCACATCCCTACGGGCGGCGCCATTCCGGTCGTGCCCCGCGTTCTGCGCATCACCCACTGGACCAACGACGGCGCTGCCTTCTCGCTCTTCGCCGGCTCCGCCTCGCCCCACACGGTCCGCTGGACCTTGATCGGCTTCTCGCTCCTGGCCGCGCTCGCCGTCCTCATCGCCATGGTCCGCATGGGCGACCGCTTCACCCTCACCACCGTCGCCCTGGCCCTCATCTTTGCCGGAGCCCTCGGCAACGTCCACGACCGCATCCTCTACGGCTCGGTAGTCGACTTTATTGAAGTCCACATATTCACCTACCACTGGCCCGACTTCAACCTGGCCGACTCCTCCATCGTCACCGGCGCCTGCCTCCTACTGCTCCACTCGCTGCTCCCGAACAAACCTCGGCCCACTAACCCTTCACCCCCCACGAGGCTTCCATGAAGATTCGTTGTTCCGCCCCGTCGTTTCGCGCTGCTTTTGCCGCAGCAGCCGCGCTCGCCTGCCTCATCCTGGCCCCAGCCCGCCCCGCAAGCGCCCAGCGTCTCCCCTCGAGCGTCCGCCCCGAGCACTACACGCTCACCCTCACCCCCGACCTCAAAGCCGCGACCTTTTCCGGCGTTGAATCGATCGGCCTGGACCTGGCCGAGCCTACGGATCGCATCACCCTGAACGCCGCCGAGATCGCCTTCCAAAGCGTCACGGTGACCGCCAACGGCAAACAGCAGACGGCCACCGTCGCTCTCGACAAAGACAAGGAGCAGGCCGCCTTCACCTTCCCCGAAAAGCTGCCCGCCGGCAAAGCTACCCTCTCCATCGCCTACACCGGCATCCTGAACAATGAACTGCGCGGCTTCTATCTCTCCAAAACTGCCCGCCGCAACTACGCCGTCACCCAGTTTGAACCCACCGACGCCCGCCGCGCCTTCCCATCCTTCGATGAGCCGGCCTTCAAGGCCTCCTATGATGTCTCCCTGGTCGTCGACAGCGGCGACACAGCCATCTCCAACAGCCCCATCGAAACCGACACCCCCGGCCCCGCCGCCGGCAAGCACACCCTGAAATTCTCCACCACCCCCAAAATGTCCACTTATCTCGTCGCTTTCCTCGTCGGCGACTTCCAGTGCACCGCGGGCGAATCTGACGGCGTAGCCATCCGCGTCTGCTCCACCCCCGACAAGGTGGCCCTCACGCCCTACGGCGTCGATATCGCCCAATACGTGCTCCACTACTACAACGGGTACTTCGGCATTCCTTACCCGCTCAAGAAGCTCGACCTCATCGCCCTGCCCGATTTCGAGGCCGGCGCCATGGAGAACTTCGGCGCCATTACCTACCGCGAGACTGCCCTGCTTATCGATCCCAAAACGGCCTCGGTTGGCTCAAAGAAGGAAGTCGCCCTGGTCATCGCTCACGAAATGGCCCACCAGTGGTTCGGCGACCTGGTCACCATGCAGTGGTGGGACAACCTCTGGCTCAACGAGGGCTTCGCCACCTGGATGGAGACCAAGGCCGTTGCCCGCATGCATCCGGAGTGGAACATCGACCAGATGGTGGCCTCCGGCGTGGACGACACGCTGAATCTGGACGCGCAGCCCACCACCCGCGCCATCCGCGCCAAGGCTGAAACCCCCGACGAGATCAACCAGATGTTCGACGGCATCGCCTACGGCAAGGCAGCCGCCGTGCTGCTGACCGTTGAAAACTACCTGGGCGAGGAGGCCTTCCGCCAGGGCGTGCACAACTACCTGGACGCCCACCGCTACGCGAACGCGACTGCTGAAGATTTCTGGAACGCGCAGACCGCTGCCAGCCACAAGCCGGTGGACAAGATCATGGAGAGCCTGGTGGCCCAGCCGGGCGCGCCCATCCTCACCTTCGCCGATCCGTCCAAAGGCAAAGTCTGGGTCGCGCAGAAGCGCTTTTTCCTCAGCCCGAGCATCCAGCCCGATCCCGCTCAGAAATGGACCCTCCCCGTCTGTTTCAAAACGGCCTCCGGGCAGGACTGCCAGCTCCTCACCCCCGCCGATTCCACATTGAAGGCGCCCGCCGCCGCCCTCTTCTTCGCCAATGCCGGAGGCCAGGGCTATTACCGCAGCGCCTACCCAGCCAGCGTCTACGCGGCTCTCGTGACCAATGTCGAAACCAGCCTCACCCCCACCGAGCGCATCAGTCTCACCGGCGACGAGTGGGCCCAGGTCCGCGCCAACAAGGCTCCCATCGGCGCCTATCTTGACCTCATGGCCGCCATCAAAGCCGATCCCGGCGCTGAAGTCCTCTCGAACTCCCTCGGAGGCGTCAACGCAACCTACGAGCGGGTTGCCGGCGCTCCTGAAGAACGCGCCGGTCTCTCGGCCTGGATTCGCTCCACCTTTGCGCCCCAGCTCGCCAAACTCGGTCCCCCCGCGGAGACCGATTCGCCCAACACCCGCGAATTGCGCGCCCAGCTCTTCGGCGTCCTCGGCTACTACGGCAAGGACCCCGCCGTCCTCGCCCAGGCCCGCCAGATCGCGCAGAATTATCTCGCCAATCCCGCCTCCGTCGATCCCACTCTTGGCCAGACCGCCCTGGCCATCGCCGCCCGCAATGGCGACGCCGCTCTTTTCGACCAGTTGCAGCACGTCTATGAGACCTCGGCCAATCCCGAGTTCCAGATCGGCGCCCTGCGCCTGCTCGCCCAGTTTGAAGATCCCGCCCTGGTTCAACGCTCCCTGGACTACGCCGTCTCCGGCAAGGTCCGCAATCAGGACGCGGCCATCCAGTTCGCCATCGCCCTCCAGATTAGCGCCACCCGCGACCAGGCCTGGAAGTACATCCAGACCCACTGGGATAAAGTGCAGGCGGAGTTGACTACCGAAATGGGCGCCGCGCTGGTAGGCTCCACGGGTAGCTTCTGCTCCGCCGATGCCCGCGACGAGGTGAAGAACTTTTTCTCCACGCACAAAGTGGCCGCCTCCGATCTGGCCCTCAAGCACGCCATCGAACACATTGACGGCTGCATCGAATTCCGCGCCCTCCAGGAACCGAATCTGAAACAGTGGCTCGTCACCCAACCCAAGCCATAGCCCTCCCACATTCCTCAGCAACAAATTCTGGGTTTCCCAGGTCTCGATTCCGGGACCTGGGATTCCGCCACACCCACAAAGCTGTCATCCTGAGCGTAGCGAAGCGGAGTCGAAGGACCTGCGGTTGGTACGTGCCACTAGGGTGGGATCGTCTGCCGCTTCAGTCCACCACACGAATTCGTTACCATAAATCCCATGCCCCAATTCCCTCCCGGCCAGACGCTGCTCATCGATGCCGACGATACGCTGTGGGAAAATAACATCTACTTCGAGCGGGCTATTGCCGCCTTCATCAGCTACCTCAACCACTACGAGTACACCCCCGCAGAAGTGCGCCAGGCCCTCAACGCCGTCGAGCGCGAGACAATTCTCGCCCACGGCTACGGACTCTCCAGCTTTACCCGCTCGCTGGTCACCTGCTTTGAGCGCCTCAGCCCCGCGCCGGTGACCGAAGAAAAGGTCCAGCGCATTCTTAGCTTCGCCCGCTCCATCGCCGAGCAGGAGATCGAGCTGCTCCCCGGCGTGGCCGAAACCCTGGCCGAGCTGGCAAGCCGCCACCGGCTCATTCTCATGACCAAGGGCAATCACGCCGAGCAGGCCGACAAGCTCACCCGCTCCGGGCTCTCCGAGCTTTTTGCTTCGGTCGAAATTGTGGCAGAGAAAGACCCGCCCACCTACCGCGAAGTCATCCATCGCCACGAACTCACGCCCCACACAAGTTGGATGATCGGCAACAGCCCCAAAAGCGACATCAACCCCGCCCTCGCCGCCGGCCTCCACGCCGTCTTCCTCTTCCACAAAGACACATGGGTCCTGGAACACGCTGCCCTCGACCCCGCTCCCGTGGGCCAGCACCTGCTCGAACTCGATTCCTTCGCCAAACTCCGTGCTATCTTCTGATGGTCGGTTGACGTTTCTCTCTTCTCGGGAATTCGCAATGGCCCTGTAATCCTTGTTGCCGCACCCGGTAGTGTCCTAATTTGCGTGCTGGAGGTCAATGATGTGGTGAACTGAATATCCACTAAGGTCTATTCCATCGGAGATTATCAGGCCGCGTTCGGGTCCAACATTCGCTGCTGTGTTCGGGTCGGGACTGATTGTCGTGAACTTATTACCTGCGGTGTCTCTTAATGAGATGCGATACGTCAGAGGCTTGGGAGCAGAGTCGTATTCGGGAGGCATGTCCAGCAATAGCCAACCTCTGATTGTTTGCCGAGGTTGTATAGCACCACTTTCCAGTCTCGGCAATAGACGAGTGCCGTGCAAATCCACTTTTAATCCCTGTGATCGCGGGCCAGGACTGACTAGGGGTGCATAATCCGGGATGGGTAATGCTTCAATCCATGACGCCGGGAAAAGCCATTTTCCCTTAGTCACTTGGAGTTCAATTTTTAGTTGGTCAATGTCTGCTGGGAAGCGTTGGAGGTTAACGATTCTTACGTACACGGCGACAGGGACTGGACAAAACACGCGCGGGCTGGTGATAGCGCCAAAGAGCCCGCTATCTCTCGTAGTTCCAATATATGAGGTTTCGAAGGCCACTGAAAACGGAGGGTTTTCTTCTTCGGTCCTGACCACTTGTTGCCAGTGCAGGCAGATTGCCGCGAAACAAATAACTGCCCCTGTAAAGTACAGCCAAATGGAGGTGATCTTATGCACGCTGTAAATCATGCCAGCAGCGGTGAATATAAGGCCACCGGCGATAATCGGCAGGGCGTACTGCAAAATAGTAGACATTGGCCTCCCGTGCCCATCTTGTTTGCGATTTTTATGGTTGGCTATGCCTTTGGCGTAGCCTTTGCGCTTTCGTTTCTTCGTCATTGAATTTTAGCAAAAATTGTACCACGGCAATATCTGAAGCCTTGAAACAGGAGAAGAAGCCAATTAAAGCAGGACTGCCCCCAGTCCCCGAGAAAAGTGCGAAGACCGGAACCTTGCGAATTCGCATTACCCTAGATGAACTGCTGGCGATTGAGATGGCAGCAAAGGCCAATAATCAAACTGTGTCCGAATGGATACGCGGCAAGTTGGCTGCCACGATTGGAGCGTGAGCCTGTGGATTTCAAATTAGGACACTACCCCGCACCCTGCTCCCTTGACGCGCGTCCCGCCCCTCTGCTCTACTTTCATCAACGTCATGCACACGGCCTGCTCCAACACGAACCCTTGCACCGTCATGCTCGGCGCTCCGTCCCTTCCCGCCATGCGAATTAGCGGCCCCAATCTGCGCGCGGGAAACGGAGCCTGACCAACCAGTTTTGTAATGGAGCAGTACCCAGGCCACCACCCGCAAACGCGGCTGGTGGCTTTTGATTTTCCAGCCCCTTTTCGTCTTGTTAAGGAGAAACTCTCGTGGAATCCGTCACCCTAGCCAGCATCCAGGCAGCTCGCGCGCGCATCGGCGACGCCATCTACGTTTCGCCCTGCCAGCTCTCCCACCAACTCTCCGAGCTGACCGGCCTGCCTCTGCACTTGAAACTCGAAAACCTCCAACTCACCGGCTCCTTCAAGGAGCGCGGCGCGCTCAACAAGCTGCTCACCCTCAACAAGGTGGAGCGGGACCGCGGCGTTATCGCGGCCAGCGCCGGAAACCACGCCCAGGGCGTCGCCTTCCACGCCTCCTCGCTCGGCATTCGCGCCCAGATCGTCATGCCGCTGGCCACGCCGCAGATCAAAGTCGCCGCCACGCGCGGCTTCGGCGCCGAGGTCATCCTCCACGGCGCCAGCTACGAAGAAGCTTGCGAAGAGGCCCTGCGCCGCCGCGTCGAAGAGGGCCGCACCTTCATTCATCCCTTCGACGACCCGGAAGTCATCTCCGGCCAGGGCACCATCGGCCTCGAACTGCTCGAGCAGGTTCCCGATATCGAAGCCGTCGTCGTTCCCATCGGCGGCGGTGGCCTCATCGCCGGCGTCGCCTGCGCCCTCAAGGAGAACAATCCAAGAATCCGCGTCGTCGGCGTCGAGCCGGAGAAGCTGCCCTCCATGCTCCGCGCCCGCGAGGCCGGCCACCCCGTCACCATCGCCCCTGAGGCCACCATCGCCGACGGCATCGCCGTCCGCCGCGCCGGCGACCTCACCCTCCCCCTTGTCTCCCGCTACGTCGACGAGATCGTCACCGTCGACGACGAAGAGATCGCCAGCGCCATCCTCATGCTCCTCGAGCAGGAAAAGACCCTGGCCGAAGGCGCCGGCGCAGCCGCTCTGGCTGCCGTCGTCCAGTCCAAGACCAACCTCCGCCATCGCCGCACCGTCGTCCTGGTCTGCGGCGGCAACATCGACGTCACCCTGTTGGACAAGATCATCGAGCGCGGCCTGGTCAAGGACGGCCGCCTGCTGCGCATCCGCGTCTACCTCCAGGACCGCCCCGGCGCGCTGCACGCCCTCACCCAGATCCTGGCCCGCGAGCGCGCCAACATCGTCGAAACCTTCCACAACCGCGCCTACTACGGCGTCAGCCTGAGCGAAACCGCCATCGACGTAACCCTCGAAACCCGAGGCGCAACCCATATCGCCGCCATCAGCCACGCCCTGCGCGAAGCCGGCTTCCGCTTCGAGCGCATCCAATAGGAGCACTATGTATTCGCCTAAATTCAACCAGGTCGCCGACCGCGCCGTCCTCATCGAGGCCATGCGGGCCTACTCCTTCGCCATCCTCTTCGGCCCGCTATCGAACCCGGAGTCCGCGCGCCTTCACATCGCCACCCACCTCCCGCTCGTCGTCAAAGATGAGGGACCCCACGGCCTCATTGAGGGCCACTTCGCCATTGCCAATAGTCACTGGCAATCTCTCGCCGGGCGCGATACGCTGGTCGTCTTCTCCGGCCCCCATAGCTACGTCTCGCCCACCCTCTACGTCGAACCGCTCTCCGTTCCCACCTGGAACTACATCGCCGTCCACGCCTGCGGAACCCTCTCGCTCGTCGAAGACGAGGCCGGCAAAGACGCCTTGCTCGCCGGCCTCATCCATGCCCACGAGCCGGCCTATGCCGAAAAATGGCGCGCCATGCCCGGTGGTTTTCGCCGCTCCATGCTCGCCGGCATCGTCGGCTTCCGCATCCCCATCGCCCGCATCGAAGGCAAGTTCAAGATCAGCCAGAACCGCGACCCGGCCGAACGCCGCAACGTCCGCGCCGCCCACGCCGCCGGAACCCCCGATCAGCAGGCCCTCGCCGCCTGGATGGAACGGCTGGGCGGGTAAGTGTTTCCTGAAGCAGAGGTAACGGAGCGCATTCCAAGCCAGCTCGGTTTGACGACTCAAGCTACCGGTCCCGCCTCCGCGCAACCATCAAATTTTGCTATACTCGTAGAGTTCACCCATGTGCGGAGGTGGTGAAATTGGCAGACACACCAGCTTGAGGTGCTGACGCCGCGAGGCATAGGGGTTCAAGTCCCCTCCTCCGCACCAGATTTCTCTCCTCCGGCTCAGCCGGACTGATTTGGAAAGCAGCTTAGAAAATGCATATCCTCCTCATCTTCGTCGTCGTCATACACATTCTCGTGTGCGTTTTTCTCATCGGCGTTGTCCTCCTCCAGCAGGGCCGCTCGGCCGACTTGGCAGGCGCCTTCGGCGGCCAGGGTTCGCAGACCGCCTTCGGCCCCCGTGCCGCGGCCAACGTCCTCACCCGGCTCACTACCTGGTCGGCGATCATCTTCATGCTTACCTCCATCGGTCTGACCGTCCTCTACCAGCGCTCCACCACCGGCTCGCACTCGGTGCTGGAAGGCGCCAAGCCCGCGCCTGTCTCGGTGCCGGCCAAGTCCGGCAAGTAGGCGCAAACCTTTCCTCCAACCCAGATCCGCAGCAGAAACGGCAGGCTAAATGGCCTGCCGTTTCTGTGTGCTGCCAATCCTCCTGCCAGCGCCCTCAAAAAAACTTGTTGACAAACATATCTGGGAGATGTATCTTGCAGCTATATGACACGCAACCGCACCGCCTACGTCATCCTCGGCATGCTCTCCATCCAGCCGAATCTATCCGGCTCCGGCTATGAGATTCACAAGGCCATCGAAGAGAACTTCGGCAGCTTCTGGGGCGAAAGCTACGGGCAAATCTACCCTACCCTCAAGCGGCTGGCCGCCGAAGGCCTGATTAAGCCGAACCAGCCAGCCCTCGCGCTCAAAAAGCGCCGTCAGGAGTATTCCCTCACCGATGCAGGGCGCGCCTGCCTCCAGGAATGGCTCGCCCTGCCCTTTCAGAACGATCCGCCCCGCAATGAATTCCTGCTCAAGCTGTTTTTTGGCCGCGAGGCAGCGCCGGGGACCGCTCTCGCGCACGTTCGCGAGCTACAGGAACGAAACCGGCGTATGCTCTCCACTCTCGAAGGGATCGATAAGATGGCGCACGAAATTCAAACGAACAACCCAAACAAGCCGTACTGGATGCTCACGCTGGGCCTGGGGCTGGCGATGACCCGCGCCGCGCTTGACTGGGGGGAATCGGCGCTGGCTGA
>JBKQRH010000115.1:0-19826 GCA_052326045.1 Occallatibacter sp. | reverse complement strand
TCGTCTTTACCGTTTGCGACAACGCCGCCAAGGAGGCCTGCCCTTACTGGCCCGGCCAACCGATGACCGCTCATTGGGGAATCCCCGATCCGGCAGCGGTCAAGGGCACGCCCGAGGAGATAGACCGCGCCTTTCGCGACGCCTTCTCCATCCTCGACCGCCGCATCGGCCTGTTTCTTTGTTTGCCGCTCTCCACTCTGGAGCAGCTCGTAATTCAGCGAGAACTGGACAACATCGGCCGGCAATGAAGCCCTCGCTGTTGCGCCGCGCCGTTGCGGAGTTTACAGCGAGGAATGCAGGCGTGAAGACCATGATTGAGAACTCTAACCCGGTTACGCCGCCAAAACGGCTCAACGTCTTTGAGCGATACCTGACGCTTTGGGTCGCTCTATGCATGTGCGCTGGTCTCGCACTCGGCAAGTGGGCACCCTCTGGAGTACAAGCACTTCGGAGCCTGGAATTCGGAAAAGGGAGCCAGGTCAATGTCCCGATAGCCCTTCTGATCTGGCTGATGATTACCCCCATGATGATGAAGGTGGACTTCAGTTCAATTTTGAATGTGCGCCAGCGCCCGCGGGGACTGCTTGTCACTCTGTTCGTGAACTGGCTGGTCAAGCCGTTTTCGATGGCGCTCATTGGCTGGGTGTTCTTTCGCCATGTTTTCAGTGCGTGGATCACGCAAGCGGAGGCTGACCAATATATCGCAGGAGTGATTATTCTTGCTGCGGCTCCGTGTACCGCGATGGTCTTTGTATGGAGCTATCTCACTGACGGTGATCCGGCCTACACGCTGGTGCAAGTATCCGTCAACGACTTGATCATGCTGTTCCTCTTCGCCCCGATTGTTCGATTCCTCGTGAGTGGCGCTTCATCCCTGAGTGTTCCTTTTATCGTCCTTGTGTACTCAGTGATTGCGTTCATCGTGATTCCGCTTGCTGTTGGAGTGGCTCTCCGTTTCTGGCTCACCCGTACCAAAGGCAAGAAATGGTTTGAGCAGGAGTTTCTTCCAAAGCTCAGTCCTGTTACAGTTGTGGCTCTCCTTGTGACCCTTGTCTTTATCTTTGCGTTCCAGTCGGAGAACATTACCGGCAAGTACGTGCATGTCGTGCTGATCGCAATCCCGATCCTGATCCAGGTGTACTTCAATTCGACCTTGACCTACGGGTTGATGAGGTTGCTCCGGGTCGAGCACTCTATTGCCGCGCCCGGTGCGCTCATCGGCGCAAGTAACTTCTTCGAGCTTGCCGTTGCGACAGCAATCGCGCTTTTCGGTCCAGGATCGGGTGCGGCTCTAGCCACAGTGGTCGGAGTGTTGGTGGAAGTGCCGGTCATGTTGTCTGTGTGCAACGTGTGCAATCGCACTAAACACTGGTTTCCGGCAGCGGAACCCGTAACTTGCCGCAATTAGCTTGGAAAGAGGGGAATGCCATGGAATGCTATCAATGCCTGCAAGCAGGGATCACCCGTCAGGCTGCTGGCCTCTGCCATCACTGCTCCGCTGCACTCTGTCAAGAACACATCTGTACTGTGGAAGATCCGATTAGTCTCAGGCACGTCCTGACGCCCAGCGTGGTTCTCACCAAGAGAGCGCGGGTGCTTCTTTGTAGTATCTGTAAGGCGGCGCTAGAGCAGTTTCGTGCAGAAGAGGTTGTATTTGAAAACGCGGCGAGGTGATAACAACAGGTGTGAATCGCTAGCCGGATTCGTTGCCGCACAGTCAGCAGGCGCTTTTGCCGCGACGCTTCTCTTCCAGTGGCTCATGCCTTTGCTCAAAACGGATCCAACTGAAGTGCTTGTGCAGCATGATCGGGAGTGATCACACCCGACATGCCGATGCTATGGTTCAAAGGGTTCTGTTCAAAATGAAATGGGTTTGTCAAAGGCACAATTCCAGAAAAGTTCAGGAAGCAATACGGAGAAGTCCATCGATTCCGCCGCAGAAAATCTTTAATTATTCCCCTATCGCCTGTCGTCGCGGGCGTTGGCCCGGCCGATTTCGGGTTGAATCTGAAGCCGGAGTAGCGCAGTCGGCCGCGTGCTCTAATACTCGTCCGATTCCCTGCGGTGTTTGCGGAAGACGTAGTGGCCGACGAGCCAGCCAACGGCGCTGCCGACGAGGACGTCGGAGGGGAAATGCTGCTGGCCGAGAACGCGGGTAAGGCTGACGGCGGTAGCCAGGCCGTAGGCGACGATCTTTGTCATGCGTCCGTGGTATTCAGAGGCGATGACGGTGGCCGAGGACCACGCGATGATGCTGTGTGTGGAGGGGAAGGAGGAATCGAGGCCTACGCCGGACTGAAAGAATTTTCCCTTGGCATGGTCGACGGTGGGCCGCTCGCGCATCGAGACGGCCTTCAGCGCCTCATCGACGGCCAGGCTGTCGACCATGGCTTCGCCGGCCAGGATTCCGGTTTCCGTGGCGTGGTCGTCATTGTGGATGCGGCCCAGGCCGTAGATGATGACGGGGGCCGCGACAAAGCCGCCCAGCAGGCCGTTCGAGGCCTCGACGTTGCGGTTGTTGAAGGAGGCGTTCTGGGAGACGACCGAGGACATAGCCTGGTGGTCCGCGCTGATAGCCACGGTGGTGGCCAGCCCAAGAGGGACAAGGATGGCGAGGTCGTGTTCACGCACCCGAATGGGACTGGTCCAGATCGCGGCCTGGTCCTTGAGGATGTGGACTGGGGTGTTGCGCAGCGTCACCTCATCCTTGACCTTCGCCTTGGAAGGCTCTGAGGGCTGAGGCAAAGGGGCGTCCGGCAGGGCATCCGAGCTGCGCTCTGAAAACGGCTGCGGGTTTGGGCCGGAAGCGGTTTGCCCGCCTGCCCAAGGGCAGAAGGCAAGCACTAAGGCCAAAGAGAGCGTGGCCAGCGAACTCCAGCGTCTCAAGCGCGCTAAGCCAGGGAGATGGAACATGATACCACCGGGCACGGACGACCTCATCATTCACATTCTATTCGCAGACGGCTCCCGTCGACGCCGCCCAGGTGGTGTGAGCAGGCCCTGGCTCGCCGGCTCCTTCAGGTAGATTTCGGAGTAGTCCAGGTAGTTCTGGGCCAATTCGAGGAGGAGGGCGCGGCTGTTGTCGTCCAGTTCGCGGCGCAACTTGGCGGGAACGCCGGCCCAGAGGGTTTTTGGCGGGACGACGGTGTGCTCGGGGACCACGGCGCCGGCGGCGATAATGGAGCCTTCCCCGATCCGGCAGCCGTTCAGGACGACAGCGCCGATGCCGATCAGCACGGCGTCTTCAACCACGCAGCCGTGGACCGTGGCGTTGTGGCCGATGGTGACCAGTCGCCCACCACAACCGGATAAAGGTTGCGATGGCCGTGGAGGACGGCGCAGTCCTGGACGTTGCTGTTGGCGCCGACGCGGATGGAGTTCACGTCGCCGCGCAGCACGGCGTTCATCCACACTGAAGAGCGCTCGCCGAGCGTCACGTCGCCGATGACCTGCGCGGAGAGATCGACGTAGCAACTGGCTGGAATTTGGGGCAGCCGCCCCTGGTAGCCGCGGATCATCCTGTTGCAACCTCCCCTGGGGCCTGGCCGACCCCTCAACTGAGAGTGTAAAGGAGAAGCCGTAACGGGCGCCGAAACGGGAATTCGCGACGTTTTTCGCAAAAATGGCCACAAACCGGTGCCAAGCCCCATGGGAACGAATCGCGAATCATTACCAAAATCCGGGTATTTACAGTATCCTAAGAGAAGCCCCTTGGGCAGGTTTGGAGGTGGGATTTTTTGGCGGAGGTTCGCATTCAAGAAGGCGAGCCGCTCGAAAATGCGCTGCGCCGCTTCAAGCGGAAGGTTCAGCAGGAGGACATCATCAAGGAAGTCAAGCGTCACTCCTACTACCTGAAGCCCGGCGAAAAGAAACGCGTAAAGGCGGCTTTGGCGCGCAAGCGGAATCGCAAGAAGGCTCGTAAAGAGCAGGACTAGCTGTTAAACAAATCGTGACACGCGCCGCCCCCGGCGACCCCCGCTGAATCGGAGTCGCCAGACAGCCCAGTGATAAGGCCGGGGCGGCCTGTCGCGATTCTTTCTTTCGGCTGAATCGTTCTGCACGCGGGTTGCGTGATAGTGTTAGCTAGGTCTTCCTATCCCCCAGGCAGACTTGAGTTTTCGCCGCAGAATTTGTTGCGGCCCGGGCCCTTGTTGTTAAAGAAGCACGAAGACAGGGAAGCGGGACCGGCAAGTTTTCGGGGTCATGGCCGATTTCATCGTATTTCCCTTCTTTGGGGAAGCCGGCCATGGAGTTTACCGACAGAGTTTTGAAGTGCATCGATTGCGGCGCCGAGTTTGTATTCACTGCCGGCGAGCAGCTTTTCTTCCACGACAAGCAGTTCAAAAACGATCCCAAGCATTGCAAGCAGTGCAAGGCGAAGCGCGCCAGCGGAGGCTCCAGGGTGCGCCCGGAGACCCGGACCACCTGTTCGCAATGTGGGGCGGAGACGACGGTTCCCTTCAAGCCCACCCAGGGAAGACCGGTCCTGTGCCGCACCTGCTTCCAGCAGCGGAAGCCACAGCAGGCGCCCGCTCCCGCGGCGGAGCCGATCCCCGAGCCAAGTCCTGAGCCGGAGTCTATGCCAGAGCCGAACTGAGCAGCAGGTCTCCCTTGAATCCCGACGGGAATCCGGCCGCGCGGACCAGCGTG
Organism: Occallatibacter sp.; assembly: GCA_052326045.1. Lineage (GTDB taxonomy): Bacteria > Acidobacteriota > Terriglobia > Terriglobales > Acidobacteriaceae > Telmatobacter. The sequence continues at coordinate 15,176 of JBKQRH010000115.1, read as the reverse complement.
GCCAGTTGCGCCCAATGGCGCTGGCTGTGGAAGAGCGCATGGGCCGCTACCTTTCTGCGCGAGAAGGTCCGCGCCTGCGGCAGCCAGTTGTAGTCCAGCGTCATCGTCTCATCCCAGTTCAGGGCCGGGTCGTCAAGCAGCGTGCGGTAGAGCTGCACGGCCTTGACGTGCAGCTCAAAGAGGGCATCGAGAGAAAGGACGTGAACGTCTTCCCTGGTTAGTTGAGGCAGACCGGCGATGCGCTGGCCCCAGACCAGTTCCACGCCCCATATATGGCCGGCGAACTCCAGCACGTTCGCGGTTCCGCCGATGTCGCAGGGCAGCTCCAGCAGCGCGGGGTTGGCGTCGAGATGCGCTTTCCAGAAGTTGGAGGATTCCTGGTTCCAGGCCAGGAGTTCTTCCAGCGTGATGGCAGGTGTCATGGTTTCCTCCTCAGGGCGCGATGGCCGATGTCGCGGCGATAGTACATTCCGTCAAAATGAATCTCAGCCATGGCCTGGTAGGCGCGGGCCAGGGCCTCTTCGAGCGAAGGTGCGGCGGCGGTGACGCCCAGCACGCGGCCTCCGCCAGTCACCAGTTGGTCGCCCTGGCGCGCGGAGCCGGAGTGGAAGATCTGGACTCCTGGAACGTGGGCGGCGGCGCCCAGGCCGGTGATCGGGAAGCCGGTCTTGTAGCTGCCGGGATAGCCGGAGGAACTGGCGACGACGCAGGCCGAGGCGCCGGGGCTCCAGCGCAACTCGGTCTCCACCAGCCGGCCGTCAATGCAGGCTTCGAGCGCGTCCACCAGGTCGCTTTCCAGGCGCAGCAGGATGGCCTGGGTCTCTGGATCGCCGAAGCGGGCGTTGAACTCCAGCACCTCGGGGCCGCGCGCGGTCATCATCAGCCCGCAGTAGAGCACGCCCACGAAGGGTGTCTCCTCCTCGGCCATGCCGCGGATAGTGGGCTCGGCGATGTGGTGCAGAATCCACTCCGTCATGCCGGGCTCGATCATGGAATCGGTGGAGTAGACGCCCATGCCGCCGGTGTTGGGGCCGGTGTCGCCCTCGCCGATGCATTTGTGATCCTGGGCCGGAACCAGCGGGACCACGTGCTTGCCGTCGCTCAGGCAGAGGAAGCTGATCTCGTCGCCCTCCAGGAACTCCTCGATAACCACCTGCTGTTCCGCCACGCCCAGCAGCGCGCCCGTGAACAGTCCCTGGGCGGCCTCCATGGCCGTCTGGCGCGACTCGCAGACGATCACCCCCTTGCCCGCGGCCAGCCCGTCGGCCTTGACCACGATAGGCGGGTGGAAGATGTGGATGGCTTTCTCCAGCTCGGCCGCGTTGGTGCAGACCACGTAGTTGGCCGTGGGAATGTTATGCCGCTGCAGGAATCGCTTGGCGAAGCCCTTGCTGGTCTCCAGCATCGCCGCAGCCCGCGTGGGCCCAAAGACGCGCAGGCCGCGCTCCTGAAGCGCATCCACAATGCCCAGCGAGAGCGGCAGCTCCGGCCCCACGATGGTCAGGCCCGGCTGCTCGGCCTCGGCCACGCGAACCATCGCATCCAGGTTCTTCAGGTCTACCGGAACGCAGCGCGCAATCTCGGCGATGCCGCCGTTGCCCGGCGCGCACACCACCTCCCTCACCCGCTCGCTCCGCTTCACTGCCCAGGCCAGCGCGTGCTCCCGGCCTCCCGAACCCAATATCAAGACTTTCATTTCGTCCCCGCTCTTCCTTTTTTCACCGGCTGTTGAAAGGTTATCTCAGCAAACCGGGACTGGGAAGTCAAACTGCGAGCGGGAAGAGTAGTGGTGCAGTTTCCGAGTAGGCGACCAACTACCCGCAACCCCGAAAAATGAGCAAAGCCAGGCTCGATGAGTACATCGGGCTGTTGGCAACAACTGACCTTTCCTGCTACCTTAATCGACAAGAGTCAATAGACCTCTTGGCCTCATAATCGAGACCTGGGCCACCCTCCCCGGCGATCAAGAAAGGAAAATATGGATCACTGCTGGCAATCATACGACGCTTGGGTAGCACATTTTGACCTGCTCGGTTTCAAGACGAAGTTAAAGACGTTGCCCATATCTATCCTGCAACAGCAAGTGAATGAAATTGTCAAGGATCTTCAGGCAGAGGTAAAGGAATTTAAGGAAAACGTTGATTGCCTTTTCTATGCGGACACGTTTATCTTTTATTCGAAATCTGACGAAACCAAAGACTACCCGGGACTATTGCATATTGCAACGCATTTCATGGAGAAATGTATTTACAAAGGAATAGCGCTACGCGGGGCAATCTCTTTCGGTGAGATTGCAGTTGGCAATGACAAGAGAATCATGATCGGCAGCGCTTTTCTAGATAGTCATCAATACGGAGAAGATCAGGACTGGTTGGGCCTTGTTCTGACTCCAACAGCTTCCAATCGATTGAAAGAAGTGAAGCTTTACCCGGCAAGACATAGGTTTATTTATGGAGAGATTCCCCGGCGAGAGTGCGCAAAATCAAATGATCAATTATACGCATACTCCTTTTGCCGCGGAGTCTATAATTTCCCGTGCCCACTTCTGCGCAAGCTTAAAGAACTGAAACTCCTGTCACCAGAAGACGCTAAACCCAAATACGAGAATACAATAAAGTTCATCGAAAAACATTGGCGAATGGTTCAGTCCCGACCTCAGCACCCGACTACGTGATCTAAAGACGCTCGTCCACAGATGTCCAAGCGACCGGAAGACCTCAAGTTTTTGGAAAGAACTCGAATGAGACTGTTTGATCGAATTAAGGCAAAGATTACTGGTCGCAGCGCCACTTCTGAAAGCGGCCAAAGTTATCAGTCCATCGCCCTCTCGAAGTTTGAGAAGACCATACTAACGTGGGATCGTGAACAGGCGAGGATTGCTTTGGCCGTCCTCGCTACAGGGCACGGAGATAGAGGGCCAATCGAATCCATTTTTGGCAAAGGAGCTACAGTGCGAACTGCAATTGAGCGTCTGAAAGTGAGTAATATGAAAGTTTTAGCATCCACCATGATGGAGATTTATCCCGAACCTTTCGATGGATTCGCTTCAGACAAAGAAGAGGAAGACGAAGAAGACTGACTGTGTGTATCGGGTGGCCCTCGATAACGGGACCTCTTCAAGCTACTCTCGATGTGTGTGATCTTCATGTAGTCCGCTTAAACAGCGTATGGAGTGATTGGCATGTGCTTATGTCGCTTTTTGGGATCTCGGTTGGTGCCAAATCCCCGATGCACTCGTCGAGCAAACCCAAGCATCGGAATCCAAGAGTTCCGAGTTCAGGTCGATTCACCGGCAATCCGGAACAGCTCCAGTACCTCGGAAAAACTTAGAACCGCCGGTAAGGAAGCTTCCTTTGCCTATACTAATCCGTGACATTCCGGCGCATTGTTCCAGCGCCAAGGAGTAACCCGCCATGGTCCAGACTCGGATTAAACCTTACTTTCAGGAAGCAGCCGAGAAGGAGCGGCGCCGGGAGCAGCAACGGGTCTTCCGGCGCAACCAGGTCTTCGGGATTCTGCTGGTGGCTGCGGCGATCCTGGTTTGGTGGCTCTTTCACACCAATCCCAGGTGGATCTTTCCGCCCGGATGGTGGCGTCCGTGAGCGCTGCGCGAGGCAGCTCTTTGGACGAGAGCCAGTTTCCTCTCGCCGTCCTGCTCCTCGGCCCCACGGGCAGCGGCAAGACGGCGCTTGCGCTGGCGCTCGCGCAACGCTTTGCCGGCGAGATCGTCAGTTGCGACGCGGTGGCTGTCTATCGCGGCATGGACCTGGGCTCGGCCAAACCAACTGGAGAAGAGCGGGCGCGGTTGCCGCATCACCTCGTCGACGTGGCCGATCCCAACCAGCCTTTTACCGCGGGCGAATACAGCCGGCAGGCGCGGGCCGCCCTCCGCGAGATCGCCAGCCGCAATCGCCTGCCCATCGTGACCGGCGGAACCGGCCTCTACCTGCGCGCGCTGACAGACGGCCTCTTTGCCGGGCCCCAGAGGCAGCAGAAACTCCGTGCGCGCCTCGAATCCAGCCGGGCAAAACATAAGGAAGACTGGCTGCACCGGCTGCTGGCGCGGCTGGACCCGGCCTCGGCCAGGCGCATCCACACGAACGACGCTCCTAAACTGATTCGCGCCATCGAAGTCTGCCTGGCGGCGCGCAAGCCGCTCTCCGAGGTGCTGGGCGACAAGGTGTTGGCCCGCGACCCGCTCACTGGATTCCGGCTGCTGCGCATCGGCCTCAACCCGCCGCGCCAGCAGCTTTACGAGCGTCTCAATCAACGCTGCGCCGCAATGTTCTCCGCGGGCCTGATCGAGGAGACGCGCGCCCTGCTCGCGCGCTATGGGCCGGTCAAGGCGCTCGACTCCCTCGGCTACCGCCAGGCACTTCGCGTGCTGCGAGAGTCTTGGAGTGTTGAGGAGGCAGTAACATCTGCCCAGCAAGGCCATCGCAACTACGCCAAGCGCCAGTTGACCTGGTTCCGGCGCGAGCCGGAGGTGGTCTGGATCGAGGGTTTTGGGGACCAGCCGGAGACTTTGCGCAGGGCTATGGAATTGGTTCAAGACAACCTGTAACAGCACGTTTCGCACTTCAGGCGCGCATCAGAGCGGAAGCGAAGCCGGGCCGGCGCGCATCCATTAGACTGAACGATGAAATCGGTGCGCTTTTCTCAGTTGCGCCCCGGAATGGTGCTTTTCGAGGAAAAAACCTTGGCAGAGACGATCTACGACGTAGCAATCATTGGTGGCGGGCCGGCCGGCTACACGGCGGCCATTCGCGGCGCGGAGTACGGGCTGAAGGTGGCGCTGATCGAAAAGACCGACAAACTGGGCGGAACCTGCCTGCACGTGGGTTGCATTCCCACCAAGGCTCTGCTCTTCAACGCCGAGATCTGGGACCACCTGAAGCATGCGGCGGAGTTCGGCATCGAGGGGATCGGCGCGCCCACGCTGAACTGGGCCGCGGTGCAGAAGCGCAAGAACGCCATCATCGCCAGGCACGTCAAGGGCCTGGACTTCCTGATGAAGAAGCACAAGATCGCAGTCATCTCGGGCTCTGGCCGCCTGACCGGCCCGGCGCTGGACGGTGTGCATTCCATCGAGGTGACTGCGGCGGGAGGCGGCGGCGCGGCTGGTGAAGTGAGCCAGGTAAGGGCAAAGAACATGATCCTGGCCACCGGCTCCGAGGCCAAGATGCTGCCCGGCCTAAAACCCGACGACCGCATCTTAACGAACATCGAGATTCTGGCCATAGACCAGCCCCCCAAGTCGCTCATCGTCATCGGCGCGGGCGCGGTGGGCGTGGAGTTCGGCTCGCTCTTTCGCAGCTTCGGCACGGAGGTCACCATCGTTGAGTTTCTGCCGCGCATGGTTCCCATCGAGGATGAGGAGATTTCGAAAGAACTGACCCGGCTGTTCAAGAAGCGCGGCATCGACGGCTACACCGGCGCCAGGGTAGAGAAAGTCGAAAAGACCGAAGCCGGCGTGAAGGTGACCTTCACCGATGTAAACGGCAAGACTCAAGTGAAGGAAGCCGAAAAGGTGCTGGTAGCCGTGGGCCGCTCGCCGCGGACGGACGGCGTTGACGTGGAGAAGACGAAGATCGAACTGGACCGTGGCTTCATCAAGGTCAACGCCACGCAGGAGACCGCTGAGCCGGGCGTCTTTGCCATCGGCGACATTGTGGCCGGGCTGCCGCAACTGGCCCACGTGGGCGCGATGAGCGGCATGGTAGCCGTAGCCAGGATCGCCGGCCGCGCATTCCGCCCCATCCGCCGCGACCGCATTCCCGGCTGCACCTACACCGAGCCGCAAATCGGGTCGGTGGGCCTGACCGAGGCGCAGGCCAAGGAAAAGGGCTACGAAGTCAAGGTGGGCAAGTTCCCCTTCGCGGGCAATTCGAAGGCCACCATTCTCGGTAGCCACGACGGCTTTGTAAAGATCGTCTCCGACGCGAAATATGGCGAGATTCTGGGCGTCCACATCATCGGTCCGCAGGCCACGGAGCTGATTGCCGAGGCCGTCGCGGTGATGGAACTCGAAGGCGCGGTGGAGGAGCTGATGTTCACCATCCACGCGCACCCCACTCTGGCCGAATCGCTGCTCGATGCGTATGGCGCGGTCGAAGGCATGGCGATCAATGCGTGAAAAGCAGCGGAGTTAGCGGTGCTAGTGGTGCTAGCGGGGTTAGCCGGTCAGCGAGTTAGCGGTCCCACCTTAAGCGTGAAGAACGGCGCTTAGAATGGGGCGCCGAGTGTGGTCTGCGTTGACGCTTGACTGATAACAGTAGAAGCGATCTTTTGTACGGAGTCAATGGCATTCTCGAACTGCGCTACATCTTTGGTATCGCTCGTGAACGCCGCAGACCTGACCGATTCCAACGCCTTCATCAGCTCTGCGTGAGTGTCGACCTTTGCGTCCAACATGAGACGAACTCGGGCGATGCTGTCCGTCAGCTTTATAGTATAGGCATTCTCCTCGATATCCCGCTGAGTGCCTTTCCACTTCGCCAGATAGAACCAAGTTGCTGGACCGATGACTTCCAAGACGCGTTCGCGCAGTTCATCGGCCAGCTTATTCCGTCGCATGATCTCTGCGTTACGCCTCTGCTCCTTTTGCTGGTTGCGGGACACAAGATATTGAACGAAAGCTCCAATAGCACTGCCAACTATTGCTCCAAACGCGGTTAAAAAAGCTCCGGTCCATGCGCCATTCACAATGTGCCTCCTCCATTTACGACTCTTGATTTTCTAGCCCTGGGATGATTGGTCGCGATATGCACTTGCAGCCTTCTTCTACACCCGGCCACGTCCATTTGCCATCTACAAATAACCCCTTGTTGATTTCATATCGCTTCCCGTTGGCAACTCGATGCGCAGCGTCTTGTTGAATCTCTGTAGCTGTGGGATGGCTGGGGTTTCTCATGCAGGGCGCGTTCGCGTACATCCATCTTGCGTGAGTAATTCCAAGGGAGGCTTGGCGCTCTCGATTAATTTGCTCTGTCGCTTTGTTGTTCAGGGATAGTGCGATTTCAGTCGCCCGCCCTTGGGTCATTCCCTCAATTTTCATTAGTGCCGTATACAAGACGCTCAGTTTCCGGCCTGCCAAAACCGAACCTAGCGCAGCCTCATAAATCTGTTGAACGTGTTTCTTTTCGAGATCGCCAAGCAATTCGATGTTTTTTCGCAGGTCTGCTTTGACGCTCTTGCTCACTGTTGAAGGATCAAACTCAATGGCGAACGGAGAATGGAAACGCTTACCTTCTGTCGGCTTGGTAAATGGCTGCAATTGGCGTCGAAGCCAAGACATGTTCTCCTCCCGTGAACCGATCCAGATAAAGCATCGCCCGCATTTGTATTGGGCCGATCAAACTCCCCTCGTCCGCTCTGTCGCTAGAGTTCGGTCGATTGGCTCTCCACCAGCGCCTTGGCCTTGGCGATGAACTCGGCCAGCGGTACAGAACCCTGGTCGCCTTTGCCGCGGGTGCGAACGCTGACGGACCCAGCCGCTTCTTCCTTGTCGCCAAAAACGAGAATGTACGGCGTCTTCTGGTTGGCGAAGTCGCGGATTTTGCCGTTCATCTTTTCGTTGCGGTCGTCGATCTCGACGCGGAAGCCCGCTTCTTTTAACTCTTGCTCGACTTTACGCGCATAAGCATGGTGCCGCTCGCTGATGGGCACCAGGCCTGCCTGCACCGGCGCAAGCCACAGCGGGAAAGCTCCGGCGTAGTGCTCGATGAGCACGCCGAAGAAGCGCTCGACGGAGCCGAACAGGGCGCGGTGAACCATCACCGGCTGGTGGCGCTCGCCGTCCTCGCCCACGTACTCCAACTCGAAGCGCGCCGGCAGGTTGAAGTCGAACTGCACGGTGGAGAGCTGCCACAACCGGCCCAGCACGTCCACTAACTTCACGTCGATCTTGGGTCCATAGAAGGCTGCCTCGCCGGAGATGGTCTTGTAATGAATGCCCTTCCGGTCCAGCGCTCTCTGCAGGCTGCCCACTGCGAGGTTCCAGTTTTCGTCGGAGCCGGCGTAGTGGGCGCGGTCGTTCGGATCCCACGTGGACAGTTCGACCTTGAACTCGGCAAAGCCGAAAGTCTTCAACACCGCCTCGGCAAAATCGATGCAGGCGACCACTTCGTCCTCAATCTGGCCGGGAGTGCAGAAGATGTGTGCGTCGTCCTGCGTGAAGCCGCGTACGCGCAGCAGGCCGTGCATGGTGCCCGAGCGCTCGTAGCGATACACATTGCCTAACTCGGCCAGGCGCACGGGAAGGTCGCGATAACTCTTGGGCGAGTTCTTGTAGATGAGGATATGTCCGGGGCAGTTCATCGGCTTCAGCCGGTACTCGGCATCGTCCAGTTCCATGGGAGTGTACATGTTGCCCGCGTAAAAACCCTCATGGCCGCTGATCTTCCACAGTTCGCGGCGCATGACGTGGGGCGTGAAAACCAGCGAGTAGCCGCGCCGCAGGCATTCCTCGCGCATCCAGTCTTCCATCACCTTGCGGACGATGCTGCCCTTGGGATGCCAGAAGATGAGTCCCGCGCCGGCCAGTTCTTGAATGCTGAACAGGTCCAGTTGCTTGCCCAGCAGGCGATGGTCGCGCTTGGCCGCTTCTTCCAGGCGCGCAAAGTGGGCATCTAAATCTTTTTTCGAGAAAAACGCCGTGCCGTAGATGCGCTGCAACTGCGGATTCTTTTCGTCGCCCAGCCAGTAAGCTCCGGCCAGGCTAGTCACCTTGACGGCTTTGACGCGGCCGGTCGAGGGCACGTGCGGCCCGCGGCAAAAATCGACGAATTTGCCGTTGCGATAAAAACTGACCTCCTCGCCGGGCGCGGTGAACTTGGTCACGAAGTGGGTCTTCATGAAGTCGCCGTCGCGTTCGAATTCGGCGAGCGCCTGCTCGCGGGGCTCGAATTCGTGCAGGAAAGGCTCGTCGCGCGCCACCACTTCGGCCATTTTTGCCTCGATGGCTACCAGGTCTTCGGGCGTGAAGGGCTTCTCGCGATAGAAGTCGTAAAAGAAGCCGGCGTCGGTGGCCGGGCCGTGGCCCAGCTTGGTCTCCGGAAAGAGCTCCAGCACGGCCGTGGCCAGCACGTGCGCGGCAGAGTGGCGCAGCACCTTGAGCGCCTCGGGGTCCGTCTCTTTAATCAGCTCCAGGCGCGTATCCGCGGTTAGCGGCGTCGCCAGGTCCACCAGGCGCGGCGCGGCGGTGTCTTCCGCGGCATACATCGCCGTTTCCGCCGGCTGGCTGTCAGGGGTGGGGTTTTCCTTGATTGATCCGGTGAGCGGCGTCAGGCGCGCCGCCACGGCGGCCGCGGCCAGGCGCGGTGAGATGGAGTTGGCAATCTCCAGGGATGTCGTGCCGGCGGGCACTTCGCGAACGGCCCCGTCGGGCAGGTGTACGGCGATCGTCTGCGTGCTCATGGGTATAAGAGTCCTGGGATTTCCGGCCGCGGGTGGTCTGGCTCCGTGGCAACACTTCAGGATATACCGGCTGGCGCACTCATTGCGCCGCCTTCTCCTCGTGATACTCCATCTCCGTGTTGATGGCCCAGATGTTGTCTTTGGCAGTGACGCCGTTGACGATGTTTTCCACCGCGGTCATGGCGGTCAGCATGGAGTGGTCCTGGTTGTTGTATTTGTGCATGCCGTTGCGGCCAACCAGGAAGAGGTTCTCTATGCGGTCGGTGTAGTTGCGGATCGCGTCGAAGCGGTCGTAGCTGCCGAAGTACGCCGGATAGGTCTTGGGAACATGAACGACGTGGGAGTCTTCGACATCCTCCGCCTTGAGAATGCCGATCTTGGCCACTTCGCCGATGGCCAGCCTGGTCATCTCCTCATCGGAAAGTTTCCACAGCGGGTCGGTGTCGTTGCAAAAGTATTCCAGGCCGATCCAGACTTTGCCGGGGTTGGCCACCAGCCAGGGGCTCCAGTTGTTGAATATCTGGAGACGGCCGACGGCCACATCGGGCTCCTGAATATAGATCCAGTTGTCTTTGAGCCCAGAGCCGTCCTTTTCCGTGACGGCAAACCTGGACGCAAGCAGGCCGACAGTGATGAAGTCGCGATACATGAGGCCTTCGGCTACCTCGGCAACCTCTGGAGGGACAGGCGCGGAGAGGCCGCGCACAAGATCGCGGACGGGCATGGTGGAGAAGAAGTAGTCGCCGGCAAAGGCCGCGCGTTCACCGGCCCCATTGACGCCTTCGACGGAAACGACTTTGTTTCCTTTCACGTGGATGCGGTCGATCTGGATGCCTAAGTGGATCTCGCCTCCGGCGGCGCGGACAAGATCGGCCGCATGTTCCCAAAGCTGGCCGGGGCCGAGCTTGGGGTAGAGGAACTTCTCGATAAGTGAGGTTTCAGTCTTCTTTTGAGCGATGTCGCCGGAGTGTCTGGGGCCGAAGATCTTTTTGAGGAAGTGCGCCACCACGCCCTTGAGCGACAATCCCTTGATGCGCTGCGCGCCCCATTCGGCGCTGATCTCGTTGCACGGCACGCCCCAAACCTTCTCGGTATACGACTTGAAAAACGTCAGGTAAAGTTGTTTGCCAAAGCGGTTGACGATGAAATCCTCGAGCGAGCGCTCCCGGCGCTGAGGCAGCAGCGCCGAGCGCATGTAACTGACGCCGCAACGAAAGGTACGGACAATACCCAGATTCCTGAAGGTTGCCGCGGTCAGGCTGATGGGATAGTCGAAGAAGCGGCGCAGGAAATAGATGCGGCTCTTGCGCTGGCGGACCAGCATGACCAGGTCCTCAGTCTGCGGATCGTGCGCCTTGGTGGCCGCGGGCAGATCGCATTGCTGGCCCTGATAGCGAAACTGGCCGTCCCCGCTTGTGCCCGTCTCGACCGGCATCAGGTCCAGCCACCAGCGCATGACGCGGTCTGACTTGGAAAAGAAACGGTGGCCGCCGATGTCCATGCGATTGCCCTTGTAGCGGATGGTGCAAGAGATGCCGCCGATCCGCTGACTGGCCTCGATCAGGATGGGGTTGATGCCCGAGCGCCGCTGCAGTTCGATCGCGGCAGTCAGTCCGGCAGGGCCCGCTCCGATGATGATCGCTGTGCCTTGTTTCATGCGCTGAATTGATTCCTTGCTTTCTCTTCGCTGGCGTCGCAAACAGCGGCGGCTGCCGGCTGTCTGCCCAAAGCCGTCACATGGCGCCCTGTGGCGGCTCTTGACGCGGCATATCCTTGCCGCCTGACTGAGGCATATGATAGAAACTCCCCTTCAGGCCGCAGAGCAGATTATAGCGAACTATGTAATATGCCGCCGCGATCCCGTCCCATGCGGTTATCTTCTTGCCTTCTTCGTAGGTGCGGCCATAGTAACTGATCGGCGTTTCGTAGATGGCGCACTTTAGCTTGGCGACCTTGGCGGTAACCTCAATTTCAAAACCAAACCCGCGCGAATTAATCTTCATCTGCCGGATAATATCGCCCCGGAAAGCCTTGTAACACGTTTCCACGTCGGTAAGATTGATGTTGGTCGCCAGGTTCGATAAGAAAGTGAGAAGTTTATTGCCCAGGTAATGATTGAAATACAAGACACGCGTGGCTTTCCTCACCAGAAAGCGGGAGCCGAAAACGACATCCGCGTTCCCATTGAGAATCGGAGCGATCACTGCGGGAATCTCCTGGGGGTCGTACTCGAGGTCGGCATCCTGAACGATAACAACCTCGCCTCGCGTAAGGCGAAAGCCGGTCTTAAGCGCTTCTGTCTTCCCCCGGTTTCTGTCATGCCGCGCCGCCTGAATCTCGCCGTGTTCCGAGCTCAACCTCTCAAGAATCTCCGGTGTTTTATCGGTTGAGCAATCATCGACAATCACGATCTCAAGCAACTGCGGCAGCGCCAGCAGCTTGTCCACAATTGTGGCCAGCGTATGTTCCTCGTTGTAAACGGGAACCACTACGGATAGGCACCTCTCTTGCATAAGCTCTTCTCCGTTCACGCGGTTGGGGTAAGTATCGTTCAGAAAGCTATGCGCCTGCAGCCGCCTGAGCAATGAGTCGCTCCGCCACGGAAATGTTGCCGGCGCCCATCTTCAACCCCGGGGCTCTGGAGTGCGTTAACTCAAGACCATACCATTGGCGGATTACTCTTGTCCAAGACAGCCTTCAAGAAGGAAATATATGCTTGGCCGCCTGGCGATCGACCGCCTCCGCGCCCTCGTGTATGATCTTTGTGATCATCGATTTTGATCGACGGCTGGACTCTCAAACCGCTCCCCGGAGAGAAGGCAGCAAGAGGCTCAAGATGACAAGAGCGCGGCTCGATGGCCTGTATTTGCTGCTGCTGGGGAGCCTGGTGTTTCTCTTGCTGGGCGTCGCCATGGAGAACGCCGCTCCTGCCCCATTGGCGGATTTCAAAGCGCTTTACTACCCCGCGCGATGCCTTATTCAACATAGTGACCCGTACATAGAAGCTGATGTACTGCGCATCTATCGGGCGGAGGGGGGAGACCGCCCATCGGATGCCGCGAAGATTCGCCAGATTGCGACGCAGAATGTATATCCGCCAACCGCATTTTCTTTCACGGTTCCCTTCGCCATGCTGCCCTGGGGGCCTGCGCACATGCTTTGGATAACGCTCACCGTCGGGAGCCTCGTCTTTGCCTCGTTTCTGATTTGGAATCTCGGGGCAAATTACGCGCCAATCCTCTCTGGCGCCCTGATCGGCTTCCTTCTCGCCAACAGCGAGCTGCTCGTTATTACAGACAATGCCGCCGGAATTGTTATAAGCCTGTGCGCAGTGGCCGTGTGGTGCTTTCTGCGCCAGCGGTTTGTCCTCGCCGGCATCCTGTGTCTTGCGCTCAGCCTCGCACTCAAGCCGCAGGATGCGGGACTGGTCTGGCTCTACTTCTTATTGGCGGGCGGGGTTTACCGCAAACGCGCACTGCAGACTCTGCTTGCGACGGTTGCCATCAGCCTGCCGGGCGTCCTGTGGGTCTGGCAGATCGCGCCGCACTGGATGCGGGAACTGCACTTCAATATCCTGGCATTTTCAGCACACGGCGGTATCAACGACCCTGGCCTCGTTTCAACAGGTGGCCACGGCCTCGATATGTTGATAAGCCTGCAAACGGCTGTCAGCTTCTTTCGGGACGACCCGCGCATCTACAATCCGGTCAGCTACCTTATGTGCGGCTCGCTCCTGCTGGTATGGGCCTTCGTCACTCTGCGAGCCCGCCCCTCGCCAAAGAGTGCCTGGCTGGCGCTCGCGGCCATCGCCGCTCTTTCCCTGCTGCCCGTCTATCATCGGCAAGTTGACGCCAAACTTCTTCTGCTCACGGTTCCCGCTTGCGCCATGCTGTGGGCTGAGGGCGGCTTGATCGGGCGGCTCGCGCTCCTGGTGAATACCGCTGCGTTCGTGTTGACCGCAGATATCCCGTGGGCAATTGTCCTTGGTCTCATCAGCAAGCTGCACCCGCCCCCGACAGGGCTCTCCGGGCAGATACTGATCGCTGTGCAGGTCTTTCCAGCCCCGCTCATCCTGCTGGTCATGGGTGTCTTTTATCTGTGGGTCTACGCGCGGCGCTGTTCCGCCGCCCACCCCCAGCCGCTGTAGAGCCATGCTGAGGGTCCAAGAATCCAAGGAAGCCAAGTGTGGATTCTCCATATTCTGGGAAAAATATTCATGACTGCCTGGCAATCGACCGGCGCCGTCTCCTCGCGTGCGATCATAGACTACGATCGACGGCTGGACCTCAAACCGCTCCTCGGAGAGAGAACAGAGAGAGGCTCAAGATGACAAGAATGCGGCTTGATGGGCTGTATCTGTTCCTGCTGGGAAGCATCTTGTTTTTGTTGCTCAGCGCTGTCCTGCAAAATGCATCTCCGGCAGTTGATTTCAGAATCATGTACTACCCCGCGCGATGCCTGCTTCAGCACGGTGACCCCTACAGAGAAGCCGAGGTGTTGCGCGTCTACCGCGCAGAGGGAGCCGACCGCTCGATAGATGGCGCCCAGGCTGCCCATATCGCGGCGCATTATATTTATTTGCCACCCGCATTTTCATTTACGGTGCCCTTCGCCATGCTGCCCTGGGGGCCTGCGTACAGGCTGTGGATGGCGCTCACCGTCGCCAGCCTCATCTTCGCCTCGTTCCTGGCTTTCAATCTCGGGGCCGATGATGCGCCCGTCCTTTCCGGCGCGCTGACCGGCTTCCTCCTCGCCAACATCCAGGCAATTATTATTCTCGCCAATCCCGCCGGAATCGTAATAAGCCTTTGCGTGGTAGCCGTCTGGTGCTTTCTTCGTGAGCGCTTTGTCCCCGCGGGCATACTTTGCCTTGCCCTCAGCCTCGCGCTCAAGCCGCAGGATGCGGGCCTGGTCTGGCTCTACTTCTTATTGGCCGGCGGAGTTTACCGCAAGCGCGCATTGCAGACCCTGCTCGCCACGGTTGCCATCAGCCTGCCCGCCGTCCTGTGGGTCTGGTGCGTAGCTCCGCACTGGATAGAGGAATGGCGCTCCGATGCTTTGACGGCCTTGAATCTCGGCGGACTGGCAGACCCTGGGCTCGCCCAAACGGGCTACCATGGCCCCTTCATACTGGTGGATTTGCAAGCCGTCTTCGGCTTCTTCCGCGACCAGCCGCGCATCTACAATTCGGCCAGCTATCTCGTCTGCGCGCCGCTCCTGCTCGTCTGGGCGTTTGTCACTCTGCGCTCCCGCCCCTCGCCCGCCACAGCACGCTTGGCGCTGGCGGCCATCGTGCCCCTCTCCTTACTGCCTGTCTACCATCATCTCTATGACGCCAAGCTCCTGCTGCTCACGGTTCCCGCCTGCGCCATGCTGTGGGCCGGGGGCGGCCTGACCGGGCGCCTCGCGCTCCTGGTGAATGCCGCGGCCTTCGTGTTGACCGGAGACCTTCTGTGGTCGGTCTTCTATGCTTTCATCACTACCCTGCACCTGCCCGCGGCAGGGCTGTCGGGGCGGATGCTGACGGCCGCGCAGGTCTTTCCGGCTCCGCTCATCCTGCTGGTCATGGCCATTTTCTATCTGTGGGTCTATGCGCGGCGCTGCTCCGCCGCCCACCCCCAGCCGCTGTAGAGCCACGCTGAGGCTCCCATTCTCACCTGCGATGCTCGAGCGTTATCCTATTGCTGAAACAGGATGACCCTCCCCCGCGCAAACACAAGCGAGGGCTGGGATTGCTCCCAGCCCTCGCTTGTGTTTGC
>JBKQRH010000114.1:0-39185 GCA_052326045.1 Occallatibacter sp. | reverse complement strand
TGTGGAGCAACGAGTCGGTGCAGAATGTGAAGCTGTTGAGCGCCATGGCGCCCACGGTTTCGCTCGAACAACTGGTCTATGCGGTGCGGCTGATGAACGCCGCCTCCAGCGAAGGGCCTCAAGCCGCGCGCCAGCTGAGGGATTGGTTCGTGAAGTCGGATTACGCGTTCGATCCGCAGGCGTACGTGCTGCGGCCGGACGTTGTCGTCGAGCTTGCGTCGAGCATCATCGGCGAGCCGACCCCCTACTTGCGCACGCGAAGGTCCGCGCTCGAAACCCTCGCGCTGCTCAGGCGCGCCCACAAACAAGGCGCGTTCGCAATCTCGACGACCGAAGTTCGCTGGCTCGACAGGCTCTCAAGGCAAGCGGATGCCCTACCGGAGGACGAAAACGAATTCATTGCCTCGATGAGAAAAAAGATCGATCTGAGCAAGGTTCGGCTGGAAGAATATGGCCTTTGAAGCGCCGAATGTCTCGCGGAGCCGTCCGATCGACGCATCGCATCGCGATAGTCGCTCCTAAAAAGCGCGGCAACTCTATAAAAAACAATTGGTTATGGCCACTATTGCGGGACCGGTCCCGGAGTGCGCGCAACTCAAGGCCGATATTCGGGGCGCACGCACAAAGCGGCGATTTTTCTCCTGCGTGGCCGGGGAGACTGAATCTGTTGCACGGCTGGTTGAACAGTTGGCTGAATTGTCGATGGGTTGGATTTGGAGGCGGGATTGCTCGGACCTGTTCGAGGGATCTCTGTGTTGTGCTAAGGTTCAAACCGTGAAAGCTGACGGACAAAGGGAAATCGACGGAGCGGTGAAGGGGACTCGGCGGTTGTTGCCGGGGCTGGCGGTGGAGGATGGGTATACGCGGCATCCGTTCGATCTGGAGTTTGGAGTGAGGACGAGCGGGCTGATTGCCGGGCGGCACCTGAAGAGCGGGCACCGGCATGACCGGCACAACACGGCTTACTACGGGGTTGCGCCTTCAGTGTTTCAGGCGATGATGGTGCGCTGGCGGCGGAGCCGGCCGGTAGCGCCGATCGACGAGTTTACCTTTGTCGATCTGGGGGCAGGGATGGGGCGGGCGGTGCTGCTGGCCTCGGAGTTGCCGTTCAAGGCGGTGGTGGGGGTGGAACTGCATCCGATGCTGGCGCGGATTGCGCGGAGGAATATGGCGGCGTGGCGGGCGGCGGGACCCTTCGGCAAGCTCAGGGCAGGCTCCGCGCTGGCGCCGATGCGGATGGTCTGCGGGGATGCGGCGGAGTTCCGGTGGCCGGCGGGGCCGTGTGTGGCGTTCCTGTTCAATCCGTTTGGGGCGGCGGTGATGCGGCGGGTGCTGGCAGCGCTGGCGAAGGGCTTTGCGGGGCGGGCGGGAGAGTTGGACCTGCTCTATGTGAACAACGAGCAGGAGCGGGTGCTGGAAAGGCAGGCGGGGTTTGTGCGTGTGTTTCAAGGGGAGGTGAGGCGGTCGCGGGCGGATGCGATTGCCGACCATAAGATTCTGGCCAACCAGCCGGAGGGGGAGTATGCGTCGTTTAACTGGGAGGATTGCTCGATTTGGCGGTGGGGCGGGTAGAACAGCAACAGGGACCAGGAAATAAGGAGCAGGAAATTGCTGGATATGTTGCCCGCGGGGCCGGGAATCGGGCGGGGCGATCGAGTAAAGTTGGATTACCGTGATTATCAATATTGCCAGGCGCGCGCACGATCATAACTGGGAATTGGATCCGATTACGCGTTCGCTGCTGGATACCGATTTCTACAAGCTGCTGATGCTGCAGTTCATCTGGAAGCATTTCCCGGCGACCCATGCGACGTTTACACTACTCAATCGCACGACCACGGCGCGGCTGGGCGAGATGGTGGGCGTGGCGCAGTTGCGGGAGCAACTGGAGGCGACGCGCAAGCTCAAGTTTCACAAGTCGGAGCTGGTCTGGCTGGCGGGCAACACGTTCTATGGGCGGCGGGGGATCTTCGAGCCGGCGTTTCTGGAGTGGCTGGAGAGGGACTTCCGGCTTTCCGATTACGATTTGTCAGTTGTGGATGGGCAATTGTCGCTGAGCTTTCATGGGCTTTGGACCGAGACGACGATGTGGGAGATTTATGCGCTGTCGGCCATCGACGAACTGAAGACGCGCGACAGTTTGAAGCGGCTGAGCGAGTTCGAGCTGGACATTCTCTATGCGCGGGCCAAAACGAAGCTGTGGGAGAAGATGGAGCGGCTGCGCGGGGTTCCCAGGCTGAACGTGAGCGACTTTGGAACGCGGCGGCGGCATAGCTTCCTGTGGCACGAGTATGTGGTGAAGGCGATGGCGGACGTGCTGGGCGCGAGCTTTGCGGGCAGTTCCAATACTTATTTGGCGTACAAGCACGATCTGGAGGCGATCGGGACCAATGCGCATGAGCTGCCGATGGCGTTGGCGGCGCTGGCGGAGAGCGAAGAAGAGTTGCGGGCGGCGCAGTACCGCGTGCTGGAGTTATGGCAGCAGACTTACCAGGGCGAGCTGCTGATTCTGCTTCCGGACACGTTTGGGACGACGCAGTTTCTGGAGGGCGCGCCGGAGTGGGTGGCGGACTGGACG
Organism: Occallatibacter sp.; assembly: GCA_052326045.1. GTDB lineage: Bacteria > Acidobacteriota > Terriglobia > Terriglobales > Acidobacteriaceae > Telmatobacter. The sequence continues at coordinate 36,607 of JBKQRH010000114.1, read as the reverse complement.
GGGCAGCGCATCGACAGCAAGGACCCGTTCGTGGCCGGGGACGAATATATTGCTTGGCTGGAGCGGCACGGGCGCGATCCGCGGCGGAAGCGGCTGATTGCCTCCGATGCTCTGGACGTGGGACAGATTCTGAGGCTTCATGCGTATTTTGCCGGGAGGCCGCGGAATGGAGCGCGGGCCGAGGATTTCGAACGGGCGAGCGACTTTGCAGATGAGCGGAAGTGGGTTGCCGAGAGGCGCATCAGGTTCAGCGCGGGATGGGGCACATACCTGACTAACGATTTTCGCAATTGCAATCCGCAGGGAGACGAGGGGTTCAACCCGGTGAGCCTGGTGTGCAAACTGACCGAGGTGGAGGGCAGGCCGGCGGTGAAGCTCTCGGACAATTATCGAAAGGCTCTGGGACCGGCTGCCGAGGTGGAGCGGTACCGGCGGGTGTTTGGAACGGCGGGAGTTTCAGAGACGCCAGTGACGGTGTGAGAGCGGGTTGGCGGAGCGGGCTTATTGCGCCGGAGGCTGAGGCGGCGGCGCGGCGGCAGGCGGCGGGACGGGCCGGTGCTTGGCGCGGAGGTAGGCGACCAACTGAGCGATTTGCTCATCGGTGAGGGAGTCGCCGAAGGGCGGCATCTTCTGGCCGCCGTTGAGAATCTGATGGGTGATTTTGGCCGGAGGCCAGTCTTTGTTCTTGCGCAGGCCGGCGAGGCTGGGGGCCTTCTTGGTTCCCTCGCCGCCGGCTCCGTGGCAGTGAGCGCAGCCCTTGTCGCGAAAGAGGAGCGCGCCGGCTTGCTCGCCGGCTTTATCGTGGGAGCCGAACAGGGCGTGGGCTGGGGTTGTGGAGACGAGGACGAGGGCCAGCGCTGCGACGGAGCCGATGAGACGCGAAGGATAGGCAATCACAGGAGACATTTTCGCATCTCCGGAGACGGCGGTGCTCAACCTTGGGGTGGATTGCGCGGAGGCGCCTGCATGTGCCTGGCGCGGCGCGGGAAGAGGGGGTGTAGGCTGCTCGATATGACGGGGAAGGCGAGTGGGCATGCGAGCGAGCTGCGGCTGGAGCTGGGGCTGCGGAACCGGCGGTGGGCGCGGGGAGGGGCGCACGTGGAGAGCTACGGGAATCCGCCGGTGATTGTTTACTCTCCTGAACACCCCACAGACGAAGACCTGTCTGTGGGGACCCCTCCGGAGGCTGGGCGGCATGGGAACTTCTACGATGCGGCGTATGCGGCGTATGCGGCGATTGCGGCGAGGCCGGAGTGGATGCGGCGGTTCGACAAGATTCATGCGCAGGCACGGGCGCTGCCGAAGGCGGAGTCGGGGCGGCGGTGGCGGGAACTGGATTCTTCGATGAGTTCGGATGCGCTGCTGATGAATGTGTTTTGTACGCCGAGGGTGACGAAGGCACCTGCGGTGCGGCGGACTCTCGGAGTGGATGCGGAGGACGAGCCTGTGTTTGGGTGGAAGGCGCGGGCGCCGCTGAAGAGTGGACGATTTGACCGCACGGAGGTGGATATGCGGTGGGGGTCACTGCTGGTGGAGGCGAAGCTGACGGAAGGAGATTTTCAGACGCGGGCGGCGGAGGTGGTGGAGGGGTATAGGGATTTCGATGTGGTGTTTGAGAGGGAGTTGTTGCCGCGGGTGGAGTTGAGGACGGCGAGGCGGAGGACGGCGGTGGAGTTTGCAGAGGAGTTTACGCAGGAGTGGGAGAATGCGGCGGACGATGAGGAGGCAGCGCGGGAGTTTCAGGCCGGGATTGTGGCGCGGGCGCGGGAGGCGGAGAGCGCGGAGGCTGGATATGCCGGGTATCAACTGATTCGGAATGTGCTGGCGGCGTATGCGGAAGGGTGCAGCTTCTGTGTGATACACGATCAGCGGAGACCGGATCTGCGGGAGGGCTGGTTCGAGGTGATGGCGGCGGTGCGGTCGGCGGAGATGCGGGTTCGGCTGAAGGTGCTGACCTGGCAGGAGCTGGCTGCGCTGCTGCCGGAGGGGTTGCAGGATTTTCTGGATTGGAAGTATGGGATTGTGGGGGCGGGGAGGGTGGCTTCGGTGGTACAAGAGCTTTCAGAGTTCGAATAGGCGGTTTTGGAGTTCGTAGTGTTACACCCTTTCGCCAGAAAAAAGGCGAAAGGATGGGGCCACGGTGAAGATCGCCGAAAAACTATAAAAGACTGTAGATAGATGGGTCTATCCCACCTTAGCCGCAAAAACAAAGACGCGGCGAAGGTGGGGCACCCGCATTTGTGGGTGGGTCCAGGCTAGTCTCCCGCGCCGGGGATGTATTTGTATTCGATTTTGGCGGGCTGTTTGGGGGCGTCGCCGGTGAGGTCGTGGGTGTGCCAGACGACGGATTCGGCGGCGACTTCAGGGTGTTTGCTGAGAAATTCCAAAGCATAAGTAGAGGCGGTGGGGTCGTCTTTCTGGTCGGCGAACTTTGCTGACTCGATGGCGGCCTTTGCTTTGTCGCCGAGGCGGCGGTAGAGGATGGCGAGCTGGTAGTGGGCGGCGAGGTCGTCGGGATCGACGGCCTGGAGGCGCAGATAAATGTCACGGGCGCGCGCGTAGTCGTGCTGCTGGTAGTAACTGAAGCCTAACTCGCGGAGGCCGTCGCGGGAGCGGGGATATTTGGCGAGCATGGCTTCGAGGTCGGCGACGGCCGCGGCAGTCTGGCCGGCGTTGCGCTCGACGAGGGCGCGGTAGTAGAGGGCTCGGGGATCGCTGGGCAGGAGAGCGAGGGCCTTGGCGAGATTGGCCTTGGCGTCGTCGTACCGTTCCCAGGAGATTTCAACGATAGCCATATTGGTGAAGGCGTCGGCGTAATCGGGGCGCAGGGCCGCGACGCGCTCAAAGGCCTGAACGGAGGCTTGGTACTGCTGGGCGTCGAGGAGGGCGATGCCGTAATTGTTCCAGCGCATCCAGGGCTGCGCGTCCGGCGAACGTTCCGTAGATTCTGCTGGGTCAGGGAGGTTGTCGCCGATGTTGAGGGTTTTGGTTTCAGAGGCCATGTCAATGATGGGCTGGGGATATGGCTTCGGCTCCGGCTGACCTGTCTGAGTGATCGCGTAGTCGATGAAGTGCTGGTTAAAGCGGCGGTAGCGAACGGTGGCGGTGAGGGAGATCTGGCCGCTGATTTCTTTTGGAAGACGGAAGCGGTAGCGCACCAGTTGGGAGCGGCCGGACTGGATGGTGTTGTTGTAGGCCAGGACGCGGTTGTGCCAGATCTGGTGGAGGTCGTTGAGCTCGCCTTGGGCGTTGATGAGGCGGTTGGTGAAAGAGTGGGCGGAGGGGTCGAGCGAGCCGTCGGGCTGGATGAAGCCGGACTCGGCTAGAGTCTTGCCGGAGGCGTCCTTGACGGCGAAATCGACCCAGGCTTCATAGAAGTCGCGCTGCTCGGGGATAAAGGAGTGGCCGATGCCCTTGTTCTGGATGACGACATCGGCGATGAGGGTTTCGCCGGGGGCGAGCGAGAAGGGGGTCAGGCCGAGGGGGGCGATGAGAGTCTGGGCTTTTTGGTCTGCCGCAGTGTTCGCAGTTGCGGCGGATTCCTTTTCGAGGGCGAAGATATCGACGTTGAAGACGCCCTTTCCGTCGGAGGCGTTCCTGAGGAAGGCGGCGAGTTTTTCAGCCTGTTCGTCGAATTTGTAGTAGGCGGGGATGAGGGTGTTGCCGCCGAGCCAGCGGTGGGAGACGAGCTTGCCGTCCTTGGCGCCGGGGTCGATGGCGCCCTCGGGAAGCGGTTCGCGGAGCATGTGGCAGGTCTGGCAGGTGGAGACGGAATCCTTGCGATAGAAGGGCAGCGGGGACTGTTTGGTGAAGCTGGCGCCCTGCCACTCGTCGTAGAGGGAGATGGCGCGGAGCCATTTGTAGTCGTCGAGGGTGCGGGGGATGGCGGCTTTGTGACAGGCGGCGCAGAACTCGGCGGTCTGGTAGAGGGGGCGCATGACGGCCCTGGAATGGCGGTCGAGATGAGTTAGGATCTCGGCGTCGGAGACGGGGGTGGTGATGGGCACGCCGTTTTCATCGACCAGGACAGCGGGGGTTCCCATGACGTAGCTGCCGGTTCCTGTCGAGTCGGTGGAGACGATGGAGTGGCAGGTGGAGCAGGTGACGCCTTCGTCCTGAAAAGGGCGCTCCTTGGGCATGCCTTGAGACATATCGCCGGAGAGCAGGGCGACAGGGTTATGGCAGCCCTCGCAGTGGCGGGCGTACTGCACACCCTTCTCGTCGATGAGGGAGTTGACGTTTTTGAGGTACCAGGGGGCGCGGAAGCTATTGGAGTGAACGGACTGGCGCCACTGGCGGTAGGCCTCCTGATGGCAGTGGCCGCAGTACTGGGCAGTTGGGAAGCTCTGAGGACTTAGGAACTGGCCGTTGGACGAGGTGGCGTTGGAAGGAAGAAAGGGCGCGTCGTTGCCGAAGGCATAGTTGTAGCGGAAGGCGACGGAATCGTGGAAGGGGGTTGTTGGGCCGGTGATGCCGGTGGGGGCGGAGTAGGCGGAGGTGGTGGATGGAGGGGTGGTGGAGTTCGCTGCAGGGGCGGAGTCCTGGGGTGCTGCGGGGACCGGTTCAGGATTCGTAGCGGCGCGGACGGCCCAGGTGAGGGACAGAGCGACGAGGACGGCAGTCAACAGACAGCGGCGCAGAGCGGTCTTGAATGCGGACTCGGACATGGTCCAGTGATCTCCCAGGGAAGAGGTCGTTGACCAGCGGCGAAACAGAGGGGAAGGCCGCGGGAACACAAGAACGGTAGCAGGGATGAGGGCTGGGGTGCTTCCATCGAAAGGTGGAGCCACCTGCGGTGGGGCAGACGCTCGCTATCCGCTCGGACGAGATCGGCTATTTCCCCACAGGTGCGATCGACCACCGCACGGACGAAGACCTGTCGCTACCACCCCAAGAAGCAAAAACCACTTCTTGGGGGCCCCGGTCGTTGGGGACCGCGAAGCCGCAAGAAAAAAAACGTGGTGAAGCTGGGGCACTCGGCTGCTGTTTCAGGGAGCGGTTCACAGGGTGGGATGAATGGGGAGAAAATGAAGCTGGGCGGAGGGAACGGCGCATCTTCTTAGGCAGGAAGGCCCGTGAACTGGTACGTTGATTCAGAAGGATTTCATTCGCAGATGGCCACAAGTCCATATTTATCTTTGGCAGTTCTGTTTGTGGCGGCGTTGGGCTTTGGGCTGACGCCCCTGGCGCTGGCGTGGCTGTGGGCGAAGGTGTATTCCCCGGCCAAGCCGAACGCGGTGAAGAACTCGATCTACGAGTGCGGGCTGGAATCCAAGGGCGACGCCTGGATGCAGTTCCACTCCGCCTACTACATCTACGCCATTATTTTTCTGGTCTTCGACGTGGAGTCGGTGTTTTTGCTGCCGTTTGCGGTGGCGTTTACGGGGCTGGGCGCGGCGGCCTGCGTGGCGATGCTGGCGTTTGTGCTGATGCTGGTGGAAGGGCTGGCGTGGGCCTGGGCCAAGGGCGTGCTGACGTGGGATTAAATGCAGCTAGAAGATGATAGGGCAGGAGCGGAGCGACCATGGTGGATGAGGGGCTGAAGATCGAACTGGGCAAGCAGGGCGTCTTCGTAACGACCATTGAGGAGCTCTACAACTGGGGGCGGCGGAGTTCGATCTGGCCGATGCAGTTCGGGCTGGCTTGCTGCGCGATCGAAATGATTGCGACGACGATGGCGCGGTACGACCTGGCGCGTTTCGGGGCGGAGCTCTTCAGGCCGTCGCCGCGGCAGGCCGACCTGATGATTATTTCCGGGACGGTGACGAAAAAGATGGCGCCGCAGGTGGTGCGGCTCTACAACCAGATGGCGGAGCCGAAGTACGTGATCGCGATGGGGGCATGCGCGATTTCAGGCGGGCCGTTCAAGCAAGGCTACAACGTGCTGAAGGGGATTGACCGGTACATCCCGGTGGATGTGCATATTCCGGGGTGCCCGCCGCGGCCGGAGGCGCTGATTCAGGCGTTTATGACGCTGCAAAAGAAGATTGACGGCCAGCATTTGACGGGGCCGGATCGTCCGCGGTTCCTGGACGCGGAGGCGCAGGGCGAGTTTCCCGTGCCGGTCGAGGGAGAGCACGATCTGGAGCCAACGTCGAACAAGGGCGTATGGCCAGTGCCGGTGGTGATTAAGTGAACAAGTGAATGACTGAACAAGTGAATGAGTGAACAAGTGAAAAAGTGAACGGGTGAATGAGTGAAGAAGTGAATAGGGACTAGGTGATCAGGGCCTGAGGGAATTGGAATTGAAGACAGTGGAGGAGATCAAGGCGGCGATTGAAGCGGCTGTGCCGGGCGCGATGGTGGAGGTTGCGCCCAACCCCAACCCCGCATTACCGCACTCGCTGCGGATCGCGCCCAGCCATATGCTGGCGGTGGCGAAATTTCTGCGCGACGATGAGGAGTTGAAGCTCGATTATCTCTCGAATGTGACCGGGGTGGATTGGCCGGAGTCTCTGGAGGCGGTCTATCACCTGTATTCGGTTGAGAAGAAGCATGGGCCTGTGGTTATCCGGATGCACACCGAGAATCGGACCGACCAGGTGGAGCTGCCTTCGCTGACGCCCATCTGGCGCTCGGCGGAGTTCCAGGAGCGGGAGATTTTTGATCTTTACGGGATTGTTTTCACCGCGCATCCGGACCTGCGGCGGCTGCTGATGTGGGAGGGTTTCAAGGATCATCCGATGCGGCGGGATTATGTGGAGCCGGACGACTTTGAGTACGAGCCGACGGCGCACGACGAGGTGTTGAAGCGGGCGGAAGAGCACAGAAGCAGGGAACAGGGAACAGCCACCCCAGCGAGCAACGACCGCTCGCCGGGGACCCCGGCAGGGAACATGGAACAGCTTGCAAAGGCGGGGCAATGAGCTCATCTGCGACAGACGCCTCGATTGGCCTGGCAAAGCGGGAGGGCTGGAACCGTCCGCCGGAGATGGAGCCGGACGGCGAAGGGGAGTTACTGGAAGTGGCCATGGGGCCGCATCATCCTTCGACGCACGGGGTCTTCCGCATGGATGTGGCGCTGGATGGGGAGCGGGTGATCCGGTTGAAGCCGGTCTTCGGCTATCTGCACCGCAATCACGAGAAGCTGGCCGAGGGAATGAGCTACCTGGGGTCGATGCCCTATACGGACCGGCTGGACTATATCTGTTCGCTGACCAACAACTGGGCCTACGCGCTGGCTGTGGAGAAATTGACCGGGCAGGAGGTTCCCGAACGCGCCGAGTACCTGAGGGTGATTCTGGGCGAGCTGACGCGGGTGCAGAACCACGCATCGTCCATTGGATTTTTGATTCAGGAGATGGGCGCCAGCGGAACGCCGCTGATGTATGCCTTCAAGGCGCGGGAGAAGATTCTGGATTTGTTTGAGGAGCTAACCGGGGCGCGGATGATGTGCAACTACATGCGTTTCGGGGGCTGCCGCGTGGATGCTTCGGCGGCGTGGCTGGATGTGACGCGCAAGGTGGTGGCGGGACTGCCGGGGTTTGCGGACGAGTTCGAGCGGTTGCTGAGGAGCAATGAGATATTGATGGCGCGCACGCAGGGGGTGGGCATTCTGCGGCCGGAGCTGGCGGTGAACGCCGGAGTGACGGGGCCGATGCTGCGGGCCTCGGGCGTGAACTACGACATTCGCAAGGTGGACGGGTACGGGGTCTACAACCGGTTCAAGTTCCGCGTGCCGCTGGGCGATCATTGGGACGTGTACGACCGCTATATGATCCGGATGCTGGAGATGCGGGAGTCGATCAAGATTCTGGAGCAGGCGCTGAAGGAGATACCGGGCGATCCGGTGATGGATGCGAAGGCGAAGATTCGCGGCTTTCGGCCCAAACCGGGCGAGGCGTATGGGCGGATCGAAGCGCCAAAGGGGGAGCTGGGATTTTATCTGATCAGCAATGGGGGACCGAATCCGTATCGCTATCGTGTGCGGCCGCCGAGTTTGATCAACCTGACGATTCTCGAAGATATGTGCCTGGGACAGAACGTGGCCGACGTGGTGCTGATCTTTGGAAGCGTGGATATTGTGCTGGGGGAAGTGGATAGGTAAAACAGCTTCTAGCTTTTAGCTATTAGCTTCTAGCTGTTCTTGCTGGTCTTCGCTGTTTGGGCTTCAACGCAGATCGACGATAGGCACGAAAGGGCTGGAAGCTAACAGCTTATGGCTAGAAGATGACCGGAGGACGCGCTTGTTAGGCGAAGGGATACTGAGGGGGCTGGCGGAGACGGCAAGGAACTTTGCCGGCAGCTTTGTGTCCGCGGAGCGTCTGACGACGGTCCAGTATCCGGAGCAGCGGATTGCGCCGATGGAGGCGACGCGGGATTTCCCCTTCCTGGTGTACGACGGAGCGGACTGGGAGGCTGGGCTGCGCTGCGTGGCCTGCCAGATCTGCGAGAAGGAGTGCCCGCCACAGTGCATTTATATCGAGAAGAGCAAGGACAAGAAGCCGGACTTTACCGGCAAGCCGCAGTTTTATCCGGCGCGGTTCGACATCGATATCTCGGTGTGCATGAGCTGCCAGATCTGCGTGGAGGTGTGCCCGTTTGAAGCCATAAAAATGGACACGGAGTTTGAGCTAAGCACGGAGGACCGGTTTGGCGGATTGCTGCTGGACCGCAAACAATTGGCCAAGCCGAACGAGCATTACCGCAAGATTCATCCGACGGAGGCGGCGGAGGTGGACGCGCGGCTGGCCGGGGAAAAGGCCAAGGCCGACGCCAAGGCAAAGGCGGCTGCCGAGGCTGCCGCGGCGAAGGCTGCGGCTAATGTCGCGGCTCCGGCGGGTACTGAGGCAGCGCCTGGCGGCAATGCCGCTGGCAATCCCACGGCCAAGCCGGTTGAAGGGGAAAGCCGGGCATGATCGAGACAGCGGACCAGATCTTCGTTCTGCTCAAGCACTGGCTGGTGGGCTTTCTGCCTGCCGGATGGCAGCCTGTGGCCGGCGTGCTGCTGAGCGTGGTTGCTATCATCGCATTCTTTCCAACGCTGTTTGCGCTGGCCGTATGGATGGAGCGCAAGGGGCTAGGGCGGATGCAGAACCGCATCGGCCCGAACCGCGTGGGACCGCTGGGAATTCTGCAGCCGGTAGCCGACGCCATCAAGTCTCTGACCAAGGAAGACATCGTTCCGCTGAGCGCGGATGCGGCGGTGCATTTTCTCGCGCCGGTGCTGTTGGTGGTCACCGTCTTCATGGGCTTTGCGGTGCTGCCCATGGGGCGCAACATGACGCTGGTGAACATGGACGCCGGACTATTATTTTACTTTGCCATGGGCGCATCCACGGAGCTTGCTGTCTTCATGGCCGGGTGGTCGAGCCGCAACAAATACTCGTTGCTGGGCGCGATGCGCGCCGTGGCGCAGATGATCAGCTACGAGGTGCCGCTGCTGCTCTCCAGCGTGGCGGTGGTGATGATGACCGGCTCGCTCTCGCTGACGAAGATTGTCGCCGCGCAAAACCATTACACCTGGGGCTTGCCGCACTGGTATATCTTCACGCCGTGGGGATTCGCCGGATTCGTGATGTACGCCATTGCGACCACGGCGGAGACTAACCGCTCTCCCTTCGACCTGCCCGAGGGCGAGTCAGAGTTAGTGGCCGGCTACCATACGGAGTATTCAGGCTTCAAGTTCGCGCTGTTTTTTCTGGGCGAGTACCTGGCCATGTTTTCTATCTCCGGCCTGGGCGCGACGCTGTTTCTGGGCGGATGGTCCGCGCCGTTTTCGTTTTTGACCTGGGTTCCGTCGTGGATCTGGTTCTTCTCCAAGTTGATGCTGTCGATCTTTGTCTTCATCTGGATGCGGGGAACGCTGCCGCGGCTGAGGCAGGATCAACTGATGAACTTTGCCTGGAAATTTGTGCTGCCGCTTACGCTGCTGAATTTGCTGGTGGCCGCGCTATGGCGATTTTTGGGCGATGGGTGGGAGCGGTGGGTGGTCTGTTCGGCGATTCTTGTGCTGGCTTATGTGGTTATGGGACGCGTGGGGATGTATAAAGAGCACTTCGGGCCGAGGAGATACCGGTATGCGGAGTGAGGGTTGGCGATGAGCTTTGTGTTTTATGCGATTGCGGGGCTGACACTGGCCGGCGCACTGGCCGCGGTGCTGCTGAAGAACACGGTGCACTGCGCGCTGGCGCTGACGGTGGCTTTTGCGGGGCTGGCGCTGCTGTTTCTGGAGCTGGATGCGCAGTTTGCGGGGTTTGCGCAGATTCTGGTTTATATCGGCGCGGTGGCCGTCCTGGTGGTATTTGCGATTCTGCTGACGCGAGGCTCGGAGACGCCAAAAGACGGGGTCTATAGCAGGAACTGGCTGGCGGGGCTGGTGATTGCGGCGGGCGTATTTGCGGTGCTGGGCTGGGCGGTGCTGGGGAGCGCGCGGGCTCTGCCGCATGAGACGGCCGCGCCCACGGTGACGGTTCTGCAGATTGGCAATGCGCTGATGAGCCGCTATGTGCTGCCGCTGGAGATTGTGGCGCTACTGCTGACGGCGGCGCTGATCGGCGCGGTGATTGTGGCCATGCACGAGAAAGAGGGGGCCAAATGACGCCGTTGACGGGATATCTTCTGGTGGCCGCGCTGTTGTTTTCGATCGGGCTGGCCGGCGCGCTGACGCGGCGCAACGCAATCCTGGTGCTGATCGGGATTGAACTGATGCTGAACGCGGCGAACCTGAATCTGATTGCCTTCTGGCGCTACGGGCCGCATCCGGAGGCGCTGACGGGAATGATGTTTGCCATCTTCTCGATTGCCGTGGCGGCGGCGGAGGCAGCGGTGGGACTGGGGCTGGTGATCCAGATTCATCGCCACGCGCATACGACGGATCTGGACCAGATGAACAGGATGAAGGGGTGAGGGGATGCTGATACAGAACGAGTTGCTTCCGTTTGCCGCCTTAAAGGGACCGTTTCCTCCGGATGCGTGGATTGTCAGGTTTCTTTGGTTAATTCCGGCAATACCCATTCTGGCATCTGGGTTTATTTCGCTGCTGAAGCAGCCACGCAGAAGGCTGGCCGCTGGCTTGGCGATTGGATCGTTGACTCTTTCCCTTCTGCTTTCGCTTGTCGCCCTCGGAAACATGTTGGATGAACGGGATACCTTCTTGGGATTTCAGCAGGCGTTCCACGTAGGCTTTTCAGACCCAGTACCGCGAGAGGTCGTCAACTTCACCTGGATTCAGGTGGGCGCGGCGAACGTAGATCTGGGGTGGGTACTCGATCCGCTCTCGGCGGTGATGATGGTGATGGTCGCGCTGGTGGGCCTGCTGATCTTCATTTACTCCATTGAGTACATGAAGCACGACGAGAACTTCACGCGGTTTTTCTGCTTCATGAGCCTGTTTGCGGGGGCGATGCTGGGGGTGGCGATTGCGAACAGCATGCTGCTGCTGTTCATGTGCTGGGAGTTGGTCGGACTTACCTCTTACTTATTGATCGGATTCTGGTATCAAAAGCCCGCGGCGGCGGCGGCGGCGAAGAAAGCTTTCCTGACCACGCGAATTGGCGATGTTTTCTTTCTGTTGGGAATCGTGTGGCTGTTCGCGCAGACGGGGACACTGCTGTTCTATAACGGCGGGGCGGGTTCGCTGGAAGCTGGGGCGCTGACCGCATTGTTAGCGCAACATGCGGGCTTAGGACTCTGCGCCGCGGGCGCGATTGGGCTGCTGATTTTTGCGGGAGCGGCGGGCAAGAGCGGCCAGTTTCCGCTGCACGTCTTGTTGCCGGACGCCATGGAGGGGCCTACGCCGGTTTCGGCGCTGATTCACGCGGCGACCATGGTGGCGGCGGGCGTTTACCTGATTGCGCGGGTGTATCCACTGATGCAGGCCGGGGCGCTGGCCGGCGGAACGACGGCGGCGCTGACGGTGGTGACATGGGTGGGCGCGTCGACGGCGGTTTTTGCGGCTCTGATCGCGGTGGCGCAGAACGACATCAAGCGCATCCTGGCCTACTCGACGATTTCGCAACTGGGCTACATGATGGCCGGGCTGGGGATGGGCGGCGTGGCGGTGGGGATGTTCCACCTGATTACGCACGCGTTCTTCAAGGCATTGCTGTTCCTGGGCGCGGGGAGCGTGATTCACGGCTGCCACGAGGAGCAGGACATCCGGCGGATGGGCGGGCTGAAGGCCGATATGCCGCTGACGTTTGCCACGTATGGGATCGGGATGCTGGCGCTGTGCGGATTTCCGCTGCTGTTTTCAGGGTTCTGGAGCAAGGACGGGATACTGGAGGCGGCGATGCACTGGAGCGTGGCGAAGGCGCCGTTATACATGCTGGTCTTTGGGGCGCTGTTGACGGCGTTTTACATGACGCGGCAGGTGGGCTACGTCTTCTTTGGCTACAATCGAGGCTCGAAGGACGCGCATGAGAGTCCGGAAGTGATGACTGTGCCGCTGGCGATATTGGCTTTCTTCGCCATGGCGCTGGGATTGATCGGGACACCGGCGTGGCCGTGGTTCAGAGGGTTTCTGGATGGGCGCGCGGTGGACATCGAATGGCACCGACTGATTGAGCCGTGGTTGCTGGCGCTGATGGCGACTTCGACGGTGGTGGTGTTTGTGGGCATCGGATTGGCCTGGCGGCTCTACGGAGACCGGTCTCCCAAGCCGACGGAGCCGGATGTGTTGGAAGCGGCTGCGCCGTTGCCGTGGGGCTGGCTGCGCGACCGGCTGTATGTGGACGAGTTGTACGGGGTGACGGTGATTGCGTTCTACGGCTGGTGGGCGCGGGTTGCCGACTGGCTGGACCGCCGGGTTTGGGGTGGAGCGGTGAGCGGAGTTGCGTGGGCCTTTGGCCTCTGGGCGCAGTTGAACCGGTTCCTGGATAACAACTGGGTGGATGGCGTCTTCGACAAGGGCTGTGACGAACTGGCGAGCGGCGGAGGCCTGCTGGCGCGGGTGCAGACAGGGCGCGTGCAGACATATTTGCGGTTGCTGGCGCTGGCCGTGGTGGCGCTGGCATTGATGCTGATCTGGAGCAGCCGGGCATGAGCAGATTTCCTGTATTGACGGTGTTGACCGTGCTGCCCCTCATCGGGGCGGCGATTGCGTTCCTCGCGGGCAAACATGCGCGCGCCGTGGCGCTCATCACGACGCTGAGCAGCCTGGCGCTGGCGCTTTTTGTGTGGACGCAACTGCCGGCGAATGGAAGCATGGGGCTGGTGGAGCAGGCCAGGTGGGCGCCTTCGCTGGGCATCGAGTATCACCTGGGCGTGGACGGGCTGGGGGCGCTGATGGTGGTGCTTTCCGCCATTGTGACGCTGATGTCGGTGGATGCGGCGCACAGGGTGCATCACCAGTCGGGGCTCTATTTTGGCTTGGTGCTGGTGCTGGAGGCGGGGTTGTTCGGGTCGTTCACGGCGCTGAACTTCTTCCACTGGTTTTTGTTCTGGGAGCTGAGCCTGATACCGGCGTTCTTCCTCATCAAGCTGTGGGGCGGAGCGCGGCGCGGGCCGGCGGCGACGCAGTTCTTCATCTACACCATGGCCGGCTCCGCTGTGCTGCTGGTGGCGTTTCTAGCGGTGTTTCTTTCGACGGGAAGCATGGATTTTCCGCACCTGACGCTGCTGGCCTCGACCGGCGAGCTGGAGCAGATGGTGACGGCGCATCTGGGGCCGCAGGTGATGCTGTGGCTGGCGATTGGAGTGCTGGCGGGGTTTGCGGTGAAGGTGCCGATGATTCCGTTCCACACCTGGCTGCCCGCGGCTTATGCGGAAGCGCCTTCGCCGGTGACGATGCTGCTGACGGGCGCAATGTCGAAGATGGGCGTGTATGGATTGCTGCGGATTGCGATTCCACTGTTTGGAGCGCAGATTGCGCAGATTCGAACACCACTGCTGGTGCTGGCGGTGGCGACGGTGGTGATGGGGGCGTGGGCGGCGGCGGCGCAGAAAGACCTGAAGAAGGTCTTCGCATACTTGTCGGTAAATCACCTGGGCTACTGTTTGCTGGGGATCTTTGCGTTGGCGGTTCCGACAGCGGCCACGGATGTTGCGGCGCACACGAGCCAGGCGGCGGCGCTGAACGGCGTGATCCTGCAGATGTTCAACCACGGCATCACGGCTGCAGCGCTCTTCTGGTTTGTGGCCATGCTGCAGCAGCGCACCGGAGGTCACCGCGGCATCGACCAGTTTGGCGGCCTGCGCAAGCCGGCGCCGGTGCTGGCCGGGCTGATGGGGATTGCGCTGTTCAGCTCGCTGGGAATGCCGGGGCTGAATGAATTTGTGGGCGAGTTTTTGATCTTCCGCGGCGTCTTTCCTCTGGCGTGGGTGGCGGCGACGGTTTCGATTCTAGGGCTGCTGGTTACGGCAGCCGTGATTCTGACGGTGATTCAGAAGGTGTTTTGGGGACCCGTGCCGGAGCATTGCGTGGGTTTCCCGGACCTGCACCACGGCGAACGGCTGGCGCTGGCTCCGGTGATTGGGCTGATGTTTCTGGTGGGTCTTGTGCCCCAACTGATTGTGGACAGCGTGAACCCGACGGTTCAAAATCTGCTGGCGCACTGGAGATTTTAGATGTTGGCGTGGACAATCTATCTCTCGTTTGCCGGGGCGTTGGCCGAGGCGCTGCTGCCCAAGGGCAAAGCTCCGTTGGCGCGCTGGCTGGCGCTGACGGTCGCTGTGGGCGGGCTGGCGCTGGCTGTGGCAGGGTTTGTGGCCGGGATGGGTCAAGGCCGTCAAGTCATCGTCGATGTGCCCTGGGTGCCGTCGATGGGAATTCACTTCCTCTTGGCCGCGGACGGAATCAGCCGCGTGCTGGTGCTGCTGACAGGGCTGGCTGCGGTGGCTGGAGTGCTGTTCAGTTGGAATATCGAGCTGCGCACCAACGAGTTTTTTGCGTTCTTTCTGGCGCTGATCGGCGCGGTCTACGGAGTTTTTCTCAGCTTCGATTTGTTTCTGCTTTTTGTTTTTTATGAAATTGCCATCGTGCCCAAGTACTTTCTGATCGCCATCTGGGGCTCGACGCGGCGCGAGTATGCGGCCATGAAGCTGGTCATCTATTCCTTCGCTGGCTCGGCGATGGTGCTGATCGGCCTGCTGGCGGCGTATGCGACGGCGGGCAGCCACTCGACCGGGCTGGCTGAGCTTGCGCACGCGGGGCTGCCGGCGAGCTTTCAGATGTGGTGCTTCCCGCTGGTGTTCACGGGGTTTGCGATTCTGGCCGGCATGTGGCCCTTTCATACGTGGGCGCCAACAGGGCACGTGGCCGCGCCGACGGCTGCTTCGATGCTGCTGGCCGGAGTGGTGATGAAGCTGGGCGCCTACGGGTGCCTGCGGGTCGCGATTGCGCTGTTTCCGCGCGGGCTGGACCCGTGGGGATTTTCGTTCATCGGGATTGGCTCGTGGCGCGACGTGTTTGCGGTGCTGGCGGTGGTGGGGATTGTCTACGGCGCGCTGGCGGCGCTGGCGCAGGCGGACTTCAAGTTTGTCATCGGCTACTCGAGCGTGAGCCACATGGGGTTTGTGCTGCTCGGCCTTATGACGCTGAACCAGATCGGCGTGACGGGCGCGGTTTTGCAGATGTTCTCGCACGGGATATTGGCGGGACTGCTCTTCGCCATTGTGGGCCGCATTGTGTACGACCGCACCCATACACGGCAATTCGCGGAACTGGAGGCGATGCACCTTTCGAGGCGGATGCCGTTTGCGGCGTGGGCTTTTGTGATTGCGGGAGCGGCGTCGATGGGGATGCCGGGGTTCTCTGGATTTGTGGCCGAGTTGCAGGTGCTGGTGGGGACGTGGAAGGTGCAGCCCTGGTGGGTGGCGGCGGCGGGCGTGGGGATTGTGGTGAGCGTGGCTTACATTTGGCGCGCGCTGCAGAAGGCATTCTTCTCCGATGCGCTGCCCAGCGCGCACGTGCTTGAGCAGGAGCATGGACACGAGTTTGCGGCGATCACGTGGCCGGAGATTACCGGTGTAGTTATGCTGGCCGGAGTGAGTCTGGCAGTTGGGTTGTATCCGAGGATACTGCTGGATGCGATCGAGCCGGCGGTGAAGGCGCTGCTTGCGGGAGGGGGACAATGAACTACGCAGACCTCTTCCGCGTGACGCTGCCGGAGACCGCGCTCGAAGTAGCGGCGCTCGTGGTACTAATCGTGGACCTCGCATTCCTGCGCAAGGCCGCGCTCAAGGTGCGGGTGGCCGTGGCGGTGCTGCTGGGGGTGGCCGGATGCGGGGCGGCATTCTGGAATTTGCAAGCTGCTGCAGTAGTGCAGTCCAAATTATGGGGCCCAGGATTCAGGTGGTTTGAAGAGGAAATGCTTCTTGGGCAGGGCAGATACGTTAGAGTGGCGCAGTCTGGAATCCTTGTACTGACTGCATTGACTCTGTTGCTGCTTATTGATTCGGATTTCACCCGGCATGTGGGCGAGTATGTGGCCGTGGTGCTGATGGCGGCGGTGGGCGGTTTGCTGATCGCCGGAGCGCAGGATTTGCTGGTGATCTTTGTCGGGTTGGAACTGTTGAGCCTGGGGCTCTATATTCTGACCGCGTTTGCGAAGAAGTCGGGGAAGAGCGCGGAAGCTGCAATCAAATATTACCTATTCGGCGGCATGTCGGCGGCGTTTCTACTGTTTGGCTTCAGTTACTTCTATGGGCTGAGCGGGACCACGAATCTATTCTGGATTCAGGTTGCGATTGCGAAGACTGGATCGAGCCCACTGTTTTACTTGGCTTGGATTCTGGTTGTTGCAGGTTTAGGCTTCAAGGTCGCAGCGGTGCCGTTCCATTTGTGGGCTCCAGACACCTACGAAGGCGCGCCGGCCCCGGCTGCGGCGTTTATTGCCTCGGTTTCCAAGGTGGCCAGTTTTACGCTGCTAATTACGCTGACCCTAATCTGGTTTGGGCCTTGCTGTACGGTGTCAGCGGAAAAGTTTCAAGTTTGGCAACCATTGACGATGGTACTGCTCGTGGTATCTGCCACGTCGATGGTTGTTGGCAATCTTGCTGCTCTTGCGCAGATCAGCGTACGGCGGTTGCTCGCTTATTCGGCCATCGCCCATGCGGGGTACATCCTGCTGGGGCTCGCTGTTCAGCCTGTTTATTCCGGACAGGGAAGCCTGGATTCGTTTCTCGAGATCGCCTTTGGCGCTGCCAATCGCAGCACGGATGCAGTTCTCTACTACATCCTCACTTACGGCCTCACTACTATCGGCGCCTTCGGCGTAGTCTCGGTCGTCGAGCAGGCGACGGGCAGCGACCGGCTGGATGCGTTTCTGGGGCTGCACAAGCGCAACCCGATGCTGGCGGCGGTGCTGCTGGTGCTGTTTCTGTCGCTGGCGGGGATTCCGCCGCTGGTAGGCTTCTGGGCCAAATTCAACCTGTTTGCGGCGGTGCTGGGGGTTTCAGCAGGACCGGTTCCGTTTGCGCTGGTGGCGCTGGCAGTCGCGTTCAGCGCGGTCTCGCTTTACTACTATCTGCAGGTGCTCAAGCGGGCGTACGTGATGCCGGCTATCGACGAGACGCCGATCAAGGCGCATCCGGTGACGCTGGCGGTGCTGGTGGGGATTGCGGCGGCGGTGGTAGGGCTGGGATGCTTTCCGGCGCTGCTGCAAGGGTGGATCGAGAGCTTTTATCCGGCTATGTAAGGCGCCCTGATTCGGGTTTGCGGTTTCCCACCCATGCGCCAGAAAGAAGGCGCATGGATGGGGCACGGGGCTATTGTGTGCTGGTGAAAAGTGCAAGCGCAGGTCCCCTTCGATGTTGCTCAGGGCAGGCTTTCGACTCACTGCGCTCGCTCAGGATGACAGCATTTGTGGGGATGTTGAGAGAATCCCAGGTCTCTCCGCCACGGCGGACGAGACCTTGGGCACCCATTTCATTCCATCCGAAAGATGTAAACCTCGGGAACTAAAGTCCCTTCTAACTCCAGACTCGTACGGCGCGGCTGAAGCCCGCCCCTTCAAAGCGCCTATCTTTATCCGCGCAGGAAGTCCTTGGCTTTCTGGATGATTACGTCGCGGCTTACGTCGGAGATGGCATCGGTCAACGGGATTTGCTTGGGGCAGGTATCGACGCAGTTCTGGGCGAAGCCGCACTCCTGAATGCCGCCGTCGCCGGCCAGGGCGCGGAGGCGGTCTTCCTTGAAGACCTTGCCGGTGGGGTGGTTGTTGAAGAGTTTGACCTGGGCGATGGTGGCCGCGCCGACAAAGCCGGTAAGCTCGTTGAACTGCGGGCAGACATCCATGCAGCAGCAGCAGGAGATGCAGTTGGAGAGCGGGTAGTTGGCTTCCTGCTGCTGGGGATAGACGCGGGGGCCAGAGCCGAGGTCGTAGGTGCCGTCGACGGGAACCCAGGCCTTGACGGCCATAAGGTTTTCAAAGAGCACCGAGCGGTCCACCTGGAGATCGCGGACCAGGGGGAACTTGGAGAGCGGCTCGACGCGGATGGGCTGCTCGAGATTTTCGACCAGCGCGGAGCAGGCGATGCGGGCTTTGCCGTTGATGCGCATGGCGCAGGAGCCGCAGATCTCTTCCATGCAATTGCAATCGTAGGTGATGGGCGTGGTGGGGCGGCCGTCGGCGGTGACCGGGTTGGCGGCGATCTCCATCATGGCGGAGACGACGTTCATGCCGGGATACCATCCGAGCTGGAAGCTCTCCCACACGGCAGGAGCATCGGGGCTGGCCTGGCGCTTGATTTCGAATGCTACGGACTTGTTTGCCATGGTTGGCATGAGTCGAGTCTCCCTTGCTTAATTGGTTGCGTCGTAGCTGCGCAGGCGCGGCTTGATGTACTGGGTATCCACTTCTTCGTATTCGAAGCGCGGGCCTGCAGCTTCTCCGGCAAAGCTGGCCTTGGTGGTCTTCAGGAATTGCTCGTCGTTGCGGTTGGGGAATTCGGGTTTGTAGTGCGCGCCGCGGGACTCGTCGCGGAGGAGCGCTCCGAGGACGACGGTGCGGGAAAGTTGCAACATGTTATAAAGCTGGCGGGCAAATGCAAAGCTGGTGTTGGCCCACTGGCTGCGGTCGCTCAGGTTCACCTTCTTGTATCGCTCGAGCAGCTCGACGATCTTTTCGTCGGCCTGCCGGAGGCCCTTGTTGTAGCGGATGACGGTGGCGTGCTTGGTCATGGTTTCGCCTAACTCGCGCCACAGTTTGAAGGGGTTTTCCGTGCCTTGATTGTGGAGCAGCCTGCTGTTGATTCCGGCCTGGCGGGCAAGCTCGGCAGCGTCGCCGCAATCGCCGTCCGGGCATTCCAGGCCATGGGTATAATGAAGCGCATTTGGCCCGGCGCGGAAGCCGCCAAAGATGCAACTGACGAGGGAGTTGGCGCCCAGGCGATTGGCGCCGTGGTACTGGTACTCGCACTCGCCGGCGGCGAAGATGCCGCGAATGTTCGTCATCTGGTTGTAGTCCACCCACAGGCCGCCCATGGTGTAGTGCATGCCGGGGAAGATCTTCATGGGCACATCGCAGGGGTCTTCACCGACGAACTTTTCGTAGATTTCGAGGATGCCCCCCAGTTTTCGATCCAGCGTGGCGCGGTCGATGTGGGTCAGGTCGAGGTAAACCATGGGTTGGCCGTCTATCCCCAGGCCCATTTCGTAGACCACCTTGTGAATGGCGCGCGTGCCCACGTCGCGGGGGACCAGGTTGCCATACTTGGGGAACCAATCTTCAAGAAAGTAGAAGCGCTCAGACTCGGGAATCTGCTTGAAGGGGCGCGGGTCTTTGGGAGTGCGCGGAACCCAGAGGCGGCCGCCCTCGCCGCGCGCCGACTCCGACATCAGGCGCAGTTTGTCTTCGCCGGGGATGCAGGTGGGATGGACCTGAATAAACTCGCCGTTGGCGTAGAAGGCGCCCTGCTGGAAGACGGCCGACTGGGCCGAGCCGGTGCAGACCACGGAGTTGGTGCTCTTGCCGAAGATGGCTCCTATACCGCCGGTGGCCAGAATGATGGCTTCGGATGGAAAGGAACGAAGCTCCATGGAGCGCAGGTTGAGGGCGGTGATGCCGCGGGCCGCGCCCCTGGAGTCGAGGATGGCGGAGAGAAACTCCCAGCCCTCAAACTTGCGCACCTTGCCGGCAGCCTCGTGGCGGCGGACCTGCTCATCGAGAGCATAGAGCAGTTGCTGCCCGGTGGTGGCGCCGGCGAAGGCGGTGCGGTGGTAGAGCGTGCCGCCGAAGCGGCGGAAGTCGAGCAGGCCCTCAGGAGTGCGGTTGAAGGGCACGCCCATGCGGTCGAGGAGGTCGATGATGGCGGGCGCGGCCTCGCACATGGCCTTGACTGGGGTCTGATTGGCCAGGAAGTCGCCGCCGTAGATGGTGTCGTCGAAGTGCTGGGCGGCGGTGTCGCCCTCGCCCTTGAGGTTCTTGGCGGCGTTGATGCCGCCCTGTGCGCAGACGGAGTGAGAACGCTTGACCGGGACGATGGAAAAGAGATCGACGGTGCCGCCGGCCTCGGCGATCTTGATGACCGCGGCCAGTCCGGCAAGGCCTCCGCCAACCACGATGATTCTGGGTGCTGCCATGAACAAACTTCCTTTCCGAGGAAAGCAGTCAATAGCTTCTAGCCGCTAGCTTCCAGCTGCTAGCTAAAGCTAACGAACATTCCGCTGGAAACGCCGCCTGAATTGGCCGGAGCGACCAAAATGGACACTGCCGGAGGCGGGTTCTCACCAGCGTTGGGGTATTTACCGCCGACGAAGGCCCAGATGCTGGCCAGGCCCATGACCGCGAGCGCCAGTCCCAAGGCTGCGCAGACCAGGCCGAAGCGTTTGCGGGCGGTCCTGCCGGGGGTAATGCCCCACTTGGCGGCGAAGAGCCAGACGCCGTAAGAGAAATGCCAGCAGATGGCGAGCATGGCGACGATGTAAACGGCCAGCATCCAGGGGTTGGCCAGCTCGTGCTGCACCTTGGCGAAGGCCGCGTAAGGGTGCTCAGGAAGCTGTACGCCCATGAAGCGCTGGCGGAGGACGTGCTGCGCGATATAGGCGAAGGCGATGAGGCCGGTATATCTCTGGGCGGTGTAGAGCCAGTTGCCGGACCAGGGATAGTAGACGATGTTGGACTTGCCGCGCAGCCAGATGTAGACGCCGTAGCAGCCGTGATAGAGGATGGGCAGAAAGATGAAGGTCCACTCCAGGATGCGGACCAGGGGCAGGCTGTTGAGGAACCTGACCTGGGCTCCGTAGGCGGCGGGGCCTTTGAGGGCTTCGAAGTTGGAGAGCAGGTGCTCGATGAGGAAGGCGCCGATAGGGATTACGCCGAGGAGCGAGTGGAGCTTGCGCCAGAGAAAGCTGGTTCCCTGAGCGGCGCGCAGCGGAGGGACGCCGGGGCGGAGGGTGTACACGGCTGAAGGTTGAGCAGTGGCCATTGGGGTCGAGGCTCCTACGGGCTTCAGGTGGAGGCTGTGCCAGATAGAGAGACAGAGAATCTTCGCCTAAGTCCACATGCATTATTTGTGTTGCAGATCACACCCGTCAAGGGCGCTTCGCACCTGATGTTGGGTCAGATGAAAATCACCGGTCAACCGGATCGCCCCCACGATCTGGATTCAGGAGACGTCCTGGCGGTAGTATCGAGTGGAGTTTGTGGGAGTTTCTGCGATGCCGGCACAAAATCCGGAGGCGTGCGACGATCTGTTCGCGCAATACCTGAATTCTGGAGACGTCGCCAGCTTATTAGCTTTGTACGAGCCGCAAGCGAGCCATATTGGGCCGGACGGCGCGGTGGCGCACGGTAGCGAGGCAATCCGTTTGGTGCTCGATCAATTCGTTGCAATGCAGCCGAAGCTCAAGGTTAGCCTGAAAAAAGTGGTGCGAGCAGGAGAGGACCTTGCTGTGCTCTACGATAACTGGACGCTCGCCGCAAGAGGTCCTGACGGTAGCCCCATTGATATGAATGGCAAAGGGGTCCACATCGTCCGCCGGCAACGAGACGGCGCTTGGCTATTTGCGGTCACAGGTGTCACGAATGCCCCTTGGGAGTAGCGGCCAGCCTAATGCAGGGCTGCCGCAAGGTCATGCACATCGCGATCGAGTTGCCGTCTACCCGGAATAACCCAGCGCTCCGCGCTTTGATCCTTTGGACGAGAGCTATGGAACGTTAGGCGTGGAGCATGGGCAGGAGGGCGGCGATGGCGCGGCCGCGATGGCTGACGGAGAGCTTGGTTTCGAGGTCTAGTTCGGCCATGGTTCGGTCAAGCGCGGGCAGGTAGAAGAGTGGGTCATAGCCGAAACCGCCTGTGCCACGTGGAGCTTCGAGGATAAGGCCCTCGACCGTGCCCTGTGCGGTATGGAGGGCAACGCCGTCGCGGGCGGCGACCAGCACGCAGCGGTAGCGGGCGGTACGGCTGGCTTGCGGGACCCCGGCGAGGCGCTGCAAGAGGATCATGTTGTTCCACACGTCGGTGTTGTCGTTGGCGTCGGGCGAGTCGATCAGTCCCGAGTCGGCGGCAAAGCGGGCGGATCGGACGCCTGGGGCGCCCTTGAGGGCGTCCACTTCGAGGCCGGAGTCGTCGGCCAGGACCAGGTTGCCGGGGACAAAACGTGAGTAGTAGACGGCCTTGTGTGTGGCGTTGGCGGTGAAGGTGGCGCCGTTCTCCTCAGGGGCAGGGATGGTGGCGAGCAAGGGAAGGGGATCGATGGCGAGGGAATGGGCCTGGGCGGCGGCGCGGAAGTCGCGGAGCTTGCCCTGGCTGGAGGTGGCGGCGTAGAGGCGGAGGGCCATGGGAAAAGTGTAACGGGCGGGGCGACATTCCATTTTCTTTCCGCTCGCGACGAAGCACAAACGGTTTTATTCAAAAGGGAGGCGGTTTGCATGATGTTCTCTCGAAAACTTTTCGTTGGAGGCAGGGGACAAGCCGCACAATGGTAAGGTCTGTTTCAAGGGGCAAGCGACAAGATGAAAAACGGAATGATGTGTTGGGCCACAATGGGGCTGGTCCTGGGAGCGGCGGCAGTGCCGTTGGCGGCGGGGCAGGCTCCAGCATTCACTGGGCCAGTCGAGCTGCGCGTGGACAACCTGAAAACGCCGCTGGGCATCGACGATCCCGCGCCCCGGCTCTCATGGCAGTTGCGGGACCCGGCGCGGGGCGCGAAGCAGACCGCCTATGAGGTCCAGGTTGCTTCGCGGGCCGAGTTGTTGCGTGAGGGCAATGCGGACGTGTGGGAGAGCGGCCGCATTGATTCGGCGGAGTCGGTGAATGTGCGTTACGCCGGGCCGGCGGTTGCGCCGGGAACCCGCTATTTCTGGCGGGTAAAGGTGTGGGACGCGGCGGGCAATCCGTATGCGGAGAGCGAGACGAGTTGGTGGGAGACGGGCCTGCTGAAGCAGGACGGGTGGCGCGCCCGGTGGATCGGCTACGAGACGGCGGAGGAAGATGCGGTGCGTCACGCAGCGGCCGCGTGGATCGCCAACCCCGACGCGCGGGCTCTGGCGG
The DNA here is from genome assembly GCA_052326045.1 of Occallatibacter sp. GTDB lineage: Bacteria > Acidobacteriota > Terriglobia > Terriglobales > Acidobacteriaceae > Telmatobacter. The sequence continues at coordinate 13,231 of JBKQRH010000114.1, read as the reverse complement.
CGGAGAACAGAAGGGAACAGCACTTTGCCTATCGCGCGGCGATGAATCTGGACAAGCCGGTGCTGCGTGCCGCGCTCTACGCGACCGGGCAGGATACGGTTTCGGCCTGGATCAACGGCGAACAGGTGCTCACAGCCGGCGAGTTTCCGCCCTGGAAGCAGATGCCGTGGAAGAAGTTTATGCGCGCGGACATTACGGGCAAGCTGACCGCCGGAGTCAACGCCATTGCCATCGAGACGGTGCATTTCGTTGACAATCCCAGCGGGGCGGCCGCGGCCGATGCGCCGCCGATGATTGCCACGCTGGTGGTGGAGTACGCGGATGGTTCGACGGCTGACTTCGTGAGCGGAAGGGAGTGGAAGACGGCGGTTCATTTCGCTCCGGGGTGGGAACAGAAGGGCTTTGACGATTCGGACTGGAGTGACGCGGTCGAGTGGCAGCAGGCACCGGGACCGAGAAGCCAGCCGCTGGGGCATCCCTGGATTCCCGACTCAGTGAAGGCGTTGCGGCGCACATTCACGGTAAGCAACCCGGTGAAGTCGGCGCGGCTGTATGTTACGGCGCTGGGCGCCTACGAGATGTTCTTGAACGGCAAGCGCGTGGGCGACGATGTGCTGGCGCCGGGGTGGACCGACTATCGCGAACACGTGAAATACCAGACCTACGATGTGACGGCCCAGTTGACGAGCGGCAAGAATGCGATGGCCGCGCTGCTGGCTCCGGGGTGGTATGAGACGCCGCTGGAATGGTTCCAGCAGCCCAACAACTATGGCGATACGCCGCCCTTGGTGCGGGCTCAGCTGCGCATCGAGCACACCGACGGCAGCGTGGAGTGGGTGGCGACGGACGCAAGCTGGCTGGCCAGCACGTCGAGTATTTTGGACTCGGAGATCTACGACGGCGAGACGCAGGATGCGCGACGCGCGCAGCCGGGCTGGAATTCAGTGACCTTTGACGGGGCCGCATGGAAAAGCGCGGTCACCATTGACCCAAGGCCGGCAGTAATCGAGGCGCAGGACTATCCATCGATTCGCGTGGAGCGGACAATGACGCCGAAGACCGTGAGCGAACCGAAGCCCGGCGTCTACGTCTACGACTTCGGCCAGAACTTTTCAGGCGTGGAACGGCTGCGTGTCCAGGGGCCGGCGGGCACGGATGTGCGGCTGCGCTTTGCTGAGATCGTGAATGCAGATGGAACCATCTATACCGACAATCTGCGCACAGCTAAAGCTACGGATCACTTCATTCTCAGCGGCAAAGGTGTCGAAGAGTTCACGCCGCAGTTCACGTTTCACGGCTTCCGTTATGTTGAGGTGACCGGGCTCCGCACCGCTCCGGGCAAGGACGCCGTGACTGCAGTGGCGTTTCATTCCGATGCGCCGTTTACCGTCAAGCTGGAAACCGGCAGCGCCATGATCAACCAGTTGTGGAGCAATATTCTTTGGGGACAGCGCTCGAACTTTGTAGGCGTGCCGACGGACTGCCCGCAGCGCGACGAGCGGTTGGGCTGGATGGGAGACGCTGAGGTCTTCTGGCGCGCGGCCAGCTACAACATGGATCTGGCTGCCTTCTCGCGCAAGTTTGTCGGGGATATACGCGGGACGCAGGCGGGGACGCCGTATTTCGGCATCTATGCGCCGGGCACCGCGCAGCCTAATTCCGGTTTCGCGGCCGGCTGGAGCGACGCCGGCGTAATCATTCCCTGGACCTCGTGGCTGCAGACCGGCGATACGAGCGTGATCGAGCAGAACTGGGCGGCGATGGAGAAGTATCTCGACGCCATCGCGGCCGCCAATCCCGATGGACTGTGGAAACATGAGGCCGGGATTCCCTTCGGAGACTGGCTCTCGCCCGAGGGGAGGACGGATTACACGTTGATCGCCACGGCGTATTGGGCCTATGACGCGACGTTGATGCAACAAATGGCCCACGCAACGGGCCGCACCGCGGATGAAGAGAAGTATGCGCGACTGTTCGAGAAGATTCGCGCGGCCTTCCAGAAGCAGTTTGTGCGCGCCGATGGCTTTGTGGCCGGCGCGGACAATAGTCCATCGCCTTTTGGAGGGATCAACAATCCCAACGCAAAGAGCAGTGGCGGCGACACGCAGACCGGCTACGTGCTGGCGCTGCACATGAACCTGTTGCCGGAGGAGTTGCGCGCCGCGGCCGCGCAAAAGCTGGCGGACAAGATCGAGGCCAACCATGGCCTGCTGGGCACGGGCTTCCTGGGCACGCCTTATCTGCTGGAAGAACTGACCAGGGCGGGCAACGCGAAGCTGGCCTACAAGCTGCTGCTTAATACGGAATATCCGTCGTGGGGCTACCTGGTGGAGCACGGCGCCACGACGATGTGGGAACGCTGGAACGGGGACCAGATGCGCGGCGATCCCAGCATGAACTCCTACAACCACTATGCCTATGGCGCGGTGGCCGACTGGATCTACCGTTATGCCGCCGGCGTGGATGCGTCGCCGCTCGATGCGGGCTTTCACACCGTGGTTCTGCATCCCGTCTTCGACGCGCGTCTGGGCAGCATCGCGTTCGACTATGCCTCCGCTTACGGCGCAATTCATTCCGATTGGACGGTGAAGGGAACAAGGGCCGAGTGGCATCTGACCCTGCCCGCCAACACGACGGGCTGGCTGGAATTGAGCCAGGCCGAGGCCGGGAAGTACAAGCTGGAAGGTGTTCCGCTGGTGGAGAGCAAACTGGTCAAGGCGACAACACGCGGCCTTGAGAGCGGGTTTGAGTTGATGGCGGGCAGTTACAGCGTTGTAGCCGAAGTTCAGTAAGCTGCATACAATTTGGGCCGGTCATCCGTTGCGCCTTGTGCAATGGATGAACGGCCCAGGTCTTTGTACGGCGAAGCAGGACTGCAGGCAACGCCTCAGTCGATGCTCTGCTCGACGCGCAGATCGCGGGAGGAAGCGCCCACGCTGACGGTGCGCTTGCCTTTGGCGGTTACCCACTTGCCGTCCTTAGCGGACCAGTACTGCAACTGGCGCGGCGCGACGTGGAGGGTAACGGTTTTGGCTTCGCCGGCGGCCAGGTGAATCCGGTCGAAGGCGGCCAGCGCGCGCACCGGGAACTGGACTTCCGAGGGAATCTCGCTGGGCGCGCCGAGATAAACCTGCGGCACTTCGTCTGAGTCCGCGCCGCCGGTATTCTTGATGTTTACCTTCACGTCGAGGCCGCCGTCGGAGGCCTTCTCGACCTTGAGGCCGGAGTAGGCGAAGGTGGTGTAGCTGAGGCCGTGGCCGAAGGCGAAGAGCGGGTCGATTTTTTCATGATCGAACCAGCGATAGCCGACGTTGACGCCTTCACTGTAACGGGTCTTGCCGTCCACGCCCTTGAAGGAGCGTTCGGGGTATTTGGGGTCGGTGGCGGCATAGTCTTCAAGACGCTTGGCCCAGGTGACGGGCAGACGACCGGCAGGGCTGGTCTTGCCCAGCAGCAGATTGGCCGTGGACCAGCCGCCCTCGTCGCCGGGCCACCACATTTCGAGAACTGCCTTTACCTTATCGACCCAAGGCAGGGCGATGGGCTGGCTGGTGTTGAGCACGACGATGGTGTTGGGATTGACCGCAGCCACCTCTTCAACGAGCTTGTCCTGCTCGCCGGGAAGGCCGAAGACCGGCGTGCCCCGCGTCCACACAAAAACCACCGCGATCTTGGCGCTTTTGGCGGCGGCGACGGCAGCTTCGTGGTCGGCCTGGCGCTGCTCGGGGGTGTACCAGTTGAGGCGCACCTGGACGGGCGAGTTGGAGGTGTCAGGGCTGGTCTTGATTTCGATGTCGTGTGGACCAGCGGTCAGTTCAACAGCACGGCGCAGGTTGTCGAGGCCGTCGGTGGTGGGAATCGCGTTGTCCTGGCTGGCTTGCAGAATGTCGCCGTGAACGCCACCCTGGTAGACGCCGGTTGCGGCCAGGCGCTTGCCGTCGATGGAGATGTTAGCGTTGGTGCCGATGGCCTGGAGATAGAGCCAGTAAGTTCCAGCATGGGGCGGGGTGAGCGAGCCCTTCCAGGTAACGGTGGAGTTGGGCGGCAGGGCGTTGGCGCCAGTAAAGTTGAGCTGGACGTCGGTTTGCGGATCGCCAGAGCCGGTGCGGACGAGACCCGGCTTGCCGTCGTGGGAGAATGCAGAGGCCGGAACCGGAGAGCCGGTCATATCGTCGTCCACGGCGAACTTGATCTTCGAGTTGCCGGAGATCTTTCTGAGGGCGTCGAGCGGTCCGACCTGGCGCTGGGGCAGGCCGACGGAGCGCTCGCCGTTGATGCCGATCGAGTCCACCTGGCCGGCGGTGGGGCCGATCAGAACCACCGAATCGAGGCCGGCGGCTTTCAGAGGCAGCGCGCCGCCGTCGTTTTTGAGGAGCACGGCGGCATCTTCGCCGGTTTTCTCGATGATTTTGGCGTTGGCTTCGATGGCCTGGGCGGTGACGTCGTGCTTGGATTGGCCGTCGAGGTAGCCGAAGTGGACGATTTCGTAGAGGACGCGGCCGGCGGCGCGGGTGATTGTCGCTTCAGTGACGGCGCCGTCCTTGAGGGCTTCGGGCATCTTCTTCGGGTCCAGCTTGACGCTCCAGTCGCCGCCACCGCCGCCGCGGCGGGGGGCGGGCTCTTCGGGAATATGTCCGCCGAACATGGCCATCATCCCTGCCATTGCAGCATCAGCGGCCGGGCGTGGCGGCGGAGGAGGGGGAACGGGCATCGAGTCGAAGAACGAGGGAATCGAGAAAGAGCCCGCGCTGGGCAGCGGTTCGCCGGGCATCTCCATGTCAAGGCCGGCGTTGATGAAGTTGACGGCGTGGACCGCGCCCCAGTCCGAGGTGACAAAGCCCTTGAAGCCGATCTCGTCGCGCAGGATTTTGGTGAGCGTGGAGTCGTTGCCGCAGGCAAAGGTTCCGTTGACGCGGTTGTAGGAGCACATGATGGAGGAGACGCCGGCCTTCCTGATGGCGGCGTCGAACGGGGCCACGTAGACCTCGTGCAGCGTCTGGTCGTCGACGAAGATGTTGCCGCTGTTCGAGTCGTAGGCCACGTAGTGCTTGATCTGGGCCATGACGTGCTGGGACTGGATGCCCTTAATCTCTGCAACTCCCATCTCGGCGGTCAGGAACGGGTCTTCGCCGAAGGTGTTGTAGCCGCGGCCGAATTCGAGGTCGCGGTCGATGTTTACAAAGGGCTGGAGGGAGACGTCTATGCCCAGGGCGCGGTCTTCGCGTCCGATGACTACGCCGTTTTCCTCGGCCAGCTTGACACTGAAGGTAGCGGCGACGCCCATGGTTGCGGTTTCACCCTGCGACGGATGACGCGTGAGGACGCCCGGCGGCCCGTCAGCAAAGCGCAGCCCCGGAATACCGAGGCGCGGAATGCCGGCCAGATAGCCGGCCTGACCCTGGTACACCGCTGGATCCTCATGCGTGCCGTGGATCAGGGTGAGCTTCTCCTCAAGCGTCATCTGGCTGAGCAGCTTGTCTACGCGCGCGTCGCCGGTGACAACCGGCACGGTCTGGGCCAGAGCTATGGTTGAAACAAGCACAAGAGCCGCGAACGCCAATACGGTTCCCACTGGCACGGCCCATCTGGCCGTGTTCAAACCTGTTGTTCTTTGCTGTGAATTCACTGTCGGCACTCCTACGTATGTCTGGACGAATCAGCCCGGCTTGGGGACGCAGCCGTCACAGGGATTGCTTCTTTGACCGGCGGTCGCGCAGAAAACGGTTTAGCGTACTGCATTCCAAAGTGTAGAACATGGAGCTATATGGTTTTAAGCCGGGCGGCGCGAGAGGCGGCTGCCGCGAGGGACGGCGCGCAGATTCGCATATAATAAACCGAATTGGCAAGATAGCGCCGCGTGACCGGAGATTTATGATTCTTAGGCTGCCTTTCGCTTTGCTTTCAACCACCCTGGCTACACTGGTGGCAGTGGGACAAACCGCGCAGCCAAAGATCGTACCGCTGGACCAGCGCCAGGTTCCGCTGGATGACGGTCACGGGGCATATGCCACGCACCGCTACAGGAATCTTTTTGCCGAGGCTGGTCACCCGCAAAAGGAGATCGACGCCAAGGTCGAGGCTGCGTTTCAACAGTTCTTCCATGGCGACCCGGAGACGCAGGCGGTTTATTATCCCGCGGGCTCGAACGGCAACGGGCCGCTGGCTTATCTGAGCGACGTTTTCAACCACGATGTGCGCACCGAGGGAATGTCCTACGGGATGATAATCGCGGTGCAGCTCAATCACAAGGCGGAATTCGATGCGCTGTGGAACTGGGCCAAGACGTACATGTACATCGGCTCGCCCACGCACCCGTCGCAGGGATATTTTTCATGGTCCTGCAAGCTGAGCGGTGAGCCGAACGACGAGACGCCGGCGCCGGATGGCGAAGAGTACTTTGTGATGTCGCTTTATTTTGCCGCCAATCGCTGGGGCAATGGGGCGGGCATCTACAACTACAAGGCGCAGGCCGACGAGCTGCTGACGGCGATGCGGCACCGGGAACGGCGGACGGGCGCGACGAAGTTCGGGGCGCGCACGGTGGCCGCCGAGGTGAATGAGGACGCGAAAATGATCCGGTTTACGCCGGTCGAGGGCAAGGTCGATTTCACCGATCCCAGCTATCATCTGCCCGCGTTTTATGAACTGTGGGCGCGATGGGGACCGGCGGCGGACCGGGCGTTCTGGGCGCAGGCGGCCGAGGTGAGCCGCGACTTCATCGGGCGTGCGACGAATGCGAAGACCGGCCTGTGCCCGGAGTACGCGAACTTCGACGGCACGCCGCATCCGATCGAATGGAATCCGCGGGCCGGCGCCTTCGCGTTCGATTCCTGGAGGACGCAGAGCAATTGGTCAGTGGATTGGTCGTGGTGGGCGAAGGACCCGCACGAGCGCGCGCTGAGCGACCGGGTGCAGGCGTTCTTTTTCTCGCAGGGCATAGGCACGTATGCGAACCAGTTCACATTGGATGGCCAGCCGCTTTCAAATAATCACTCGACGGGGCTGATGGCGACCAGCGCGGTGGCCAGCCTGGCCGCAACGCAGCCGGTGAAAGACAAATTCGTCGAGGAGCTGTGGAAGGAGCCGATCCCCAGCGGAAACTGGCGGTACTACGACGGGATGCTGTACTTCATGAGCCTGCTGCACGTCTCGGGGAATTTCAGGATCTGGGGGCCGCAATAGGACGCCGGCAGGAGAAATGCGTGCCGTACCGGCTTGAAATTCATGTTATATTGACAGACATCAGCCGCTCCTTTTCAGCTCACTAGAGTCCGACCAATCGATGCCAACTGTCTCGAAGGCCCGCCGTCTGTCAATCAGAGATTGTGCGCGCGTACCTGCCCCGCGCCGGAGTTTGCTTTTCCTCGCCGGCAACCTTCGCCTCAACTGCCTTTCCATTCTGGCCGCGCTATGCCTTCTTGCGCCGCAAGCGGCGCACTCGCAGGAGGCGAAGACGCTGGCAGAGACGAAGACCTCGGCAGGAACAAATTGCCTGGCAGAGATGAAGACGCCGGCAGAGACGCTGAGCCCGTCAGGAGCGAGCGCCGCGGCAGGGCCGGAGAACCGGGCGGCGAATTGGTTCAACCGGCCGGAGAGCGAACTCATCGTGGAGGGAGAGGGATCCTTTGGCCATTACCACATTTTTGCCTACTCCTGGTGGAGCGAACTCTACATGGGTGGAGTCGAGTACGACCGACATTCCTGGAATTACTTTCTGAAATCAGAGATGGATTGGGCGTCGGAAGTGCTGCCCGTGACAATTCTGGTCCAACCGGCCAAAACCGATGTCTTTGGCGACCCACTGACGAAAGCGAAGACGGTCAACCCCGGGTTAGGGATTTACCCGATTGGGCTCCGCATGAAGTGGCGGCACGACAAGGCCTTCCAGCCCTACTTCATCATCAAGGGCGGGCTGCTGATTTTCGAAAAGAAGGCGCTTTCGTCGGATGCAGCCTATCAGAACTTCAGCCTGCAGATCGGGATCGGCATGCAACGCAGGCTAACAAAGCGGCTCGATGTGCGCGTCGGCTACTCCGATATCCATTTTTCGGACGGCTTCGTAGTGCCAAGCAACCCTGGGTTGGACGTGATGTCCTATAACGGCGGGTTAGTCTACCGCCTGGGGAAATAGAGCCTGAAGGGAAGTCCGGCAAACGGCTCAGGCTCAGGGAAGCGGGAGCACAGCGTCCAGTCCGGCGGCGATCAGGCCGGCGCGGAGCCGTTCGACGGTGGAGAACTCGATGGTCTTCATGCCCAGCGCGCGCGCGGACTCAATGTTGACGAGTTTGTCGTCGAGGAAAAGGGTTTCTCCGGGTTGCGTGCCGAGTTCCTTGAGGACAAGGCGATAGATGGCGGGGTCGGGCTTGGCCATGCGGACCTGAAAGCTCCAGACCAGCACGTCGAAGCGGTGGATCCAATCGAACTCCCGCTCGACGCTCGCGAGCACGTTGTCGCCCATGTTGGAGAGGATCGCGGTGAGCAGGCCGCGCTGCTTGAGTTCGAGCTGCCAGGCCAGCATGGCGGGGTTCTGGGTGGTCCACAGGCGGGCGTCCCAGCGGTTCAGCTCTTCGACGGCGCCGGTGGGCAAGTCAAGGCCGGCGTCGCGGACAAACTTTTGCCAGAAGGCGATGCCGGTGAGCGAACCCAAGTCGTAGGCGCGGCGGTCGGCCCAGTAGAGGCTCTCGAAGCGGGCAGGGGGCAGGCCGGTGATGCGCAGCAGCGCGGCGTGGGCTACGGGGTCCGGCGGGCCGGTCAATACCATTCCATAGTCGAAGACAACCGCGCGCAGAGCCAATGTTCCTCCTGTGAACGCCGTGTATGGTTGAAAAGAGCGCCTGTTCCTATTGTGCATGAGCACCAGCGGTGGGGCGGGCGAGCACCTGCGGTGGGGCGGGCGACTCCTGATCGTCGATGGGACAAAAAATGCGGTTTTCACGTAGGACGGACTGGAATACGGAGGAGAGCGAACTGGCGCTGGCGCACCGGCTTCGCGCCGAAGCCGGGCTGCCGATTGCAGACCTGACGGCTTCGAATCCGACGCGGTGCGGCTTTGAGTATGCACCGGAACTGCTGGCGGCGCTGGCCGATCGAGTGGCGCTCGATTACGATCCGCAGCCGAGAGGGAGCCTGCGCGGGCGCAAGGCGGTCTGCGGGTACTACGCGGACCACGGCGTTACGCTGAAGCCGGAGCAGATTGTGCTAACCACCAGCACGAGCGAGGCTTACAGCTACCTCTTCCGGCTGCTCTGCGATCCGGGGAGCGAGATTCTTGTAGCCCAGCCGGGTTATCCGCTCTTCGATTTTCTGGCGGTGCTGGACGATGTGCGGCTGAAGGCCGCGCCGCTGGTCTACGACCAGGGCTGGCAGATCGATCCGGAGGGATTTCGCCGGGCGATTACGCACCAGACGCGGGCCATCGTGCTGGTGCACCCGAACAATCCTACCGGTCACTTCACCAAGAAGTGGGAGGCGGAAGCGCTGGCGCGGCTTTGCCGGGAGTTCGATCTTTCGCTGGTGGTGGACGAGGTTTTTCTGGACTACGGGTTTGGCGGGGCAGGCGCGAGCTTTGCCGCAGGGCTTGAGGGGGTTCCGGTGTTTGTGGTGAGCGGGCTGAGCAAGATTGCCGGGCTGCCGCAGATGAAGGCTGCCTGGATTGTGGCGACCGGGCCGGAGGCGAATGCGGCGTTGGAGCGGCTGGAGGTGATTGCCGATACGTTTCTCTCGATGAATGCGCCGGTCGAGTGCGCTCTGCCGGCCTGGCTGGAGGGAAGGGCGGCGATCCAGGGGCAGATTCGGGAACGGGTGAGGGCTAACCTGGCGGAATTGGACCGGCAACTGGTCCGGCTGCCGGCAGTCCACAGGCTGGAAGTGGAGGGCGGCTGGTATGCGGTGTTGCGGATTCCAGCGCTGAAGCCCGACGAGCAGACGGTGCTGGAGCTCCTGGAACGTGGGGTCTGGGTCCATCCGGGATACTTTTTTGGGATGGGAGACTCGGGGTGGCTGGTGGTGAGCCTGCTGGGGCCGGTACGGAGGTTCAGTACCGGAGTAACAATTTTTGTTGATTATTCAGGGAAGGATCAAGGCAGTAATATTACCGGACTTCGACCGTAAGCTCTACTTGAGGTAAATAGTCTGCGTCATTGAAACGAAACAGCTTGCTGGAATGGCGGTTTTCAGAAACCCGCGTGGAGGAAGGGTCAGAAACCCGCGCGGAGGAAGGGATTGCTCTTGCGCTCAGCGCCGATGGTGGTGGTGGGGCCGTGGCCGGGCAGCACTTTGGTTTCATCGGGGAGAGTCAGAAGGCGGGTTTGGATGGAGTCAATAATCTGACCGTAGTTTCCGCCGGGCAGATCCGTGCGGCCGATGCTGCCGGCAAAGAGGGTATCGCCGGCAATGACCATCTTGAGCGGGGCAAAGTGGAGGCAGACGGAGCCCTGGGTGTGGCCGGGGGTATGCAGGACCTGGGCGGGGTACCGGTCCAGGCCCACGCGCAGGCCGTCGGTGAGGGTTTCGTCGGGGGGCGCGGTCTCCGGCGTGGGAACGCCCAGCCAGTTGGCCTGAGCAGCCATCATTTTGAGAAGGGGCAAGTCGTTCTCATTGAGCAGAATGGGCGCTCCGGTGAGGCGCTTGAGCCGGAGCGCGCCGCCCACGTGGTCGATGTGGGCGTGGGTGACGAGAATCTGCTTGAGCTTGAGGCCGAGTTCGGCAAGGCGGCGTTGAATGCGGCCGACCTCGTCGCCGGGATCGATGACGATGGCCTCGCGGGCTTCCTCATCGCCCAGGATGGTGCAGTTGCATTCGAGCGGGCCGACGGGGAAGGTTTCAAGAATCATGGATACATTGTAAGGCGCGGCGGTCCGGTCAGACGTGCGTCTGGGGATCCACGATTGCTGTTAACCCTGGCGCGGTTTGATTCCCAGGCTGTCCATCACTTCCAGCGCAAATCGCGCCGAGACCGTGGCCGGGCCACCGCCCATCTCGATGCCGACCTCGATGGCTTCAAGCAACTCCTCAAAGGTCGTGCCAGCGGCTGCCGCCTGTTCGATGTGCCACTGCATGCAGGATTCGCAGTCCTTGACGACGGAGATTCCCACGGCAATCAGCTCTTTTTGTTTTTTGGGCAGAGTGCCGTCGCAATAGGCCGCTTTTTCCATGGCCAGAAAGCCTTCGTAGACCTTCGATTTGCAGGCCAGCAACTGCGCGTGAGCGCGCTTCCGTCTGGCGGTAATCTCTTCGAGTTTGTTCATGGCGTGCAATCCCTTTCCAAAGCGAATAACAATAGCTTAACAACTATTAATCCGGCGCAATGTCTGAGTTTTTCCTGCCGAAGGCAGATGGCCCCACCGCAGGTGGTTTGCGGAAGGTGATGGCGTAGAACTGGCCTCCCTTGATCATTTCGAGATGGATATCTTTCATCTCGGGTGGAACCAGATCGATGGGGATGATCACTGCTTTTTTGCGATTCTTGTAATAACTACTGGTAATCGGAATTTTTTCATAGGTTGCCTTCGCATACTCCTCGGTTTCATCGGAGATCAGCAGCAGGCTGCCTGGCTTGGCCACGCGAATCATCTCCCGGATCGCCTTTGCCTGATCGTTGAAGAAGCTGATGCCGCCCACGTGAAAGACGACATCGAAGCTGGAATCGGCGAAGGGCAGGCTCTCGGCATTGCCCAGATAGAGGTCGGCGTCCATCTGCCAGCGGCGCAGGTTGGCTTGGCAGTTGGCCAGCATCTCGGCAGACAGATCGAGGCCGGAGAGTTTCACTCCAGGGGGCAAGTATTTGAAGCTGAGGCCGGTGCCCACCGAGGTCTCCAGCACGGAATCGCCGGGCTTGGCTTCGAGCTTTCGCATATAGACCAGGAAGTATTCATCCCGGTCCAGTCCTTTGAACGCGCAAGCGACGCGCTGCGTGTCGTCGTAGAAGCCACCGATGGTCTCGTACAGGCGGTTGTATTTGCCATTGTCGCCGGTAAGGTCTTCCGGCTTGAGGAAGGTTGGAATTCCGTTGCGGATGGGGAAGCGCTCGCCCGACGAGCTGACCAGCGCTTCACGGCCTGCTTTCTCGCTGGCCACATGCAAGGGGTTCCCGGTAAAGGGGCTTCGCAATTGGGCAACGGTCTCCGTCCGCTCTGCCCAGGGCCTGATCTTCCTGCGGTTGAAAAGCGCCCAGGCAGCAAGAACGACGACTCCGGCGGGAGGGATAAAAAGCGAGACAATGAGTACGTAAAGATTCACGATACTAAAAAAATCGACGCCGCTGATCCGGAAGTAGATTTCGGCCAGGATCAGCACTCCGAACAGCGCTCCGAAGAACGTGGCACCCTTGCGGATCTTCGCCGCGCGAAACTCCTGGTTCCACATCCAGACGACGACCGCCGCGAACCAGCAGCCGAGGAAAATGGCCGCATCCATGAGTGGGAGGACGATGTCGCCGTATATTCCTTTCATCACGTGCAACAATGGCAGTTTAGCCGCAACGTCGTCGGCAAGAAACATAAAGGCATTCCTCGGCAGATACGGAAAAGACCAGAATTGAACTGCCGCTGACGCCATTGGAAAGGGCAGCGTCGAGAAGAATCCCGGCAGACGCGGACTGACAAGCCGGTGAAAGGTGAATGGAAGAACGGCGATCAAGGAGGCGAGAAGAATCCAGTCTACGTACTGAAGCGCATCCGCAAGAGGAGTGTGCAGGAAGAGGCGCCAGTCTGAGATCAGATGGGGAATGAAGGAAAAGGCCAGCATCCAGAGGAATCCGCGTCGTGGCTTCTGCGTTCCAACGAACCACAGACCCAGGATCGGGCCGGTCCACGCTCCCACGGGAGAGAAGAAAAAGCCGAGAAGAAAAAGGCTGGCGACAGCCCAGGCAACGATCTGCGACCAGCGGCTGGATTTAACGTTGGTAGGCATTTTGCGGTTCTCCTTTTCTAACGCTCTTCATGAACGATGAAAGTTGAGGTTCGTGGTTTCCCACCCTAGTTCACCCCAACGACGAAGACCTATCGTTGGGGACCCCGAAGCCGCAACAACAAGGACGCGGCGATGGTGGGGCACCCAGTTTTGTTTCAATCATTGATGGCTTGTGCAGCTTCGATGGCAGCAAGTTCAGCCAGCGCCGATTCCCCCCAGTCAAGCGCGGCGCGGGTCATCGCCAGCCCCAGGCCCAGCGTGAGCATCCAGTACGGCTTGTTTGGGTTGTTCGTTTGAATTTCGTGCGCCATCTTATCGATCC
>JBKQRH010000113.1:0-3261 GCA_052326045.1 Occallatibacter sp. | reverse complement strand
GACGAGACGGCGGAGCGTCTGATGCGGGAGTGGCCTGCGATCCGCGAACAACTGCTGCGGGGGACGTACCGGCCTCAACCGGTGCGTCGCGTCACGATCCCCAAGCCGGACGGAGGCCAGCGCGAGTTGGGTATCCCGACGGTGACGGATCGGCTGATACAGCAGGCACTGTTGCAGGTGCTGCAACCCCAACTTGATCCCACCTTCAGCCAGTACAGCTACGGGTTCCGACCAGGCCGCAATGCGCATCAGGCCATTCAAGCGGCTCAGGCGTACGTCGAGTCGGGTCGGCGCGTCGTGGTGGACGTAGACCTGGAGAAGTTCTTGGAAACGTCGACATACTGCCCCCATGTTCATGAAATGCTGTCAAACAGGCCAGGGTGATTGTCTATCACTTTGATTCGTAGGCCTTTGCGCCGGCCTCTGGTGACGAGCACGGCATCAAGCTCTCCGCGCTTTACACGCTGCAACACGGTTTGGCGCGAGACGCCCAGTTTCAGTGTTGTTTCCATCATGGGAAGATACTCCGGCGGTGCTTCCTCCACGAAGCGTGCACGCAACTCATCGGTGATGCGAATTTGCCAGGGCGCTCCTGGCGTTACCTGCTCACCAGCTATGAAACCATCATTGAGCCACCGGTGCATAGTGGAAGTATTGATACCCAGGATCTTCGCGGCTTGTCGAATGGACGCCAGTTCGCCGGCGGGCTGTTCAATCGGCGGCTGAAACCGGGGAATGTTTCGATAGCGGCGCAAACCGCCGACATGAACGGCCGTGAACCGTTCTCCAGTCGCCGTCTTGCGACCCTGACGATTCAAGATGCCGGCGATAACATCGTCGGAATAGAGAACGGCGAGGCGGCGAAGAAGGGAGATAGTGTCTTCGTCGGTGCGGACACCTCGCGGCTGAAAACGCGGTAGCGGGAGATCCACGTCTGTGAGCATGCCGCCGTGCCAGCGCAAAGTCAGGTGAGCACTTTGTGCTGGACGATCGACAATAACAATCACTTCTTCCAGCAGGGCGCGCAAGAGTTCCTTGCGATCCCGATCCGTAGTGGTGGGTGCGGCCCAGACTCTGCGCAAATCGGTGCCAAGAGCGCGGAGTTTGCTCTTGCCTTCCTGGGTGATAGCACAAGGCTTTTGTTGCACGCGCCGCATGAGCTCTGCTTCGGCCGCGGCAAGATCGCGCAGACGTTTTTCCCACTCTGTCTCAAGCCCACGAGCTACGAGTCTGTTTTCCGGCTCGACCGCGCGATATTGGCGCTCTGCACGTTCCGCTTCGTAGCGAGCGCGTTCCAGCGCAAGACGCCATTGGCCCAGAGCTGCATCCTGATCGGCTTCGAGTCGTTGCATGGCGAGTTGCGTGGCTTCGATCGCCGCCGGTGTCACCGCTCTCAGAAATGCGTCCGCAACCGCTTGATCGATTTGCATGCCGCCGACGGTCAGACAGAACATGCCTCGCCCCTCGACGATATCTTTGCCGGAGCAGTGATAGCCGGGCGAAGCGGTTCTGCCGGTGTAGTGGGTATGCAGACGGCGGCCGCACTTTCCACATGTGGCCAAGCCTTGCAGCAGGGCAGCGCCTTCTCTCACAGCTCCTCCTGCCTGGTGTGGCTGAGGATGAATGTTGGTGTCAATGCGTGCCTGATTGGCTTGGAATGTAGCCCAGTCGATGAACCCGGGATGATGTTCGACAAGAAGCACAGACCACTCGTCCATAGGCAAATGACGAGTCCGTTTTCGCGGCGCTCCTTGCTCATCGACATAACGCTCATGACGGCACTTCCCATATGCGTAGGCACCTGCATAGACCGGGTTGGTGAGCACGTTATGGATACCCGTGTAGGTTGGGACAGCCCATCGAATCTCGCTTTTCATAGTAGCGCGCGTCGGGAATAAAAGTCCCTCGGAGCGGAACCACAGCCATACTTTGCGGACCGAACCAAACTCCGTGAATTTGAAGAAGACGGTGCGAAGGATGCTGACGACAGACTCATCGGGATGAAAACAAATCTCTCCGTCCTGTTCCCCCCAGACAAAACCAACAGGCAAGCCGCGGCGCAGTTCACCACGTGCAGCCTTGTTTCGAATGCCGCCATCCAACCGCGCCCGCAGGATATGAAGTTCGGCTTCCGACATCGTGCCTTTCAATCCGAGGACCAAGCGATCGTTGAAAAGCGAAGGATGATAGATGCCGTCGCTGTCGCCGATCAGCGTGTCCGTGATGCCGCATAGATCGAGCAGCCGGTACCAGTCGGCATTATTGCGCGCCAGGCGGGAGACCTCAAGGCCGAGCACAATCCCCACGTGGCCCAAGGCTACTTCCGCTGTCATGCGAGCAAACCCGGAACGTTTGGCTGATCCGGAACCGGATAAGCCAAGATCTTCGTCGATGACGATTACTTGATCCTTGGCCCATCCCAGTTCGCATGCCTTCTCAACCAAAGCATACTGGCGAGCAGTGGACTCACGATTGTTCTCAACCTGTGAAGGACTGGATTGGCGAATGTAAACAAAAGCAGATCGCCGTGTATGGCTTGGTCTCACCTTGGTGAAATCACTCATGACTCTTCTCCTCGTGATGGTCGGCCAGGTGTTGTCTGGCGATGAGGCGTGCCAGAATCTCGATCACGAGGAGTTTCTTTTCCTCGTGCAGTGTCTCCCAAGGGCTGGTTTCGTCGAGAAGAAGATCGAAGAGGGTTGGATATTTCTCTCGCAATGGGGCTCTCCTTCCGTGCCGGGAAGTTCCCGGCCTCGCTCGCAGGTGCAACGATGCGGCTGAGGAGAGCGTCGACGACGGCGCGTGCGTGAAGCAAATCCTGCAAGGAGCCGAGAGTTGTCGCCGTCTGTGCAGGAAGAGATTTCTGAGGCTGTGCTGCAGAGGCAAAGTCAGTCCAGTCCGCAGGGATCATGGACTTGCTGCCATCGGGCAGGATCAGAAACAAGACCAATCGACCTTTTCGGTGTGTCGACCGAAAAACGTTGAGAGATTTACCTTCAAACGGATGCCGAGCCCGGATAACTGTAACTCTCTCGGGAAGGTGCTGATGATGGGTAGTGTGTAGTGACTTCCTTCGACCGGGTCAACCACGACATCCTGATCGACCGCTTGCGGAAACGCGTCGCCGATACCGGAGTCATCCGGCTGGTGCGTGCGTATCTGACCAGCGGCATCATGGATGGCGGGGTGTTGATGGAACGCAGCGAGGGAACGCCGCAAGGCGGCCCGTTGTCGCCACTACTGGCCAACGTGTTGCTGGAT
>JBKQRH010000112.1:0-3928 GCA_052326045.1 Occallatibacter sp. | reverse complement strand
CCGCCAGCGCGTGGCGCCGAGAGCGCCGCGAATCGCCACCTCCCGCTCGCGGTCGGCGGCGCGCGCGTAGAGCAGATTGGCCACATTCGCCACCGTGATCGCCAGCACCAGCAGCGCCAGGATCATCAGCACGCCGGTAACCAGCGGCATGAAGTTGGCCACAAAGGGAGTAGGCCGGCACATCGATTCGCGCAGAACCACGGTGGCTTCGCCCGGCGGGTGATATATAGGATAATCCTTGAGAAGACGCGCCATCACAAGTGAGGTCGCGGCACGGGCTTGCGCAAGGCTGGCACCCTGCTGCAAGCGGCCCATCATGTATACCGATAAGAAGCCTCGATTGGTGAAGACTTCGTTGCCCCCGGGATTCATCAGCGGCAGCATCGAAATCGGCACAAATCCGCTCAGAGCCGTGCCCCACGCCGCGCCCACGAACTTGGGTTGCGTCACGCCCACCACGGTAAACGGCAGGCCGTTGATTTTCACAAGTTGGCCGATGATATGCGGGTCGGCGGCAAAGCGGTTCTTCCATGTATCGTAGGTGAGAACAATGATGGCATCCGCGCCTGCCGTGCGGCCCTCATTGGGCAGGAAGAGCCGCCCCATCATCGGCTGCGCGCCCAGTACCACAAAGTAGTTGCCGCTGACCACGTGCACATAGGCTCTTTCGGCGGCCTCGCCTTGGCGGCTCATCTGGACTGCCGATTCCAGATAGGCCATGATGCCGGAAAAAGCCTTCGCCATCTCTGGAAAATCACGGCTGCCTCCCTCGGCAGAGCGCTGAAAGTCCAGAAAATCCGGATAGGAAAAAGGAAACATAAACGGCATCTGACTGGTCCTCTGCGCGATCACCACCAGCCGTCCTGGGTCCGCTGCCGGCAGTGGCCGCAGAAACAGGTCGTTAATCATAAAAAAGATGGTGGCGTTGACGGTCAGCCCCAGCGCCAGCGTGATGATGGCTACAGCCGTGAAGCCGGGGCTCTTGCGCAACTTACGAAATGCGAAGCGAAGGTCATGAAGCAGTGCGTTCATCTTTCTTTCTCCTCGACTATTGAGAATCACTCGGCGCGTAGCGCCTGCATGGGTTCAATGGAAGCGGCGCGGCGGGCGGGCAGCGCGGCAGCCAGTGCCGCCATCGCCGCGGTGAGAGTAACTGTTACCGACAATGTAAGCGGATCGAAGTTGGTGACGCCGTACAACTGGCTCTGGAAAAGCCGGGTCAGGGCGACGATGGAAGGCAGCGCAATCGCCGTGGCGATGGCCGCGATGACGGCCATCTCGCGGACGATCAGCACCACAACGTTCGACCGCGGCGAGCCCAGCGCCAGACGCACGCCGATCTCGCGCGTGCGCTGCTCGGTGGAGTAGGCCAGTACGCCGTAAAGGCCGACGGCGGCCAGCAACATCGCCAGCGTGGAGAAGCCGATGGCGAGAAAGGCCAGCGCGCGTTCATCGGAAGAGCTGCGGTCCACTTGCTGCTCCATGGTGCGCAGGCTATCGACGACCAGCGTAGAGTCAAGTTGATGAATGGCCTGGCGAATCGCGGCCTCAACTGTCTGGGGCGCTTGCATGGTGCGCGCGTAGACAACGACTCCACCTGGATGCTTTTGCTGCTGATAGGGCCTGTACACCGCGGGGCCAATCTCAGTGCGCAGATCGGCATGTTTGATGTCGCCGACTACACCAACGATGGTGGTGTCGGGCTTTGCATCATCGCCTCTTCCTTCAGCGATGGCACGGCCCAGCGCGTTTTGCGCTGATCCGTAGAAGCGTTTGGCGAGAGAGAGATTGACGATAGCCACCTTGGGCTGCCCTTGCGCATCCGCAGCGCTGAACTCCCTGCCCGCAAGGAGCGGTTGCCGCAGCGTGGCAAAGTAACCGGGAGTGATCCACGGCTCTTCGAAGTGCATCGCCTCGTCTTCCGCCGGCTTGTAGCCCTGCAAGGTGAAGGTGGAGTGATTTGTGTCTCCTTCGAGTTCGGGATCGGTTGTGGCTGCGGCAAACACAACGCCCGGTATCCGGCGTAACGCCTCCAATGAACTGATGACGGCCTGCGGCGTACGATCTTCGGCGTACCCGGAGATGGTCGGATCAAGAGAGAATCCAACGATGTGTGAGGTATCGAATCCGACGGGCTGATGGCGGAGATTTTCGAGCGTGCGCACGAACAGGCCCGCGCCGCCGAGCAAGATGACGCTGAGCGCAATCTGCGCGCCCACCGCGGCTTTGCGGAAGCGCTGCGAGTTCTTCGATGCGGTGCCGGCATTCTGGCGCAGCGCGTTGGCCAGATCAGGGCGCAGGAAGTGGAAGACCGGCGCAATGCTGAACAGCAGGCTCACCACAACTGAAATCGCAAGCGTGAACAGTAGAACGCGCGCATCGATGGAAGTTGAGTAAGGCTCGTTGCCTGGATCGGCGCTGGTCATCAGGCGAACAAGCATCGTAGCAACCAGCGGCGCAAGAGCAAGCCCCGCCGCTGCGCCGGCAATGCCGAGCAGCCCGCCCTCTGCGAGCAATTGCGCAACGATACGGCTGCGCTTTGCGCCGAGGGCATAGCGCATGGACATTTCGCGCGCGCGGCCCGCGGCGCGCAACAAGAGCAGCGTGGCCACGTTGATGGCGCACATGGCTACCAGCAATCCAGCCATGCTCATGAGAATGATGAGCGGGGTCTTCAACTCCATGCGGCCCGGCGAAAACCCGGTCGAGTCGTCCATTACCTTGAGACGCGAATTGTCGAGGAAGTTTTTCTTGAAACGTTCGGACCTCCCTTTGTAAAGAGTCAATTCATACGCCCGCAGCGAGTGCCACAGCGGACCGAGACTGGCCTCGGCCTGTGAGTTGGATACGCCCGGCTTCAATCGCGCCACCAGCGTGAGCCAGATGGATTGGTGATTGTTCAAATCGTCGCGGGGCGCCATCCACGGCATGGCGATCTCGACCATGCTGATGGGCACAAAGACGCCCGGCTTGTAACCGCCGATGGCGGAGTCGAAGTTCTTCGGCGCCGCGCCGAGGATGGTGAAGGGATGGCCGTTGATAAGCACTGTCTGGCCGACGATATCACGCGATGCACCGAAGCGCGACTTCCAATAGTCGTAGCTGAGGACAACGACAGGGTTGGCGTTCTTGGCGGTGTCGTCCTGCGGGGTGAGCAAGCGGCCCGCGGCGGGCTTCAGTCCAAGCAATTGGAAATAATTGCCAGTGACGACTTCGGCGTCCTTGTTTTCGGCCTGGTTGTGCCAGGAGACGCCGACCTGGGCCTTGTCGGCGGCCAGCACGCCTTGAAAGACCTGGTTCTGGTCGCGCAGGTCCTTGTACATGGGATAGGAGAAATAGTTGTCTGAGTCGCCGCCGAAGCTGCTGGCCGAACCGGAGAACGTGCCAGTCCACTCGAAGCGCACCAGCTCCCTGGGCCGCTCGACGGGCAACATGCGCAGCAGCACCTGATCGAAGAGCGTGAAGACGGCCGCGTTGGCGCCGATGCCCAGCGCCAGCGTGACGATCACGGTGAGCGTGAATCCCGGCGACCTGCGCAACTGGCGCAGCGCGTAGCGAATGTCGTGCAGCAGCGTATTCATCTTCTTTCCTCTTCGGGCATCAAGCACCGATTACTCGGCGCGCAAGGCCTGCATGGGTTCAATGGATGCCGCGCGGCGGGCGGGAAGATAGCAGGCCATGAGCGCAGCGGCAAGGAGCACGCAGGGTGCAAGGGTGAAGACGACAGGATCCACCGGACTGACTTGGTAAAGCATGCTGCTGAAGAGGCGGCCCATACCGAGCGCGAGCAGGAATCCCAACGCCACCCCACTGAGCGTCATCACCAGGCCCTCGCGCAGAATCATGCGCACCACCTCGCCAGGCTTCGCGCCGAGCGCCATGCGGATGCCGATCTCGCGCGTGCGCCGGGCCACAGCGTAAGCCTTGA
>JBKQRH010000111.1:0-14415 GCA_052326045.1 Occallatibacter sp. | reverse complement strand
TTGGTCACCAGCGGGCAGGTGGCGTCGATCACCTTCAACCCGCGCCCTTTGCTCCGCTCGCGCACCGCCGGCGAAACCCCGTGCGCCGAGTAGATCACCCGCTGCCCGTCCGGCACATCGTCGATTTCATGAACAAAAATCGCGCCTTTCTCAGCCAACTCGTTCACGACATAGCGGTTATGCACAATCTCCCGGCGCACGTAGATGGGCGCGCCGAAGGTTTCCAGAGCGATCTTCACAATGTCGATCGCGCGCACCACCCCGGCGCAAAAGCCGCGTGGCTTGAGCAACAACACCCTCTTCTGGCTGGGGGAAGTCCCGGCGTGGGCGCCGTTCGAGATGGAATCGAGGACAGTTGTAGTCACCCCCTCAGTATACCAATCGCCGCATCCAGGCGACAGGAAAGAAAAACGAAGACGCGAAGCCTCGGCGCTGCATCCAAGTAGACGATGAGTAAGGGAGTCGGCGAGGTTTCAGACCCATGCGCTTAAGCCGTCTTAGCATCTCGATCGGTGCGCTCGCCATTGGCATCGTGCTCTGTTTTCTGCTGCTCTCGGGTTTTGCTCTTGTCGCGCGCGCTGGATTGTGGAACCGCTTCGCCGGTTACCTGACGGGCCGCACCACCAGCATCGACGTTTCCTCCCCTTCGGTCGTGGAGAAGATACATCAACTCTCACGCCTGGAGACGGTGGTATATTCGCTGGACAAGATCGTGGAGGGAGAACGCCAGAACGCCTACCTGCCCGACTTTCTGGTGGGCGACAAGCTCCTTCTGGTGGCCCACGGAGAAGTGATTGCCGGAGTTGATCTGGGCCAGCTCAAGCCGGGCGACGTTACCGTGAAGGGCGACGCCGTTCAGGTTCGGCTGCCCGCGCCACAGATCCTCACAACCCGCATCGATAACGGACGCACGCGAGTTTATTCCCGGACGACCGGCCTGCTGGTCGCCACCGATCCGAACCTGGAATCCGAAGTACGCCTGACGGCCGAGCAGCAGATTGCCCAGGCCGCACTCGACGACGGCATTCTCTTGAAAGCGCGTCAGAACGCCCGCACCAGCGTCGCCGCTCTGCTCTATGGCCTGGGCTTCCACACAGTGGATGTGCAGTGAGACAGTGATCAGGATCAGGGGGCAGAGAACCGATATCATTCAATTCTCAGGGAATCCTTACCCAGCTCTCGGTCCGCCCGAACAGGGAGAAGCCGATGAACCCGCGCATATGCCAGGCTGTCCTTCCCCACGGCCCAGATCTTGCCCTTGTATTCCTTTCCATTCTCCGGGTCCACCACGGTTCCGTCCACCCAGTCGTCTCCGTCCGGATGGAAGTTGCGCATGAAGACCATGCCCAGGATCAGCTGGTTCTTGTACTCGCCGGCACATTTGTCGCACACGTCGCGCGGAGTGCGGCCGGGGCGCGCCTCGGTGACGCGGCCAAAGAGCTTGCCGTCCACCAGGTAGGTCTCCGCCTTGCCTCCGGGCGTGCCGTCGCTGTTGACGATCTGCCAGTGCCCTATGGCGTTCTGAAGTTTCGGCGAGAGTTGCTGCGCGCCGGCTGCGGCAATGGAAGCCAGCGCCAAGAGAGCCAGAGCGAAGGCGTAGAGGCATTTGTGTCGAGTCGTTTCCAAGAGGACCTCCCTCTTTGAAGGATTATAGGGCGAACGCGCAGTCAGGAATGCTGAAGGTGGGGGAGCACATCGACGCGGATTTTGCTTCGCTTGCCAACCTGCCAGAGGTCGTACTGCGCCTGCATGCGCAGCCAGACTTCGGGCGAAGAGGTGCCGAAGGCGGCGGCAAGGCGCACGGCCATCTCCGGCGAGACGGCGGCTTTGCCGTTTAGCACGCGGGAGAAGGTGACCCGGATCACGCCCAGATGCTGAGCCGCGGCCGTTACGGTCATCTCGCCGAGATACTCCCGAATGACTTCGTCGGGATGCGGAGGGTTGTACATGCGCATGGCGTGCTCTCCTCTCAGTGATAGTCGAGCCTTTACGCGGCCACAACTTCGATGTGGTCTTCGGCGGCCTCGGTCTCCGGTCCAACCACGATCTTGACGGTGCGCCCCAGCCGAAGCAGGCAGTCCATCATCTTCATCTCGCTGATGCCGCGAAACTGCCCGCGCAGCATCTTGGAGAGCTTGGGCTGAGTCAGCCCCAAAACCTTCGCCGCTTGCTGCTGGCTCCATCCCCGCTCACGCAGAATCTCCCCAATCTGCGAGACCAGCTGCGCCTTCACCAGCATTTCTTCGGCGTCGGGAAAGCCCAACTGCTCGTATACATTCATGCCTTCTTTTACTTTGTTCACTGTTCAACTCCTTTCGCCAGCGCCTCAGCTTCCTTCAATCGCTTACGAATCAATTTCATATCCGCCTCGGGAGTCTCGATTCCATGTTTCGACTTCTTCTGAAAGCAGTGCAAGACGAATACTGCTTGTGCATAGCGCACCGTGTAGACCGCCCGGTACGCATTGCCACGCCAATTTTCCACAATCTCCAAAATCCCCGCCGAGCCGAATCCCTTGAGCGGCTTTGCATCGGGGTGAAGCAAGCCAATCTGCGCTTGATACAGAGCAAAGCCAAAGCTCTGCTGCACCTCGTCGGACATGGCCAGCAAGTCCTTCTTGGCCGACCCGATCCAGTGCAACGGCCTCGGCGCTTGTCTCATTTCTTAATTATGCCTACTTAGGTATAATTCGTCAAGAGTGAAAAAAAGCAATTCAGCCGTTGATTTCACCGGCTGGCGGAGATCGAATCCCAGGTCTCGGAGGCGAGACCTGGGACACCCGGCACCCGGTCGCTGGTCCTTAACGCCTTGAAAGAAGCTCGATCGCCTTCAGAATCTTCAGCGTCATTTTGCTCTGAACCATGGCGTGCGCCATCGCGACGTAGACCATTCCAAACAGAAGAACAATCACCGCAAACAGGATCATCCTCCGCACGTCGGTCGCGGGATTCTCGCCCATGTAACCGAGCCAGACAATCAAGCCCACTATCGCGCAGAACAGGACGCCAAAACAGACGATTTGGAGTTTCCTTATGCGGTCAACCTCGTTGAGCGACTTGCGCAGGATACTTTCCGTTTCTTGAGTCATTCGACACTCCTCGTCTTGGCCCGTTGTTTTCGCAGTGCTGTCAAGCCGTAGGCCAGGCGTGACTTGACAGTCCCCAATGGGATATCGAGAATCGCTGCAACTTCCTGCAGGGTTAGCTCCTCCTGGAAATGCAGCATCAAGACGGCGCGGCTGTTGGGCGAAACGCTGTCCAGGTTCAGCCAGTCTTGCAAGGCGCCGGTTGAAGGGCCGAGATCCTTCGCGGGAATCTCTTCCAGTGCGAAGTCTTCTGGCAGTTGTTCGGGCCAGCGTCTTTGTTTCTTCAAATGACGGATCGCAACGCGGCTGGCAATGCGGTACGCCCACGGTCGAAAGAGCTCAGGATCATGCAGCCAAGTCAGCTTCCGGCAGATGATAATCAGTACTTCCTGGAGTACATCGTCAGCTACTGAGGATCCGACCAAACCGCGGACATAACCGTGCAGCGGACCTTGGATGCCGCGGAGCAGAAGCTCAAGAGCATCGCGGTCAGCGCACTGCGCTCTCAGCACCCACTGCGCCTCTTGTGCGGAACTCGCCACTCGGCTCCCTTCAACCTGATTGAGACCTCTTCAGACCAAGAAGGTTCGGAGCCGAAGCAACAATTTGCTCCCGTCCGTTTTGTCCGTCTTGAGTTTTGGAATATGAAGGCCTGCGCACTGGCCCTTATACCGCTCTTCGAGGTCAAAACCGTATCTGGAATCTGAGGCGACGTCGATCACCTATCACCGGCTGCCGGCGATCATCTGCGCGGCGTGCTGGAGGCTCGTCTCCGTCACCTTCGCCCCGCTCAGCATCCGCGCCACTTCGTGCGTGCGCGCGCGGTCGTCCAGGACCCGGACCTGCATCTTGGTGCGGCCGCCGGATTCGCGTTTCTCGACGGCAAGATGCTGGTCGGCGAAGGCTGCGATCTGGGGCAGGTGAGTTACGCACAGAACCTGCTGGCCCCTGCCCAGGGATTTCAGTTTTTGGCCCACGGCTTCCGCTGCGCGGCCGCCGATGCCGGTGTCGATCTCGTCGAAGACCAGAGTGCGGGGGGTGGGGGTCTTCTTTTTGGGTTTGACGGCACCCTCTTCCACGCTGACCTTGAGGGCCAGCATGACGCGGGACATCTCGCCGCCGGACGCGATCTGGTCGAGAGGCTTGAGGGGTTCGCCGGGGTTGGTGGCGATGCGGTACTCGACCTGGTCCCAGCCGCTGGCCGTCCAGCCCAACTCCTTCTCGCTGGCCGTCACGGCAACCTCGAACTTAACCTTCATGGCCAGCGAGTTGATCTGGCTCTCGGCCAGCTTGGCCAGCTTCGCCGCCGCGGCCTTCCGTTCCTCGTGCAGAGCGCCCGCCGCTCCCCGATAAGCTACAGCCGCTTCATCGAGAGCCACGCGTAGCGCCTTGAGAATTTCGTCGCGGTCTTCCACCTCGGCCAGCTTGCGGGCCACCTCTTCGCCAAAGGCGATGACCTCCGCGATAGTCTTGCCGTACTTGCGCTTGAGCCGGTCCAACGCTGCCAGGCGGTCTTCGATCTCGGCCAGGCGCTCGGGCGAGGCATTGATGCCCTCGGCGTAGTCGCGCAGGTTCGATCCCATGTCGCCGACTGTGGCGCGAACCGACTCCAGTTGCTGGGCAGCCTCGGTGAAGCGGCCATCGTAGCGGGCCAGCTCCTCCACATTGCGCACCGCCGCCCGCAGCGCGACCTCTGCCGATGCGCCGCCTTCGTAAAGCTGCTCAAAAGCGCTCATGGCCGCGGCGTAGAGCTTCTCAGCGTTGGCCAGGACGCGCTTCTCGGTCTCCAGTGCCTCGTCCTCGCCAGCCGTGAGACGCGCCTGGTCGATCTCCTTGTGCTGGTAGCTCCACAGGTCCACCATGCGCAGCCGGTCCTGCTCGCCCTGAAGCAGTTCGTCCAGCTTTCCGGCGGCGTCCTTCCAGCGGGCGTGGGCCTCGGCCACGGCGTCAGTGGAGAGGCCGCCGAAGCGGTCGAGGAGAAGCCGCTGCTGGGCCTGGTCGAAGCTCGACAGGCTCTCGCTCTGCGCATGAACCAGGGCCAGTTCCGGCGCCAGAAGCTTGAGCACGGCCACGGCGGCCGGCTGGTTGTTCACAAACACCCGCCCCTTGCCCGTGGCCAGAATCTCCCGGCGCAGGATGATCTCGTTGCCTTCCGAATCGATGCCGTTTTCTTCAAGAATGGTTTCGGCGCCGGGTGTGGACTCGAAGACGCAGGCCACCACGGCCTTGCCGGCTCCGTGGCGCACCAGCTCGGCCGAGGCCTTGCCGCCCATCAGCAGCGCCAGCGCGTCCACCAGGATGGATTTGCCTGCGCCGGTCTCGCCCGTGAGCAGGTTCAGCCCCGGGCCAAAGACGGCGATGGCGTGATCGATGACAGCGTAGTTTTCCGCGCGCAGTTCCACGAGCATGGTATGCGAACCTCTTGAAACCTGTTCAATGACCAGGACAATGGTAAGTCAGGGCTTCAGCCCTGACAATCCGTGCGCAGCATAGCACGAACGCCGCCTCGGCGGCCTATCGGTCAAATCTGCATGCGTCTGGAGGGACCACATCTGTAACTTGGAAGCGGCCATCCCGTCTGATACCGTGGATACTGAGGTGAACGCCGATTCTTACTGCTGCCTTCCTCTTCCTGTTGCAGGCTGATAGTGGCGCGGCCCCGGCGGCGCCGTCCCCGGCCCCGTTCTGGCATCAGGGTTCCACCGCGGTCTGGGAGATGCTCTACAACATCGGTCCCGTGGCCATGGCCGTGCTGGCGCTGCTGCTCATCGCCAGTCTCTACTCCTGGGCCGTGATTCTGGGCAAAATGTCCACCTTCAGGAAGGCCACCAAAGAGAGCCGCCACTTCATCCACGCCTTCCGCAAGGCTCTTCCTCGCCTGCAGGAGATTTCCGCACTCGCCGACAACTACAAATTCAGCCCTCTGGCTCAGGTTTTCGAAGACGTCTACGATACGTACAGGCGGCAGACCGGCGGCTCGGGACCGCCGCGCAATCTGGCTCCCCTGGAGCGCTCGGCGCAGACCTCCGCCAGCGAAGCCGTCACCGGCCTCGAACGCCGCATGACCTGGCTGGCCACCATCGCCGCCACCAGCCCCTTCGTCGGCCTCTTCGGCACGGTGATCGGCATCATCGATGCCTTCCACGGCCTGGGCACGGCGGGAGCGGCGACGCTGAGGGCCGTCGCCCCCGGCATCTCCGAGGCGCTCATCACCACCGCGGCCGGCCTCTTTGTGGCCGTGCCTGCCGTGGTGGCTTACAACCAGTTCACCGCGCGCATCAGGGTCTTTGCCGCGGCCACCGACGATTTTTGCCGCGAGCTGCTGAACCTGCTCGAAGAGATTCCCGCGCGTTCTTCCCCGCCCTCACGCAACACGGAAGCCGAACTCCCCCGGGAGGCTGAGCGTGGCGTTCACCAGTAACAGCGGCCAAACCCGAACCTCGTTGGCGGAGATCAACATCACGCCGCTGGTGGACGTGGTGCTGGTGCTGCTGGTCATCTTCATGATCACCGCGCCGGTCCTGCAATCGGGGATTGAAGTCTCCGTGCCTAAAACCCGCACCGTCAAGGAGATCACCGAGCAGCGCCTGGTGGTGACCATCGACCGCAGTCAACAGGTCTTTCTCGACGATCAGCCCGTGAACATCCACGAACTGGCCCAAAAACTCCGCCAGCGGGGCGCCGATCCGGCTCACCAGGTGATCTATCTCCGCGCCGACGAGCAGGTCCCGTTTGGCGCCTTCGCCACCGTCATGGACGCGGTGAAGCAGTCTGGCATCAGCAACGTCTCTATCGTCACCCAGCCGCTGGAGGCCAAGGCATCCACGGCCAGCGGGAATTAGGGCGCAGGCCTTTCAACCTTTTGTCGATGGGTCCGTCTTGAAGAGAGAGTCTCAGGCGAGCGCATGAACAGTCTGCTGGATGGCACTCAACATCTCGGCGCGCAACTGGAGCGGGAACTGACGCCGGACCCCATCTTTGCGCCCGCGGCAGGTTCGTTTGCACTCCATGTCGTCCTGTTCGGCTCGCTCCTGTTCTACGGCATTCTCAGCGGCCTCTTCCATCACAACTTGTGGGGCAATCCAGGAACGGGCGGCGCTATCCAGGTGAGCCTGGTCAGCAATGTCCTTCCCCTGCCCGCCGATCAGCCGCCCAACGACAATGTGCTGACCACCCAAAACCCCAGCAAGGCCCCCGCGGAGCCCACCCCTAAGGCCAAACAGACGGTGGATGAAACCGCCATTCCCATTGCCGGCAAGCAGGAAAAACCCAAAAAGCAGACCGCTCCCAAAAACAAGCAGCCCCAACCCAAACAGAACAATCTGGCCCAGTTCGGCGAGCAGGCCGGCTCCTTCATGCCTCGCGCCGCCATGGCGCAGAATACTGCATCCAATGGACCCGTGAGCATCAGCAACGGCGACTTCGGGACTCGCTTCGGCTGGTACGTGGAAATCATCAAGCGCAAGGTCAGCCAGAACTGGAATCGTTACGAAGTGGACTCACGCACCCCCAAGGGTGCCACAGCGGAAATCTACTTCCGCGTCAGCCGTCAGGGTGTACCGTCCAGTTTCAAGATCAACACAGCCAGCGGCAGCCCTACCCTGGACCAATCTTGCCTGCGGGCCACGCAGCGGGTCGACACATTTGGACCCTTGCCGCCGGAATCCAACGATCAATGGCTCGACGTCACTTATGATTGTACGTATTGAGTCCTGGCGCATTGGCAGTGCCACGCGCCTGTCCCATACCGCGCGAGGAAGGACCGCTCATCGCATGAAGACCGATTCCCGGATTTTCCCTATTCTTGCATTTCTCCTGTTTTGTCTTGGGTCGCCCCAACTGCGCGCACAGGACTGGGTCCACACCGGCTCCAACCTCGGCAACGATCGCATCCGCATCGCCGCGGCGGACTTCAAGCTGGTTAGTGCCGATCCCCAGACCCCGGCCTTGAAGGCGGCCTTCGATGCCACCCTCTATAACGACTTGGCCAACGCCGGCATCTTCGACCTGGTCTCCAAGAGCCTGTCGCCCCAGGCCACGCCCGGCTCGCCACAGGAGATCAACCTGACACAGTGGTCCGACGCCCCGGCCAACGCGGCGATGGTGGCCTTCGGCGCGCTTTCTTCCACCAACGGCCGGCTCGTCGTCTACGGCTGGCTCTTCGACACGCACAACACAGTCAATCCGCAGGTGCTGGGCAAGCAGTACAACGAAGCGGCCAGCCAGGATTCCGCGCGCGCCGTGGCCCACAGGTTCGCCGACGAAATCATTCTTCGCCTCGGCGGCGGCATCAACGGCATCGCCGAAACCAAAATCTACTTCGTCAGCTCCCGCACCGGCGCCAAAGAGATTTGGGCCATGGACTACGACGGGCAGAACCAGCACGCCATCACCCGCCTGGGCAGCATTTCTCTCTCGCCGCGCATCTCGCCGGATAACACGCGGCTTGCCTTCGCGTCTCTTGGCCGCGAGGGATGGTCCATCCGCATGTACTCCCTGGAGCTCGACCGCCCGGTCGCCTTCCCCGCCGGCACGGCAGGCGGCGGCAACTTTAGCCCAGCATGGTCTGCAGACGGCTCCAGGATCGCCTTCTCCTCCTCGCGCACCGGCGATCCCGAAATCTGGGTCGCCGACGCCAGCGGCGCCAATCTGCGCCGACTCACCAACTTTCGTGGTCCCGACCTCGCGCCCACCTGGAACCCGCGCACCGATGCGCAACTGGCCTGGGTCAGCGGGCGCACCGGGGAGCCGCAGATCTACACCATGGATCAGGACGGCGCCAACATCCAGCGCCTGACAGACGGCGGCTATGCCATCTCCCCCTCCTGGGCTCCCAACGGCCAGCTCCTCACCTTCAGTTGGAACCGCAAGTACGGGCCTGGCGACCCCGGCGGTCAGGATATCTACGTCATGGATATCGCCAGCAAGCGCTGGCTTCAGATTACCCACGAATCCGGAAGCAACGACTACCCCTCCTGGGCCCCTGACGGACGCCACATCGTCTTTGAGCGCGCTATCGGCGGCCACACTGAAATCTGGTCCATGCTCGCCGACGGCACCGAGCAGCATCAACTCACCCACACGGGCAACAACTTCATGCCCAACTGGAGCTGGAAGTGAACCCGGATACGAGCCCAGGATGAGCGCCGGGAAAGTTGAAAAAGCAGCAAGACGGTTCGAGCATGCACGCGCACGGTCAGCCGTCCCGGCTTTATGCACTATCATTTTATCGTTGCTGAAATCCCCGGCTGGTCGCATCGTGCGGATAGCTTTTTGAATTTGCTTGAAGGAGTAACCCATTGAACCGACGGTTTCGCATTCTGGTCCCTGTTGTCCTGCTTGTCGCCTTGGCCACGGTTGCAGGTTGCAACAACAAGAAGAAGCCCCTGCCACCGGCTGCAATGGCTCCGCCGGCAGCGGTCGTGCCCGCGCCCAACGCGCAAATCACCGCCACGCCCACCGTGGTCTCGGCCGGAGATCAGGTCCAGCTCTCCTGGCGCACCACGGACGCCACCAGCGTCTCCATCGATGGCATCGGGGACGTGCCCAGCTCGGGCGTTAAGACCGTGACCCCATCCGTGTCTACCACCTATCGCCTGGTGGCCCGCGGTGAGGGCGGCTCGGCCGAAGCCACGGCGCGCGTCACCGTCAACGCGCCGCCCGCCGTGCAGGTGCCCGTCAGCGCCATGAGCGAGGAAGAAGAGTTCAAGGCCAATGTTCAGGACATCTTCTTCGACTACGACACCTACGATATCCGCAGCGACGCGCAGGCCACTCTCTCCCGCGATGCCTCCTACCTCGTCAGCCATACCGGCGTGAAGATCGTCATCGGCGGCTATTGCGACGAGCGCGGCTCAGACGAGTACAACCTGGCGCTCGGCCAGAATCGCGCTGAAACCGCCAAGAATGCCCTTGTCACCGCCGGAGTGGCGGCTGGCCGCATCCGCGTTATCAGCTACGGCAAGGAGAAGCCCTTCTGCTCCGAGTCGTCTGAAGAATGCTGGCAGAAGAACCGCCGCGCCGGTTTCACGCCGGACCGGTAAAATACAGTTGTCCTGCTTCACAGGTGAAGAATGCAAACCACACGTACACTTCGCAATCGTCTCTTCGCGGCGGCGGCTTTTGCCTTCGTTCTTGCCTCCGCGCCCGTGCCCGCGCGCGCCACCTCAAAGGAGATCATCGAGTTGCAAACGCAGGTACAGCAACTGCTGGACATGGTGCAACGGCTCCAGTCCACCCTCGACAGTCGCTTCGGCGTGCTGCAGCACCTGGCGCAGCAGACCGCGGATAACGCCACCCAGATGACCGCGACCGTCAACGCCCTGCAGCAGAAGATCAACGCGCAGAGCGATGCGGCCAGCGGCAAGCTGGACGCCACCTCCGGCCAGCTCCAGTCGCTCAACGACTCCGTCGACGAGTTGAAGTCCCGCATCGCCAAGCTCGACAAATCCGTCCAGGACTTGCAGACCCAGTTGCAGAACATCCAGACTCCGCCCCCGAGCGCGGCCACCGGAGCTCCGAGCGGAGCCCCAGGCGCAGTCCCGTCCGATGGCGGCGCAACACCCGCGTCCGGTCTCCCGGCCGCTGCTGCCCCGGCAGCCAACCAGAACCAGGCGCCGCCGCTCCAGGAGACCTTTCAGGCCGGCGTGCGCGACTATAACGCCGCCCGGTACGGCGTGGCCTCAGGGGAGTTCCAGGACGTGCTCCGCTACTATCCGCTCGACGATCTGGCTGGCGCCGCCCAGTTCTACCTGGGCGAGATCGCCTACCGCCAGCAGAGATTCACCGATGCGGTGAAGGACTACAACGCGGTGCTGGAAGGCTTTCCCGGCAGCACCAAGGCCCCGGCCGCGCAACTGCGCAAAGGACTGGCCCTGCTGCAACTGGACAAGAAGACCGCAGGCATTCACGAGCTGCAAGTGCTCATCCTGCGCCATCCGCAGACCCCCGAAGCCGCGCAGGCGCGCACCAGGCTCAACGCCCTGGGCGTGAAGATTGTGCCGGCGGCGCACTGAAGCGGCGTCAAGCCGCCAGCAAAAAAAGCCCCGCATCCCGCGGGGCTTTTCCATTACTGCCGTTCTTTTCACACCTTTACTGCAAGCTGGCCATCAGCCCATCCAGCGCGGATTTCGGCGGCCGCGTAAGCGCTTCCGGCAGCGTCGCCAGCGGCTCATCCACCACGTTCAGCAGGTCGATGAACGTCGGCTTCTCGGTGTCGATGTAGAAGATGCCGGTGAGAATCTCGTCGTTATCGTGCGCCTCCATCAGCGTGCGCACCGCGTTGGCCTTGTCGGTGGGGTCGTAGTCCTCCAGCAGCTTGCGCAGGCGCAGGTTGGAGCCGTCGTGCATCTCCACCTCGTAAACTTGTCCGGAGTCGTAATCGACTTCGATGTCATCGAAGCTGGCCACGAAATCGACCTCGTTGATCGGCTCGTCGTTGTCCTGCATGAACTTGTAGCTCTTTGTCGAGCCCTCGTGATCGTTGAACGTCACGCAGGGGCTGATCACGTCCAGCATGACCGTGCCCTTGTGGGCGATGGCCGCCTTCAGCATGGAGAGCAACTGCTTCTTGTCGCCGGAGAATGACCGGCCCACAAACGTGGCGCCCAACTGGATAGCCAGCGCGCATGTATCGATGGCCGGCAGATCGTTGACCACCCCGGTCTTGAGCCGGGAGCCGAGGTCGGCGGTGGCCGAGAACTGGCCCTTGGTCAGCCCGTAAACGCCGTTGTTCTCGATGATGTAAATCATGGGCAGGTTGCGGCGCAGCAGGTGAACGAACTGGCCCATGCCGATGGAGGCTGTATCGCCGTCGCCGGAGACGCCGATGGTGGTCATGGTGTGGTTGGCCAGGATAGCGCCGGTGGAGATGGCCGGCATCCGCCCATGCACGCCGTTGAAGCTGTGCGAGCGGCTCATGAAGTAGGCCGGGCTCTTGGACGAGCAGCCGATGCCGCTCATCTTCATCACCCGCTCCGGCTCCACGCCCATCTCCCACATGGCGTCGATGATGCGCTCGGAGATGGAGTTGTGCCCGCAGCCGGCGCACAGCGTGCTCTTGCCTCCGCGGTACTCAAGGATCGGGAGGCCGATGTGATTCACCTTCGGCGTCGGCGTTGCGATAGCCATCAGAGGCCCTCCTTGGCCGCGAACTCCTCCGTGATGGTGCGAGCGTCCAGCGGCAATCCGTTGTAGTGCAGAATGCTGCGCAGCTTGTCTGCCTGGCCGGCCGGCAGATCGAGCTTGAGCAGGCTGGCCAATTGCGCGTCGCGGTTCTGTTCCACCACGTAAACGCGTTCGTGCGAAGCCACAAAGCCGTGAATCTCGCGCGCGAACGGATAGGCCCGGATGCGCATGTAGTCCACGCTCTTCGCAAGCTCCTTCTCGATCTGGTCCAGGCTCTCGCGCACCGCAAAGTCAGTGCTCCCGTAAGCCAGGAAGCCGATCTTCGAGGTGCCATCCTTGACCGTCACCGGCCCCGGAACCAGCTTGCGCGCATTCTCAAATTTCCGCGCCAGCCGCTCCATCACCGCAACATACTCATCCGGCTTTTCGGTATATTCGGCCGCATCGTTGTGTCCCGATCCGCGCGTGAAATAAGCGGCCTTGGGGTGCTGTGTCCCGGGCAGCGTGCGCCAGCCGATGCCATCGCCGTCCACGTCGCGGTAACGCGCGAATTTGCCCAGCCGGTCCAGGTCCTCTTTCGTCAGCACCTTGCCGCGGTCCAGCGGCGTGGCGGGATACTCGAATGGTTCCGACATCCAGTTGTTCATGCCCAGATCCAGATCGCTGAGCACAAACACCGGCGTTTGCAGCCGCTCGGCCAGGTCGAAAGCCGCGTACGCCAGCTCGAAGCACTCCTTCACCGAGCCCGGCAGCAACACCACATGCTTGGTGTCGCCGTGCGAAAGAAACGCCACGCTTAACAGATCGGCCTGCGCAGTCCGCGTCGGCATCCCCGTCGACGGCCCGGTCCGCTGCACGTCGAAGATGACGCCCGGAATCTCGGCGTAGTAGCCCAACCCCGCAAACTCGGCCATCAGCGAGATGCCTGGGCCTGAGGTTGATGTCATGGACCGCGCCCCCGCCCAGCCCGCGCCCAGCACCATGCCGATCGCCGCCAGCTCGTCCTCGGCCTGCACCACGGCAAAGGTCGCCTTGCCCTCCGGCGTCACGCGAAACTTCTTCATCAGGTCGGTGGCAGCCTCGATCAGCGACGTGGATGGCGTGATGGGATACCAGGCAATCACCGTGACGCCCGCAAACACCGCGCCCATGCCGGCCGCTGCGTTGCCGTCGATCAGGATCTTGCCCGCCGTCTGGTTCGACCGCTCGATAAAGTACGGGTCCTGCTTGGTCAAGTTTTCCTGGGCATAGTCGTAGCCGGCTTTGACCGCGCCGAAGTTCATGTCGAAGACCCTTTGTTTTTTGGCAAACTGCTTGCGCAGGCCGCTCTCCACCACGCCCAGGTCGATAGCGAGAATTTGCGCCACCGCGCCCACGTAAACCATGTTTCTGACCAGCTTGCGGAGCTTGGGCTCGGGACAGATGGCAATCGTGATCTTGTCGAAGGGCACTGCGTAGAAGATCACGTCGTCGCGATACTGCTTAAGATCGAGGAACTCGTCGTAGATGGCTACGCCGCCGGGCGGCAGAGCCAGCGTGTCCTGCTTGGCCGTATCGGGATTCAGCGCCACCAGCACCTCGGCGGTGCGTTTGCGCGCCACGTAACCGTCTTTGCTGGCCCGGATGGTGTACCAGGTGGGGAGTCCGGCGATGTTCGACGGGAAGAGGTTCTTTCCGCTGACGGGAACGCCCATTCCGAAGATGCTCTTCAGCAGCACGCTATTGGCGGATTGCGAGCCGGACCCGTTCACCGTTGCCACGTTGATGCTGAAGTCGTTGATTACGCGCGCGCGCGTGCCGATTGCGCCCTGTTCTTGACCTTGCACAAGGTCACTGGTCGCCATGGGTCGGGATTCCCTTCCGATGAACTCCGGACAGAGTAGATATTTCTTACTCAAATGTGATTATAGTCACTTTTCGGGCCCTGCGTCCCGGTTTGGAGTCCGGGCATTTCCTCTTTGAGTCCCACAAAACGGAACCGGTCTGCTCCCTTGCGGAAATGGGCGGCCACGCCCCAGCCTGGGAGGTTGAGGCCGGCTATCGTCGCGGCTCCCCCATCGCATGGCTGAAGATCGGACTTGCAACTACTTTTTGCGGCCGAAGCGCGAGAGGGGGTTGCCGATCCCCTCTCGCGCCAGCCGGTCCGGTTACTGCACGTCGGTCACCTTGCCGTCCGTGAAGACGACCTTCATGTCGTTGTAGTA